>NZ_JBSGVW010000023.1:0-148791 GCF_053608645.1 Streptomyces sp. NPDC055013
CCTCCGTCCGGTGAAGATTCGACACCTCCACCACACACGGGGGCCTTCGCCACGATCAAGACCGCGCCGCGTTAACAACGCTCGTGATCAATACAGCTAGAGCCGGTCAGTCCACCCGTCTCCGGGTCCCGCCCCGTCAGGCAGTACGTGCCGCCCGCCGGATCGCGCATCACCGTCCAGTGCGCCCCCTCGGCGACGAAGCGCGCGCCCAGTTCCTCGTGCCGGGCGCGGGTCGCCGCGATGTCCGCGCAGGCGAGGTCAAGGTGGGCGGAGGCCCGGGGCTCCGTACCGAGCCGCTCCTCGCCGAGCCGCTGGAGCAGGATGCGGATGGGCAGCCCGGACGGTGGCTTGAGCACATGGAACTCGGGGCGGGATCCGGGCACCGACTGCCAGCCCTCCAACAGGGCGCTCCAGAAGGCGACTTCGGACTCGTACAGTGACGGCGGTACGTCCGCGCAGACCTGGTCGAGCCGGCTGCCGTGCACCACCGGCGGCCGCACCGACTCCCCGTGCCACGGCACGGCACAGAACAACTGCCCGGCGGGCGAGCGCAGTACGGCCCACCCCTCGTGCTCGGCGGCGACACCCGCTCCCCGCGCGAGCGCCGACTTCACGAATCCCGGTACGTCGTCCACGGCAAAGTCGAGATGCGCGCCACCGGCGCCCGACCCGACCCCCTGGGCCTTCACGCAGGGGTCCGCCCCGCCGCCCGGCAGCAAGGTCACGAACTCCCCCTGCTCGCCCCGGAATTCGGACAGCCGGGTGTCCGTCACCGCGGTCCAGAAGGTGTGCGCCCGGGTGAAGGACGCGACGGGGCGGTCGACGAAGGCGTAGGTCCAGCGGATGCTCATGGGGCGATCGTAGATCCGCCGGCGCGGCCACGGCCCGCGGCGGCCGTACGGCGCACTCGAGCGCACTCAGGCTTCACCGCGCGGGCTTTGCGGGACCCTTACCAACCGCGCGCCGGCTCCTGGGACACGCTTTGCCATCGGTTCTCCGTGAATTGGCCCGCGCTTGTTTGCATGGGGGAATGGACCACATCACGTTCCTGGTAGCGGTCGTCATCGTGACGGCCCTCGCCTTCGACTTCACCAACGGATTCCACGACACGGCGAACGCGATGGCCACGTCCATCGCCACGGGGGCGCTCAAACCAAGGACGGCCGTGCTCATCAGCGGTGTCCTGAACGTCGTAGGTGCCTTCCTGTCCACCGAGGTCGCCAAGACGATCTCCGGCGGCATTGTGGACGACACCCTCGTCAGCCCGGGCATGATCTTCGCCGGCCTGGTCGGGGCGATTCTGTGGAATCTCCTCACCTGGCTGGTCGGACTGCCGTCCAGTTCGTCGCACGCGCTGTTCGGCGGACTGATCGGGGCCGTCTGGGTGGGTGCGGGGTCGCACGGCGTGCACTTCGACAAGGTTGTCGAGAAGGTACTGATCCCCGCCGTCGCCTCGCCGCTCGTGGCGGGGATCGCGGCGCTGCTGGCCACGTACCTGGCGTACAAGCTCACTGCTCGCGCCCGTAAGCAGTCCGTCACCAAGGGCTTCCGCGTCGGCCAGATCGCCTCGGCCTCGCTCGTCTCCCTGGCCCACGGCACCAATGACGCGCAGAAGACGATGGGCGTGATCACGCTGACCCTGATCTCTGCGGGCGCCCTGGGCCATGACGCGGGCCCGCCGCTCTGGGTGATCGCGTCGGCCGGTCTGGCCATCGGCCTCGGCACCTACCTCGGTGGCTGGCGGATCATCCGCACGATGGGCAAGGGCCTGACGGAGATTCAGTCCCCGCAGGGCTTCGCCGCCGAGACGGCCTCCACGACGGTGATCCTCACCTCGGCCCACCTGGGCTTCGCCCTGTCCACCACGCAGGTCGCCTCGGGCAGCATTCTCGGCGCGGGTCTGGGCCGGCGGCTGGCGGAGGTCCGCTGGGGCGTCGCCGGGCGCATGGTCGTGGCCTGGCTGGTCACCCTGCCCGCCGCCGCACTGGTCGGCGGCGTCTCGGCGGGCGTGGTCAAGCACGGCGGCAACATCGGTACGGCCGTGGTCGCGCTGGTGGGTGCGGCCGTGGCCGCCGGGATCGTGTTGATCTCCCGCCGCAACCCGGTGTCCGCACACAACGTCAACGACACCCACGAGGTCACCGTCCGCAACCCGGAGGCGCCCAAGGTCGGCGCGGCCGCCTGAGACACCGATCGCCTGAGACAGCGATCGTCCGAGACAAGGGAGTTCACATCATGAGCCTCGACTGGACCGCGCTCGGCCAGGTCGCCGCGGTGAGCCTCGCCGTCACCGTGGCCGTGGTCGGCGTCTTCGCCCTCGGCGTGCTGGGCCTGGCCCGCCACGAGGGGGCACGCGAGGAGGGCGGCGGCACGTCCGCGCCGAGCCTCGCGCAGGCCGGACTGTGCTTCGTCGCCTGCGCGGCGGTGGTGGTGTACGGGATCTACCTGATCGTGCCGCAGCTCCACTGACCGCGGCGGGAACGGACGGTTGAAGGGGTCCGGCCCGGCGTCGCGCCGGCCAGGCCCCTCAGCGTCGCTCGTACACCGTCACCCGCCGCCCGCGGACCTGCACGTCCGCCACCACTTTGAAGTGCTTCTTCAGCACCGCGGTCTTGGCGCGGTCCCGCTTCCCCGCCAGGGGCCGCGCCACCTCGGATGCGTCGGTGACCAGCAGTATCCGCCGCTGCGCCAGCATCGCGGCCCGTATCCGCTCCGGACCGGCCTCCTCGCCCTTCAACGTCCCCGACGCCACGGGGTCTTCCGCGAGCGCGAGGTCCCGCAGTCCGGCGAAATCGGCGGGGGAGACGAGCGCGGAGTCGCGCCGGGCCGCCGGTATGTAGACCACGGCGTCCCCGCTCTGCTTCAGCCGCCGTACGTCCGCGGCCACCGCCAGGACGTCGTCCACGCGGCTCTCCGGGGACCGCTTGGCCAGCGACTGCGGCAACAGCGCGACGACCGCCACGGTGAGCACGACCGGGACGAGCCACGGCGCCGCTCTCGGGAACCGCGGCCGGGCCGCCCGTACGGCCGTGCCGAGTGCCGAGCCGATCAGCAGGGCCAGTCCCAGCATGCTGAACAGCACGTAGCGGTCCAGGAAGAGCGGCTTGACCAGGGAGAGCCCGATGAGGGCGAGTTGCGGGACGGCCAGCAGGGGCAGCGCGACGGGCGCCACCGAGAGCCGCCCCGCGCGCGGCCGGTCCAGCAGGGCCCCGAGCCCGCCGATCGCGAGCAGGACGGCGGGCCCGATCAGCATGTGCCAGGTCAGCGGCGGTATCCAGGAGACCTGGGCGGACTGGCGTCGGCTGAACAAAATCAGCGGCAGCACCGCGGCAACGGCGACCGTCGCGGCCGTCGCCCAGCGCAGCCAGGTCCCGCGCCGGGCCCGTGTCCACAGCAGGGTCGCCAGGTGTGCGGGCAGGATCAGCAACGACAGCCAGTTCAGCAGCCCGCACACCGCGAGCGTGCCGCCGTACGCGATCCAGTGCACCGCTCGGCCGCGCCCTTCGAGGACGGCCACCAGCAGCAGGGTCGAGATCCCGGCGCCGGCCGCGATCAGCGCGTAGGGGCGGCCCTCCTGGAGATAGAACTGCACGGCCGGAAGAAGCCCGAACGCCAGCCCTGCCGCCAGGCCCGCCCAGGCCCCGGCCAGCCGGTGGCCGATGGCCGTCACACAGGCCGCCGCCACCGCCGTGGCCAGCACGGAGGGGAGCCGCAGGGTCGTGGTGCCCGCCCCGAACCATTCGAAGAGCCCATGCATCAGCAGGTAGTAGAGACCGTGCACGGAGTCGACGTTGCCCAGCATGTGCCAGATGTCGCCGACGGGCCGGCTGGCCACCTGCCAGGTCGCGGCCTCGTCCCGCCACACACTGTCCTGCCGGGACAGCCCCCACAGCCCCAGGGCGAGGGTCCACAGCAGGGGGATCGGCCAGAGGCGCGGGCGGTACAGGGGTATCTCCCAGGGGATCGACATTCCGTCCGGCGGGAGACAGACCGCCGGATGATGTGATCTCCACTCGCCCGCTGTCGCAGCGCACCCCGGACAACGCCTCGGCCGCAGGGGCCGGGACGGGAGCCGAGTGCTGCTGACCTTCCCCGTGGGCCCACCCGCCAGGGTGTTCGACCTCCGGGTGGACGTTCCAGAACCTACGGGACGTGAACGATGTCCGGCCACCGTTTACCGCGTGAACACAATCACCGCGAATTCACGGAACCTTGGGCAACCGTCGGCCAGGGTGGTCGGCCATGATCGGGGCATGGATGAGATCGTGCTGATGTCGGATCCCAGGATCGCGGCAATCCCGGTGATCGACTGCGGTGAACCCCTCGTGGACGTCCGGCTCCACGAACCCCTTGCCGTCGACCCTCGCAAGGCGGACCGAGCAGGGGCGTTCGCGTATCTGCGAGAAGGGGTTCTGGCCCGTCTTCTCATGGCCCAGAAGCTCCTCCCGGACGGCATACGTCTGCTGTTCGTCGAGGGCTACCGGCCGCCCTCGCTGCAGCGCCGCTACTTTGAGCAGTACGCCGACGGACTGGTGGCCGCCCACCCGGACTGGTCGCCGAGCCGGATCCGCGATGCCGCGAGCCGGTACGTGTCACCACCGGAGATCGCGCCGCACAGCGCCGGCGCCGCCGTCGACCTCACTCTGATCTCCGCCGACGGCCGGGAAGTCGACATGGGGACACGCGTGAACGCCAGCCCCGAGGACAGCGACGGCGCCTGTTACACCGACGCCGACACCATCGGCCCCGAAGCGCGGGCCAACCGGCGGGTGCTCGGTGCCGCGCTGAGCGCTGCGGGCCTGGTGAACTACCCCACCGAGTGGTGGCACTGGTCCTACGGCGACCGCTACTGGGCCCTTGCCACCGAAACCGAGAGGGCGCTGTACGGGCCACGGGAACTCGGATGACCTCGTCAGCGAGCCGTTTCGCAGGCGACGGGCCGCGACGGACCGGCCGAGCGCCGGTGCCAGAGGGTTCCGGAGCCGGCCGGCCGTTGATCAGGGCGAGCAGGTGGAAGTACCGGTCCCGGCGCGGATCGTTCGCGGCCGTCAGACGCTGCAGCATCCGTCGACGCAGTTCGCTGTCGTCGGGCCGGCCGAGCGTGTGCGCGCAGTCCGTGGCGAGCGTTGTGACGCCGCTCCGCCAACTCCACCCATGCCTCCAGCTGTTCTTCAGCCGGGTCATCGGGCAGCCGGGGCGTCATGGAGCGCTGGGCCCCGGGGCGCCACCTGCCACCGTCGAGGTGCGTGAATACGGCGTCGAGGAAGGCGCAGGATGCGGATCTGTGCCTCCAGCGCGCCGGCGTGCTGCTCGGTGACTTCGCCGAGCGTCGGTTCCCGGTCCACGACCTTCCGGATCGCGTCGAGGCCGAGTCCCAGTTCGCGCAGGGTCCGCACCAGGGCCGGCCGGGCAACGGCGTCCGGGCCATAGCGGCGATGGCCGGCGAGGGTGCGCTCGGCCGGTACGACGATGCCGCGGTCGGAGTGGAACCTGATGGTCTTGACCGGCGGCCCGGTACGCCGGGCCAGTCACCGATCGAGTAGACGGTGCCGCTGTCCATGCACCCAGCCTCCACTCTCCCCCTGCGGGAGACTCAAGCCCGCCCAGAGGGCGCGGAATTGGATGGACGCGGTCGGTACGGTGACCGATGATCTCCGGCATGATCCGTGCCGCCACCGTGAACGACGTCGCGACGATCCGCGCGATGATCCATGAACTCGCCGCGTACGAACGGGCTGTTGAGCAGGTTCGGGCGACCGAGGAGCAGCTTCGCGAGGCGCTGTTCGGAGAGCATCCCGCCGCCTTCACGCTGATCGCCGAGGACGACGAGACGGGTGAGGCCGTCGGCTTCGCCCTGTGGTTCCCGCGTTTCTCGACGTGGACCGGCACGCGCGGCATGCACCTGGAGGATCTCTACGTGCGTGAGTCCGCCCGTGGCGGTGGACACGGCAGGGCTCTGCTCGCCTCTCTCGCCGCGATCTGTGAAGAGAGAGGCTACGAGCGCTTCGAATGGTGGGTCCTTGCCTGGAACGAGCCGACGATCGACTTCTACAAGTCCCTCGGCGTGGAGTTCCTGGACGAGTGGCGGATCTGCCGACTGAGCGGTGAGCCCCTCAGGGACCTCGCCGGCCGGGCCACGGCCGGTCTCGACCAGCTCTCGGCCTCGTGCACTGCGCAGTGAGCTCGTAGCGGGGGGCTACGAGGGGTCCGGCGACGGATCCGCCCACGCCGAAGGGGCCCGCCCGGCGAACCGGTCGGGCCCCTTCAGGTCGGGAGAGTGACGAAAGAACCTTGAGTCAGGCCTTCTTCGTCTCCCAGAAGATCTTGTCGATCTGGGCGATGTAGTCCAGAGCCTTCTGACCCGTCGCCGGGTCGGTCGAGCCCTTGGCGGCCGAGAGGGCCTTCAGGGCGTCGTTGACCAGCTGGTGCAGCTCCGGGTACTTCTCGAAGTGCGGGGGCTTGAAGTAGTCGCTCCAGAGCACCGAGACGTGGTGCTTGGCGAGCTCGGCGCGCTGCTCCTTGATGACCGTGGCACGCGCCTGGAAGTGCGGGTCGTCGTTGGCGGCCATCTTCTCCTGGACGGCCTTCACCGACTCCGCCTCGATGCGGGCCTGGGCCGGGTCGTACACGCCGCAGGGCAGGTCACAGTGCGCGCTGACCTTGACCTTGGGGGCAAACAGGCGGGAAAGCATGGAGCATTCCTTCCTCGTGATCGTCTTCTCAGGTGGGACATTACTCCCTGCAAGACGGGATTTCGCGAGTGCCCCCATGGGCTTAGGACAAAAGTCCAGGGTCAGACTGAGACTGGTGGAGGACCGTACCGGGGAGGTGCCGGGGATGCCGGAGTTGTCGCAGGAGACCGAGCGTGGACGGGCGGCACAGCCCTTCGGGTGGGCCGAGGTGACCGGGCCGTCGATGGTGCCCACGCTGTACAACGGCGACCTGCTCGTCGTTTCGCACCGGGGCCGGATCAGGCCCGGTGACGTCGTCGTCCTGCGTCATCCCTTCCAGCAGGACCTGCTGGTCGTCAAGCGGGCCGCGGAGCGCCGCGAGGGCGGCTGGTGGGTGCTCGGGGACAACGCGTACGCCGGTGGCGACAGCACCGACTACGGAGTCGTGCCGGACGAGCTGATTCTGGGCAAGGTGCGTCTGCGGTACCGGCCGCGCAAGGCGGATCAGCGGTCCCCGTTCGCGCTGGCGCGCTGGGCACTGTCGGCCGTACGGCCCGTGCTCGCCGACCGGTCGGCCTCCAGGCGCTTGCGGGCGCGGTAGGCGGCCACGTTGGCGCGGGTCGCGCAGCGGTCCGAGCAGTAGCGCCGGGAGCGGTTGGTGGAGGTGTCCAGATAGGCGTTGCGGCACGGGGCCGCCTCGCACAGGCCCAGCCGGTCCACGCCGTACTCCGTCAGGTGGAACGCCAGGCCCATCGACGCGATGGCCGCGAAGCCCGAGGTCGCGTTCGACGGGTGGTCCGCGAGATGCATGTGCCACAGAGGGCGGCCGTCGTCGTCGCGGAAGTCGTGGCCGGAGATCTGCGGACTCACCGGGAACTCCAGAAGCAGGGAGTTCAGCAGGTCCACGGCCAGGGTCTCGTCGCCGGCGTCCGCCGCCGCGAACACCGAGCGCAGCCGTGCCCGGACCGCGCGGAACCGCGTGACGTCGGCGTCGGTGGCGCGGCGGGCCGCCGACTGGTTGCCGCCGAACAGGTCGCGGACGGCCTCGACCGAGGTCAGTGAGTCCTTGCCCCGGGCCGGGTCCTCGCTGTTGACGAGTCGTACGGCATAGTCCGAGTAATAGGCCAGTTCCACTTGTAGTCCTTACGGAGGCGTTCTATCGTCGTGGTGCGGTCGGGTAACAACTGATCGTGCTTCCAGGGTATTACGTGACATGCGCGATGGAGGGTTCGATGACGGACACGGACATCACCACGACCGGCGCCGACTGGGCCGCCTGGCAGGAGAGCTGGGACCGGCAACAGGAGTGGTACATGCCCGACCGCGAGGAGCGTTTCCGGCTCATGCTCGACATGGTCGAGGCCCTCGTCGGCCCTGCCCCGCGCGTGCTCGATCTCGCGTGCGGCACGGGAACCATCACGGCCCGGCTCCTCGCGCGGTTCCCGGAGGCCACCAGCACCGGCGTCGACCTCGACCCGGCGCTCCTCGCCATCGCCGAGGGCACCTTCGCGGCCGACGAGCGGGTCTCCCTGGTCACTGCCGACCTCAAGGACCCGGACTGGGCGGCGAGCCTGCCGTACGACTCGTACGACGCCGTCCTGACCGCTACGGCCCTGCACTGGCTGCACCGTGAACCCCTCGCGGCCCTCTACGGTCAGGTCGCGGAGCTGGTCCGCGACGGCGGTGTCTTCATGAACGCGGACCACATGATCGACGACTCGACGCCCCGCATCAACGCCGCGGAGCGCGCGCAGCGCCACGCCCGTATGGATCAGGCCAAGGCGAACGGCGCCCTGGACTGGGCCGAGTGGTGGCAGCTGGCGGCGAAGGACCCGGTCCTCGCCGAACCCACGGCCCGCCGCTTCGAGATCTACGGCGAGCACGCCGAGGGCGACATGCCGCCCGTCGAGTGGCACGCGCGCGTTCTGCGCGAGAGGGGTTTCGGGGAGGCCCGGCCGGTGTGGTGCTCGCCCTCGGACACGCTGCTGCTGGCTCTCAAGTAGCGCCGGACCCACGGCATGAGGGAGGGGCGGTACGGGAATCCCGTACCGCCCCTCACCTGCGAGTCGACCGTCAGAGCACCTTGGACAGGAATGCCTGCGTCCGCTCGTGCTGCGGGTTGGTCAGCACCTCGCGCGGGTCGCCGGACTCGACGACCACGCCGCCGTCCATGAAGACCAGGCTGTCGCCGACCTCGCGGGCGAAGCCCATCTCGTGGGTGACGACGACCATCGTCATGCCGGACTCGGCGAGGTCGCGCATGACGTCGAGGACGTCACCGACCAGCTCCGGGTCGAGGGCCGAGGTCGGCTCGTCGAACAGCATCAGCTTCGGGTCCATCGCGAGCGCCCGGGCGATGGCGACGCGCTGCTGCTGGCCGCCGGACAGCTGCGAGGGGTAGTTCCCGGCCTTGTCGGCCAGGCCGACGCGGTCGAGCAGTTCCCGGGCGCGCTCCTTGGCCGCGTTCCTGCCGACGCCCTTGACCTGAATGGGCGCCTCCATGACGTTCTCCTGCGCCGTCATGTGCGGGAACAGGTTGAACCGCTGGAACACCATGCCGATGTCCCGCCGCTGCCGCGCGACCTCGCTGTCCTTGAGCTCGTACAGCTTGTCGCCCTTCTGGCGGTAGCCGACCAGCTCACCCTCGACGTACAGCCGACCGGCGTTGATCTTCTCAAGGTGGTTGATGCACCGCAGGAACGTCGACTTGCCGGAGCCGGACGGGCCGATGAGGCAGAACACCTCGCCGGTCTTCACCTCCAGGTCGATGCCCTTGAGGACCTGTACCGGACCGAAGGACTTGTGGACGCCCTCGGCCTTCACCATGGCGGTCATCTCACACGCCCCTTTCGCTGCTGAAGGCCATCAGGTTGACCTTGATCCGCTGCCATGGGGTCGGCGGCAGGCTCCGCAGCGAGCCACGGGCGTAGTGGCGCTCCAGGTAGTACTGGAAGACGCTGAACACGCTGGTCATGACCAGGTACCAGATGCAGGCCACGAACAGCATCTCCATCACGGCGTACGAGGTGGAGCCGATCGTGGAGGTGGCGCGCAGCAGTTCGTTGTACGTCACCGCGTACACCAGCGACGACGTCTTCAACATGTTGATGAACTCGTTGCCGGTCGGCGGCACGATCACCCGCATCGCCTGCGGGATCACGATGCGGCGCAGCGTCTTCGCGTGGCTCATGCCGAGCGCGTGCGAAGCCTCGGTCTGGCCCTCGTCGACGGCCATCAGACCGGCGCGGCAGATCTCCGCCATGTACGCCGCCTCGTTCAGGCCCAGACCCAGCAGGGCGGCCATGAACGGGGTCATGACGTCGACCATCTCGTCCTTGTAGATCGGACCGAGATCCAGCATGGGGAAGATCAGCGCCAGGTTGAACCACAGCAGCAGCTGGACATAGACCGGCGTACCGCGGAAGAACCAGATGTAGACCCAGGCGACCCAGCTCGTCACCGGGTTCTTGGACAGGCGCATCACGGCCAGGATCACGCCGAGGACCACGCCCATGACCATCGCGAGGACGCTGATCAGCAGCGTGCGGCCGGCACCGGCGAGAACCGTGGGGTCGAAGATGTAGTCGCCGACGGCGCTCCACTGGATCTTCTCGGCGCTGGCGAACGCGTTGACGAGCAGGCCCACCAGGGCCAGCACGACGACGGCGCTGACCCAGCGGCCGTAGTGCCTGACCGGGATGGCCTTGATCGCCTCGGGCGGGAGGGCCCCGCCCTCCTTGGAGACGGCGGCCGACGGCTTGGCGTCGGCCGGCTCCTTGTCGAACTTGTCAGTCACTGTGACTGCCCTTCAGTCTTGCCCGGGACGGTCACTTGCCGCCGTTGATCGCGGCCTTGTCGATCGCGCCGGACTCGGCGCCCCACTTCTTGAGGATCTCCTCGTACGTGCCGTCCTCGATGATCGCGTTGACGGCCTCTTCGAGGGCAGCGGTGAGCTCCTTGTTGTCCTTGTTCACCGCGATGCCGAACGGACCGGCGTCGACCTGCTCGCCGACGACCTCGAAGTCGTTGCCGCCACCGGACTTGCGGGCCAGGTCCACCGCCACCGGGTAGTCGTTGACGCCGGCGACGGCGCCGCCCGACTTCACGCGGGTCTGGGCCTCGGTGTCGTTCTCGAACGACTCGATGTTGATCTTCTTCTTGCCGTCGTCCGTGCAGGCCTTGGACTGGGTCTGCAGCGCCTTCTCGTACGTCGTACCGCGCTGCACGGCCGCCGTCTGCCCGCAGAGGTCCTCGATCGAGTTGATCTTCTTCGGGTTGCCCTTCTGGACGTACACGGCGGTGCCGGCCGTGAAGTAGTCGACGAAGTCGACACCCGGGCCGAGCTTCTTGCCCTTGTCGTCCAGGCCCTCCTGGCGCTGCGGGGTGTCCGTGATGGAGGACATGGCGATGTCGTAGCGGCCGGAGTTCAGGGCCGTGATCAGGCCGTCGAAGGAGCCGGAGGTGAACTGGACCTTCACACCCAGCTTCTCGCCCAGGGCCGCGGCGATGTCGGGGTCGACGCCGACGATCTTGCCGCCCTCCTGGAACTCCATCGGGGCGTACTCGGCGTTCGTGCCCGCCTTGATGACGCCGGCGTCCTGGATCTTCTTGGGCAGCTTGGAGAAGAGCGGTGCGCTGTTGGCGTTGCCGGTGTCGTTGGTGTCCTCGCTGCCGCCGTCATTCGTCTGGTCACCGCAACCGGTGAGAATCAGGGCGCCTGCGACCGCGATCGAGGCGACCGCTGCCAGCCGGGAGCGCTTGGCGGTCGTACGACGGGTGGTGCTTGCGGTCATGGTGGGTTCCTCCGGCGGATGGGTGGAGTTGCCGATGGGGCGGGCCCCCGCCGGGACTCGGCAGGTGCCTTGGTTTCATAGGCCGACGAGAGCACACGCCTTCGAGTGTCGCGACCTCGTGTGATTACGGCATCTTGCCATTCGGACTGAGGCATTCAGGGCGCTCGCGATGTCAAAATCGGATAACGGGTTACCCCCGAACCGCCTCAGGTCGGTACATCCTGACCGCACCTTCTGCGGGAATCTGTCCTTCCGGCCGGAAGATCTTCGGCCTATCTCAGGATGCGGGCCGGCCGTTGGCCTGGTGTGCGGGCTGTTGGCCGCCTTTCGTGGTTTCCAGTGTGGATTGTCTACTTATTGTCCGCTTATTTGGCCATGAATCGCAGTGGTTCCGTCGTCGGGTCGTGTCCGATTCGTGTTGTCCTTGTGGGTGTTTTCCTTCCCGTCATGTGATCTTGCACGTATTGGACTCGTCGGGGCGCGGTCCGTCCGGTAAGAAGGTTCTTTACACCCCTCATCCGGGGCTCGTGGCGCGTGTGCGGCGCGCCGTCGCGTATGGGTCCGTACGTCGTACGTCGTACGTATCAACGAGCAGGGCCATACGCGGTCCCGCCCACTTCTCACCAGGAGTGGTTCCACCCTCAAACCATGAACACTTAAGGGGTCAGACAAAGTGGCAGCGGAGATCGTCAATCCTCGCGGCGGAGGCAATACCGATCAGGACGGTGGGGTCGAACCCCTCGATTCCTTCGATCCGGCCTTCGCGCTGCATCGTGGCGGCAAGATGGCTGTGCAGGCCACCGTGCCGGTCCGTGACAAGGACGACCTGTCCCTGGCGTACACGCCCGGCGTCGCGAAGGTGTGCAGCGCGATTGCCGAGCAGCCGGAGCTCGTGCACGACTACACGTGGAAGTCGTCCGTCGTGGCCGTCGTGACCGACGGCACGGCTGTGCTGGGGCTCGGGGACATCGGGCCTGAGGCCTCCCTTCCGGTGATGGAGGGGAAGGCGATTCTTTTCAAGCAGTTCGGTGGTGTCGACGCGGTGCCGATCGCGCTCGACTGCACGGGCGTCGACGAGATCGTCGAGACCGTGGTCCGCCTCGCGCCGTCCTTCGGTGGTGTGAACCTGGAGGACATCTCGGCGCCTCGGTGCTTCGAGATCGAGCGGAAGCTGCAGGAGCGGCTGGACATCCCGATCTTCCATGACGACCAGCACGGTACGGCTGTCGTGACGCTGGCTGCGCTGCGGAACGCTGCGCGGCTGACCGGGAAGGGGCTCGGGGATCTGCGGGCCGTCATCTCGGGGGCCGGCGCGGCCGGTGTCGCCATCGCGAAGATGCTGGTCGAGGCCGGGATCGGGGACGTCGCCGTGGCGGACCGCAAGGGTGTGGTCTCCGCCGACCGGGATGACCTGACGTCGGTCAAGCGGGAGCTGGCCGGGTTCACGAACAAGGCCGGGATCACCGGGTCGCTGGAGGCGGCGCTGGAGGGTGCGGACGTGTTCATCGGGGTTTCCGGTGGCACGGTGCCGGAGGAGGCCGTCGCCTCCATGGCCGAGGGCGCGTTCGTCTTCGCCATGGCCAACCCGAATCCCGAGGTGCACCCCGATGTCGCGCACAAGTACGCGGCGGTCGTCGCCACCGGGCGGTCGGACTTCCCGAACCAGATCAACAATGTGCTCGCGTTCCCGGGGATCTTCGCCGGAGCGCTTCAGGTTCGGGCCTCCCGGATCACCGAGGGCATGAAGATCGCGGCGGCCGAGGCGCTGGCGTCGGTCGTCGGGGACGACCTGGCCGCGGACTACGTCATCCCGTCGCCGTTCGACGAGCGGGTCGCTCCGGCCGTTACGGCGGCCGTCGCCGCTGCGGCGCGGGCGGAAGGTGTTGCGCGGCGCTGATGTGCCGTTGCGTGAATGGCCCCGCCCGTCCGGGCGGGGCCATTCGTCTGCCCCGGGGCCGGGGCCGTTCGGGTGGGCAGGGGTTCGCGACCAGGCCTGCGCCGGCCCGTGTGCCTTGGCAAGAGGGTGTGTCTCACAGGGAGTCGCGGTTCCGTCGGTCGGCGGCGGAGCCTATCGTCAAGGTCATGTTCGCTGTCTACGCCGCCCGAATCGACCGCGACCAGCCGCTCTCCGGATTGGAGTTGGGGGAGCAGCCGGCCCCCGAGGTCCGTCCCGGCTGGAGTGCCGTCAACGTCAAGGCCGCTTCCCTCAACCATCACGACCTCTGGTCACTGCGGGGGGTGGGCCTGCCCGAGGACCGGCTGCCGATGATCCTCGGCTGTGATGCCGCCGGGATCGATGAGGACGGCAACGAGGTCGTCCTGCACTCCGTGATCGGACAGAGCGGGCACGGGGTGGGCCCCAAGGAGCCTCGTTCCATTCTCACCGAGCGGTATCAGGGGACGTTCGCGGAACAGGTCGCCGTGCCGACCTGGAACGTCCTGCCGAAGCCCAAGGAGCTCTCGTTCGTCGAGGCCGCCTGTCTGCCGACCGCCTGGCTGACCGCGTATCGGATGCTGTTCACCAACGCGGGGGTACGGCCGGGAGACTCCGTGCTCGTGCAGGGGGCCGGGGGTGGCGTCGCCACCGCTGCCATCGTGCTCGGGAAGGCCGCGGGGCTACGTGTCTTCGCCACCAGCCGCGATGAGGCCAAGCGCAAGCGGGCCCTGGAGCTGGGGGCCGTGGAGGCCGTGGAATCGGGGGCTCGGCTGCCGCAGCGGGTCGATGCCGTGATCGAGACCGTGGGCGCCGCCACGTGGTCGCACTCGGTCAAGTCGCTGAAGCCCGGGGGCACGCTTGTCATTACGGGTGCGACCAGTGGTGACCGGCCCTCGCATGCCGAGCTCACCCGGATCTTCTTCCTGGAGTTGAAGATCGTCGGGTCCACGATGGGGTCCAAGGACGAGCTGGAGGATCTGCTCTCCTTCTGTGCCGCCACCGGTGTGCGTCCAGTGATCGATGAGGTGCTTCCCATGGACCGGGCCCGTGAGGGCTTCGAGCGGATGGAGTCGGGGGAGCAGTTCGGAAAGATCGTGCTCACCAACGAATAGTCCGAAGTTCGGAGTACGACGACGGCACCTGCGGCTTGCGGCGGGTTCGGGGCGTTGCCTCGGGCCCGCCGTTTTTATCGGCCAGTCTGTCAACTGGGGTTGACGAGTCGAGGTGTGTCAACTTACGTTGACGCCATGACCGAAGCAACAGATCTTGCCGCGCGCGCGGGCGATCGTGATCCTCGGGTCGGGCTACGGGCCGTCGCCGCGCTGCGCCGGCTGCTGGAGCAGCTCGAGGCCGTGCAGGTGCGCAGTGCGCGCAATCAGGGGTGGTCGTGGCAGGAGATCGCCGCGGAACTCGGGGTCAGCAGGCAGGCCGTGCACAAGAAGTACGGGAGGCGTTGATGTTCGAGCGGTTCACGAAGGATGCCCGTGCCGTGGTCACGGGGGCCGTTGAGCACGCCGAGAGGGGAGGGGCGCAGACCGTCGGCGCCGAGCACATGCTGCTCGCCCTGTTCGATCGGGAGGGAAGCCGGGCCTCGTTCGCGCTTGCGGCGCTCGGCGGTGGGGAGTGGTTGGAGTCCGCGCGGCTGGCATTGGGGGAGGCTCGGCGGCGGGGTGGGCTTTCGCAGGCTGAAGCAGAGGCGCTGGCCGGGTTGGGGATCGACGTGGGGGAGATCGTCGCCCGGGTCGAGGAGGTCCATGGTGTCGGGGCGATGTCCGGGGACCGGAAGGACACGGGGTGGTGGTCGGGGCGCCGCTCCTTCAGCCGGGAGGCCAAGGACGTGCTGGAGCGGTCGCTGCGTATCGCCGTCGCGCGCCGGGACCGGCACATCGGAGACGAGCACATCCTCCTGGCCCTGACCAGCCGCCCCGGCGTGCCCGCCGAGGTCCTCGCCGATCACGGCGTGACGTATGAGGCTGCGATCCGGGTGCTGGGGGGAGAGGGAGAGGGGGAGGCCAAGGCTGGGTGAGGAGAGGGAGGAGGAAGGGGTCGGGGAGGCCCGCCTGTTGTGCCGCTGGGCGTGGCTGCGAGGGCTCCCGGGCCGGCCTGCCTGGGCAGTGCGGTGCCGCTGAAGTGGACGCCGTGCTGCCCAGGGGTGTGGCGTCAGGGCTTCGGTGTGCGCAGTAGTGCTCCGATGTGTGCTGCCGCTGTCGACAAGTGGCGGCGGGCGTCGCGGAGTTGGTCCGGTGTCACGCCGTGGTCCCTTGCCGCGTCTCGGATGTCGTCACGGAAGCGGTCGAGCAGGCGGTCGAGGTCGCGTGCCGGGTCGTCGGTGGGTGACTCGTGGGCCCAGGTGGGTTCGTACTCGGCGGGGAAGTCCTCGGGGGTGTCGGAGTAGTCGGCGGGCTGCTGTGCCGACTTGGAAGCGCCGGGGCGGCCGAAGCCGAAGTCCCGGCCGAATTCCTTGCTGTAGTCCTTACCGAAGTCGCCGAACTCCTTGGCCAGTTCGGTCAGGCCCTCCCGTACGCCCGTTGGCCAGTCGCCGCGCGCGAAGTGGTCCTGTACGTGTTCCTGGACCCGGCGGGCGATGCGCTGGACCTCCTCCTGGGCCTGGGCGCGGGCGTGGTCCTGGGCCTCCTTGGCCTGACGTCGGGCACGCTGGGCCTCCTCGCGGGCGCGGCGGCTCTCGTCCTTGGCGCGTCGGGCCTGTTCCTTCCACTCCTGCTTGGCGCGGCGCATCTCGTCCTTGGCGGCGCGCCACGCCTCCTTGTCGGTGTAGTCGGAGAAGTCGCCGAAGGGGCTGTCCGTCTTCGCGGAGGTGCCCGTGCGGGCCTCGGTCGCGGCTGCCCGCATCTCGCGGCGCAGGTCGCCCGCCGCGCCGCGCACATCGGCCCGGATCTCGGCGGCGAGTTCGGCGACCGACTCCCTGATCTCCAGCTCCAGGTCGGCCAGCTCGCCGCTGCGGTCGGCCAGTTCGGCGCGGCCGGCGTCGGTGATGGCGTACACCTTGCGGCCGCCCTCGGTGGTGTGGGTGACCAGGCCCTCGGCCTCCAGCTTGGCGAGGCGGGGGTAGACGGTGCCGGCCGACGGTGCGTACAGCCCCTGGAAGCGCTCTTCGAGGAGGCGGATCACCTCGTAGCCGTGGCGCGGGGCCTCGTCCAGCAGCTTCAGCAGGTACAGGCGGAGGCGGCCGTGGGCGAAGACGGGGGGCATGTCAGAGCACCTTCTTGTCGGTCGTGCCGTCGGCCGGGGCGTGGGGTGGGACGTCGGTCGGTTCCTCGCCCTGGCCGGAGACGGAATTGTCCCCCGGGTCGTGGTGTGTGTCGCTCAGCGGGGCCGCCGTCGGGGCCGTGTCTGCCGGCGGAGCCTTGTCCGTCGTGGGAGCCCGGTCCGCCATCGGGACCGTGTCCGTCGTGGGCTCGGGGTCCTCCCAGGCCTCCGCCTCCCACGGCTCCTCCTCCCGCGGTGGACGGCGCAGCAGCGCGATCGAGCCGGAGACCGTCGTCGCCCGGAGCTTGCCGGTCCCGGCGCCCAGGCGGCCGGTGATCTTGTGGGCGCCCCACTGGCCGTGGACCCGGAGGCCCTCGAAGGCGTTGGAGATCGTGCCGCTCGCGGTGTTGGCCTCCACGTCCGCGTCCGCCGGGGCCGGCAGGCGGATGGCGATCTCGCCGGAGACGCTGGTCAGCCGGACGTCGGTCGGGCCGTCCGGGTCGAGGTCGACGATCATGGAGCCGCTGACCGAGTCGGCCTTCACGGAGGAACCCGAGCCCTCCACGACCGTGAGGTCGCCGGAGACGGAGTTGAAGCGGAGGTCGCCGGTGACGGCCTGGGCCTCCAGGTTTCCGGAGACCGTGTCGGCGCGGACCGGGCCGGACAGGGCGACGAGTGTGGTGTCCCCGGTGACGCCCTTGACCACCGACGGACCCTGGATCCCGGAGACCACTGCCCCGGCGCCGACCACCCCCACCTCGACGCGCGTGTCCGCCGGCACCGCGAGGGAGACCACCGCGCTGCGGCGCCAGCCCTTGCGGTCGAGCCACTTGAGGAAGCCCTTCCAGGGCAGGTCCTCGTACGCCACCGACAGGGTGCCGCCCTCCTGGGTGACCACCAGGGGAGGTCCCTCGATCTCGGAGACCTGCAGGCGGGCGGAACCTTCGTCCGTGCCCACGACGTTCACCGTTCCGTTGACGATGCGCACATGGAGCTCGCTCACCGGCTCGTCGAAGGTGAGCTTCCTGGGCTCTGCTACGGACCACTCGGACATGGTGCGGACCTCCTGGGCGACCGGACACGGCCGCGTGGGCCGGGGCGGACCTGAACAATGAGCGATGACACGCCATATCGCGTCTCCTGCTAAACACGATATATCGCGGACGGGGAAAGTCAAGGCACTCGTTCTGGTGATCACAAGTCACGCGAAGTGGATGAATCGGCCTAGCGTGTTGGCATGCCGACGGAAGAGTCCAGCGCCGCCCGCCAGGCCCGTCCCGCCCCGGGCGCCCTGCTGCTCTGCCGTGCGGACCCCGAGTCCGTCGGCCCCGTCGCCCGGCTGCTGCGCGAGGACATGCTGCTCGCGCCGGCCGGCGGGGAGTGGAGCGTGCTCGTGCCCGAGGGGCGGCCCTGGCTGGAGGGCGGCGAGCCGATCGACCGCGTCCTGACCGGCTGGGCCACCGCCCTCGCCGTCGGCGCGCCCTGGCCCGTCCTCGCCCTGTGGTGGGACACCGACCGCGCGGGATACACCCTCGCCTCGGGCTTCCGCCGCCCCGTCGGTTACGTCTGGCTCGCCAACGGCACCCCGGTCGGCGAGGACGAGGCCATGCGCACCTTCGCGGGCCGGCTCGGTCTCGATCCGGTCCTGGACGTGCAGTCCCTCGACGCGCTGACGCGCCCCGACCCCGAGATCGACGCGCGGGCACGCATGCGTGGCCTGGTCGCCGTCCTCACGCGCGCGGGACTGTCCCTGCCCGACGGCCTCGCGCCCGGCGAAAGCGCCGACAGCCTCGACGCGGCCGCCCGCGCCCAGCCGCACATCCGCCTCATCGAGTGGTGGGGCTGGCGAGAAGCCTTCCGCGCGGAACTCGACGCCGTCGAGGGCGGCCGCCTCGGCCCGTGGCTCCCCTGGGCCGGCGGCCCCAAGGCCCGCGCCCTCGCCCTGACCCAGATCGCGACCGGCCTGCCCCTCGCGGCCTGGGGCCTGCGCCGGCACAGCGGCGGCTGGCTCGCGGCGGGCACGGTGCTGTTGGCCCACGGCGTGCTTGGGCTGGCGTACGAGGCGGTGCGGCCGCTGGACTGACGGGGCTGGGGAGGTTGGGGGTGGCTGGGCTGAGGGGCTAGGGGTGAGCGAGGGGGCGGCGGCTGGGCTGGGGGCGAGGCGGTGGTGCGGTGCCTGCCGTGGGGTTGCGGCGGTGGTGCGGGGTCCGTGCGGGGGTGCCTTGTCGGCCGGTGGATCGGGGAGGGTGACGCTGGCCGGGTGGGGGCTGGAGGGGGCTGCGGTGGTGGTGGGAGGTTCGGGATGGGGTGGGTTGGCTTGGTCTCGGCGGTGGCTGAATCGAGGTGGGTGGCGGTGGTCTGGGTCGCCGGGCCGGGTTGGGGTTTGCGGCGGTGGTGCGGGGCTCGCGCGGGGTGGCTTGTCGGCGGATGGATCGGGGAGGGTGACGCTGGCCGGGTGGGGGCCGGGTTGGGGTTTGCGGCAGTCGTGCGGGGTCCGCGCGGGGCGCCTCGTCGGCGGCTCGATCGAGGAGGGTGACGCCGGTCCGGCCGCAGGGAGGAGGCGCGTCCACGGTCGTCGGGCGAGGTCCGCACGGTGATGGTTCGGCGGGAGCGCTGCTGGAGGAGGGCCCCGGCGGTGGTGCGGCCACTGGGCTGAGGGCTCTCCGATGCCGGCGGCGTCGCTGTCCGCCGGCGGTACTGCCGCATGCCCCGGCTCCGCCACAGGTGCCCGCTCGGGAGGCCGTACGAAGGGCGCCCCGCGTCGAGGCGAAGGCATCCGCCGGGGATGTCCTGCGAGAACGGACCCCTCACGCCCAGAGGGCCGCCCGACCCCCTGCGCGTCGCCTAGACGTCGTCGTCCTCGTCGTCCAGCCGGGCCAGCCACGTCGCCAGGCGCTCCACCGGTACCTCGAAGTCGGGGTTCAGGTCGACGAAGGTGCGCAGCTGCTCGGCCAGCCACTCGAAGGTGATCTCCTCCTCGCCGCGCCGCTTCTCCAGTTCTTCGATGCCTCGGTCGGTGAAGTACATGCAGTGAGGATATGTCGTGCCCGACACGCGTGCGTGCCGGGCCGGTGCCGCCAGTGCCGGGCCGCCCTCCGGCCCGTGGAACACTGGGCGGCGAGAGGTTGTCTATCCATACGGAGACGGATCTTCATGGGCGCGCACTTCGACCAAGTACCCCTTGTCGGAACGGGGCTTGATCCGGCCGGGGACATCGACGGCTGGCTGGCCTCCGCGCCGGTGCACGCCCTGGTCGAGGCATTCTCCAGCACCGAGCAGGATCATGAACTGGCCCGCGATCTGGCCGCCGAGAAGGGCGATGTCGCCGAGCGCCTGGCGCGGCTCGACGCGTTCACCGACCGGTGGGACACCCGCCGTGGCCGGGAGCGCAACCTGGCCGACGAGCTGCCGATGAGCTTGGACCAGGAGGAACTGGTGCTGGCGGCGGCTGAGGCGCTCGGCATGCACGGCGGCACCCGGCTCCGCTACGACCGCTACGACCACGTCCTCATGCTCGGCGGCCTCATCCGCGCCTGCCTGGTGCGCACCGCGTACGCCGCTCATCTGCTGCAGACCGGACGGGTGAGTGCCGGCTCGGTCACCGCCCTCGGTGGCCACCGTCCCTTCGTGGGCGACGAGTTCGAGCTTGCCGCCCAGGCGGGGGCACCCGAACTCGAAGAGGAGTACGAGGCGATGGACTTCGGGACGCGTCGTGCCTTCGGGCTCGGTGCGCCGGAGTCCGTGGAGGGTGAGGAGTCCGACCTGCCCGGCGGAACCTGGGGCGTGCGCCGGTACCGGACGCCCGACGGGATGCCTGTCCAGGTCGTGGCCGCGCCGTCCAGCGAGCCGGAGCGGCGGCGTGCGGACACACCGGACAGCTACGCCTTCTTCGCCAAGCAGATCGCCGCGCTGCAGCCCGGGGAGCGGCTGCTGCTGGTGACCACGGCCATCTATGTGCCGGCACAGCACGCCGCCGCCGTGCGGATGCTCAAGCTGCCGTACGGGGTGGAGGTGGACACCGTCGGGAACGAGCCGGGAGTGCTGGCGGGGATGGCCGCGCAGCAGTTCAGCGCCACCAAGTATCTGCTCGAGGTGCGGTCGACCGTGCGGTCGCTGGCCAGGCTTGTGGATGCCCTGCGCCAGACACCCTGAGCTTGGACACCCTCCGCTAGATGGCGTCCGCCGTCAGGACGGCGAGGCACTCGGCCTCGGCCGCCCTGGCCTGCTTCGCGCCCTTCTCGCTCGCCAGCTCGCCGTAGAGCCTCAGTGCCTCGCGGGCCTGGACGAGGGCCTCCTCAGCACGACCCCGACCCAGCAGGGCCCCCGACAGCAGCAGGTGCGCCCGGGCCTGGCCGAACCGGGCCTGCGCGGGCTCGTAGTACGCGAGTGCCTCCCGCAGCTGCTGCTCCGCCGACTCGTGGTCGCCCTGTCTGCTCCGTAGGTCGGCGCCGACGAGCAGCGCATCCGGGTAGGCGAAGCTGCGAGTGCGGTGCAGGAGTTCGAGTGCACGTCTGTGGATGGCCACGGCGTCGTCGACGTGGCCCAGGAGTCCCAGTACCGACGCGCGGTTGTTGATCGCGTGGGCGAGACCGCGGATGTCGCCGGCCGCCTCGAAGAGCTCCTCGGCGAGGCTCAGCAAGGGAAGGGCGTCTTCGTACGAGCTGTCCTGGAGGCGAAGGACGACCCCGGTCAGGTTGAGGCAACGCGCCTCTCCCAGGGAGTAGTCCAGTTCTTGGAACAGCGACCCGGCAGTGATCAGATTCGGCAGGGCGCGAGCGTACTCGCCGCGCAACCGCCAGATCATCCCCAGCGTGTAATTGGCCTCGGCCATCCCGAACTCGTCCTCCAGCGAGGTGAATTCGGACAACGCCCGCTCGCAGTCGGCCACGGCACCGGCTCGGTCACCGAGGTTCTCCCGGACGTAGCCGCTCCGGGTGAGCATGTCCGCCGCCGCGGTCCTGTCACCCGCTCCCGCGTAGTGGTCGTGGGCCGCCCGCAGCGCCTCGCGCGCCGCATCCTGCTGTCCCGCCACCCGGTAGGCCTCACCCAGCAGTGCGTTCAGATCCGCCACGGCTCTCGGGTCCCGCCCACGCGCGGCCGTCAGCCCCGTCTCGTACGCCTTGATGGCCACGTCCGTCTCGGATGCCAGGGACAGGAAGTGGCCGATGGCCCGGGGAATGCGCCATTGATACGAGGTCTGCCCGAATTCCTCGGCGAGGTCGGCACAGCGCAGCAGGTTCTCCCGCTCGGCCCGGAACCAGGCCAGCGCTGCCTTCCGGTCGGAGACGTCGGGGAGGTGGGCATGCTCGCGGTCGGGACTGTCGGCGACCGGCCGGGCCGGAATCAGCGTGCGCTGCGCCGCCAGCGCCACTGCCAGGTAGAAGTCCAGCAGCCGCCCCGCCACCTCCCGATGCCGTTCCCACCCCCGCTCGTCGGCGGCCAGCCGCTCCCGTGCGAACTCCCGCAGCAGGTCGTGCATGTGCAGCCGCCCGCCCTCGTCGCCGACCAGGCTCTCCGTGACCAGGACGTCGATCGCGTCCTCGGCCGCCACCGGGTCGTCCACCAGCGCCGCCGCGGCCCGCATGCTCACACTCCCCGGCGGATGGAGCCCCAGCCGACGGAACAACTCCCGCTCACGGTCACCCAGATAACCGTACGACGTGCTGAACGCGGCGTGGATGGACAGATGCCCGGCGCGCAGGCCCTTCAGCCGGTCCGTCTCCTTGGCCATCTCGTCCCGGATCCGGGCGAGCGGGTAACGTCGCTGCCGCCCGGCCGCCAGTGACGCCTTGACCCGGATCGCCAGCGGCAGAAAGCCGCACAGCCGGACGATGTCCCGCACCGCCTCCGGATCCGTGGCGGCCCGCGGCTCGCCGACAATGGCCGTGAACAGCCGTACGGACGTCTCCTCGTCGAACTCCTCCAGCGCCAACGGCACCGCCCCCTCCACACCCAGCTCGTCCAGTCTGCGACGACTGGTGACCAGGACCAGGGAGCCGGGGTGTTCGGGGAGGAGTTCGGTGATCTGCCGGTACGAGTCGGCGTTGTCCAGGACGACGATCAGGCGACGGCGGCGCATGACGTCGCGCCACATCCGGCCAAGGCGTGCGGTGTCGTTGAGGTTCTGCGGCTTGCCCAAGGTGGCCTGCAGTACCGCCAGGAGGGCGTGTTCGGTCGACAGCGGGCGGTGCTCGGCGCCCGCCTTGTGGGCCTCCAGGTCCAGCAACAGCTGCCCGTCCGGGTAGTCCGGCGCGAGCTTGTGGGCGAGGTGGACGGCCAGCTTCGTCTTGCCGAGTCCGCCCATGCCGGCGATGGAGTGGATCGCCGGGCCCACCGTGTTCTCTCTGATCTGCTCGATCAGTTCGGCGATCTCGCGGGCGCGGCCGGTGAAGTCCCGGATGTCGGCGGGCAACTCGTAGGAGGTGCCGAGACCGTCCCACTCCGACTCGGCACTCCGCTGCTGGGGAATCGCGGCGGCCGTCAGTGCCTCCCGCACCAGCGGCAGCCGCTCCGCGACGAGTCCGACCGGCAGCACCCAGGACATCCGCTCGGCCGGTAACGCCAGGACGACGATGCCGTACACCTTGCTGCCATCCGCGTCGCAGACCCCGCCGCCGCTGAAGCCCTGCTGGATCTCGACACCGCTGCCGTGGCGGTCGTTGAGCTGGACCCAGCCCGTGGTCATCGTCTCGCCGATCACAGTGGCGGAGGCGTGCACGCCGGCGGCGAGGTCACGGTGTCTGGGGTAGCCGTAGGCCCAGACCGTGTCACCGCGTCGCCAGTCCGTGTTCAGCGGAGCCGGTGCCGCGTCGGTCGGCGCGGCGGCGGTCAGGCGCAGTACCGCCGCGTCGCCCTCCTGGCGCTCACCGACGGGCCACCAGCCGCCCTCGGCGACGGTGGCCGATAACGGGGCCGGGGACGCCGTGCCGAGGAACTCGACCAGTACCTGTCCGTCCGGCGCGTCGAGAGGGCCCAGGCGCAGAGCTTCGGTGACCACGTGGGCGCAGGTGAGGACCAGGTTCTGCCCGAGATGGACGCCCGCACCGCAGATCGTGCCGTCGGTGGCGGAGATGCGGACCGACCACCTCTTGAAGCTCACGCCGACGGGTCCCTCTTCTCCCAGCCCAGCTTGACGACGATATGCCCCTCGACCCCCGCCTTGGTCAGCACCGCGCCCGCGCTCGCGTTCAGCTTCACGCCGAACTCCAGCTCCACCGTGGTGGGCTGGGCCGCCTGGAAGGTGCGCAGGGTGGCTTCGGCGGCCTGTCTGATGGGGGCCAGGGCCTCCTCCAGGGACACGGAGGCCTCGCGCATACGGTCGCCGACGCGGGAGGCGCGGACCATGCCGGGCTCGTCGTCCTCGACCTCCACGACCAGTCGCGCGGAACCGTCCTCGTCGTCCATGGCGATCCGCAGCAGCTCGGCCATTCGTTCCCCCGTGGGTCACAACCCGCCTTGCTGACGGGTCGGTTCAGCGTGTCCGCCCCTCAATCTAGTCGCACGGCAGGCGAGTTGACCGTAAACGCCGGAAGGCCCGGCCCCGAGTCACATGGACTCGGAGCCGGGCCTTCCGATCGGACCCGTGCAGAGGGCCGGGCCTCCGGGGCTCAGGCCTCGAACACCTCACGCACCAGCTGCTCCTGCTCGGCCTGGTGCCGCTTGGCGGAACCGACGGCCGGGGACGAGCCGTGCGGACGCGAGATGCGGCGCAGGCGCTCGCCGTGCGGGACGTCGGCGCCGACCGCGAGGTCCAGGTGGTCGATCAGGTTGAGCGCGATGAACGGCCACGCACCCTGGTTCGCCGGCTCCTCCTGGGCCCACAGGTACTTCTCGGCGTTCGGGTACTTGGCGATCTCGGCCTGGAGCTCGGTACCCGGCAGCGGGTACAGGCGCTCGATGCGGATGATCGCCGTGTCCGTGACGCCGCGCTTCTTCCGCTCGGCCTCGATGTCGTAGTAGACCTTGCCGGCGCAGAAGACGACCTTCTTGACCGCGGCCGGGTCGACCGACGCGTCGCCGATGACCGGCTTGAACTGCCCGGTCGTGAACTCCTCCGCCTTGGAGGCGGCGGCCTTCAGACGCAGCATCGACTTCGGGGTGAAGACGACCAGCGGCTTGTGGTGCGGGTTGTGCGACTGCCACCGCAGGAGGTGGAAGTAGTTCGACGGGGACGTCGGCATCGCGACCGTCATGTTGTTCTGCGCGCACAGCTGGAGGAAGCGCTCCGGGCGGGCGGACGAGTGGTCCGGGCCCTGGCCCTCGTAGCCGTGGGGGAGGAGCAGAACCACGCCGGACGTCTGCGCCCACTTCTGCTCCGCCGACGAGATGAACTCGTCCACGACCGTCTGGGCGCCGTTGACGAAGTCGCCGAACTGGGCCTCCCACATGACGAGCGCGTCCGGGCGGGCCAGCGAGTAGCCGTACTCGAAGCCCATGGCCGCGTACTCGGACAGCAGGGAGTTGTAGACGTTCAGCCGCGCCTGGTCCTCGGAGAGGTACTGCAGCGGTGTGTACTCCTCGCCCGTCTCGCGGTCGATGATCACCGCGTGACGCTGGCCGAAGGTACCGCGCTGCGAGTCCTGGCCGGCCAGCCGGACCGGGACGCCGTCCAGCAGGAGGGAGCCGACCGCGAGGGTCTCGCCCATGCCCCAGTCGATGGTGCCGTCCTCGACCATCGACGCCCGGCGCTGCAGCTGCGGCAGCAGACGCGGGTGGACGGTGATGTGGTCGGGGATGTTGACCTGGGACTCGGCGATCCGCTTGACGGTCTCCGTGGTGATCGCCGTGTTGACGGCCACCGGGAACTCGGCCTGCGGGTCGGAGGGCTCAGCGACGGCCGGCTGCGAGGTGGCCTCGCGGACCTCCGTGAAGACCTTCTCCAGCTGGCCCTGGTAGTCCTGCAGGGCCTGCTCGGCCTCTTCCAGGGTGATGTCGCCGCGACCGATGAGGGACTCGGTGTAGAGCTTGCGCACCGAGCGCTTCTTGTCGATCAGGTCGTACATCAGCGGCTGGGTGAAGGCCGGGTTGTCCGACTCGTTGTGACCGCGGCGGCGGTAGCAGATGAGGTCGATCACGACGTCCTTGTTGAACGCCTGGCGGAACTCGAAGGCCAGGCGGGCAACGCGGACGACCGCCTCGGGGTCGTCGCCGTTGACGTGGAAGATCGGGGCCTCGATCATCCGGGCCACGTCGGTCGAGTACATGGAGGAGCGCGAGGACTCGGGCGCCGCCGTGAAGCCGACCTGGTTGTTGATGACGATGTGGACCGTGCCGCCGGTGCGGTAGCCGCGCAGCTGCGACATGTTGAGCGTCTCGGCCACGACGCCCTGGCCCGCGAAGGCCGCGTCACCGTGCAGGGCGACGGGCAGGACGGTGAAGTCCGTGCCGCCCTTGTTGATGATGTCCTGCTTGGCGCGCGCGACGCCTTCCAGGACCGGGTCGACCGCCTCGAGGTGGGAGGGGTTGGCGGTGAGCGAGACCTTGATCTGCTCGCCGTCCAGGCCCGTGAAGGTGCCCTCGGCGCCCAGGTGGTACTTCACGTCGCCGGAGCCGTGCATCGACTTCGGGTCGAGGTTGCCCTCGAACTCGCGGAAGATCTGCGCGTACGACTTGCCGACGATGTTCGCGAGCACGTTCAGCCGGCCGCGGTGGGCCATGCCGATGACGACCTCGTCCAGCCGCGACTCGGCGGCCGAGTCGAGGACCGCGTCCAGCAGCGGGATGACGGACTCGCCGCCCTCCAGGCTGAAGCGCTTCTGGCCGACGTACTTCGTCTGCAGGAAGGTCTCGAAGGCCTCCGCCGCGTTCAGCCGGCGCAGGATGCGCAGCTGCTCCTCGCGCTCCGGCTTGGTGTGCGGGCGCTCGATGCGGTCCTGGATCCACTTGCGCTGCTTGGGGTCCTGGATGTGCATGAACTCGATGCCGGTGGTGCGGCAGTACGAGTCGCGCAGCACGCCGAGGATGTCGCGCAGCTTCATCAGGGACTTGCCGGAGAAGCCGCCGACCGCGAACTCGCGCTCCAGGTCCCAGAGCGTGAGGCCGTGCTCGGTGATGTCCAGGTCGGGGTGCTTGCGCTGCTGGTACTCCAGCGGGTCGGTGTCGGCCATGACGTGGCCGCGGACCCGGTAGGAGTGAATCAGCTCGAAGACGCGGGCGGCCTTCGTGACGTCGTCGTCGTGGCTGGCGTCGATGTCCTTGAGCCAGCGGACCGGCTCGTAGGGGATGCGCAGCGACTCGAAGATCTCGTCGTAGAAGCTGTTCTCGCCGAGCAGCAGGTTCGCGACCTGGCGGAGGAACTCGCCGGAGGCGGCGCCCTGGATGACCCGGTGGTCGTAGGTCGACGTGAGCGTCATGACCTTCGAGATGCCGAGCTTGTTCAGGGTGTCCTGGGAGGTGCCCTGGAACTCCGCCGGGTAGTCCATGGAGCCGACGCCCATGATCACCGACTGGCCGGGCATCAGACGCGGCACGGAGTGGACCGTGCCGAGGCCGCCCGGGTTGGTCAGGGAGACCGTGACGCCGGAGAAGTCGTCCATCGTCAGCTTGCCGTCGCGGGCGCGGCGGACGATGTCCTCGTAGGCCTGCCAGAACTCGAAGAAGTTCAGCGTCTCGGCCTTCTTGATCGCCGCGACGACCAGCTGGCGGTCGCCGTTCGGCTTGACCAGGTCGATGGCGAGGCCGAGGTTGACGTGCGCCGGCTTGATCAGCGTCGGCTTGCCGTCCTTCTCGCCGAACGCGTAGTTCATCGACGGCATGGCCTTGATGGCCTGCACCATCGCGTAGCCGATCAGGTGCGTGAAGGAGATCTTCCCGCCCCGGGCGCGCTTCAGGTGGTTGTTGATGACGATGCGGTTGTCGAAGAGCAGCTTCACCGGGACCGCGCGGACCGAGGTGGCGGTCGGCAGCTCCAGCGAGGCGTTCATGTTCTTCGCGACCGCGGCGGACGGGCCGCGCAGCGTCACGTATTCGGGACCGTCGGGCGCAGTGGCGGCGGGCTCGGCCTTCTTCGGCTGAGCGGGCTTCGCGGCCGGGGCGGGCGCGGCAGGCTTCGACGCAGCCGGAGCCGGGGCCGCAGCGGCGGGCGCGGCGGCAGCGGGCTTCGGGGCCGCGGGGGCCGGCGCGGGGACCGACGGGGCGGCCGGAGCCGGGGCGGCGGGGGCCGCCGGAGCCGTGCTGGTGGTTCCCGCGGCCCCCGCGGCCGCGGTACCCGCCGGAGCCGAGGCGGCAGGCGCTCCCGGCTTGTAGTCGGCGAAGAAGTCCCACCAGGCACGGTCTACCGAATTCGGGTCCTGGAGGTACTGCTGATAGATCTCGTCGACGAGCCACTCGTTCGGCCCGAACGCGGCCGCGGGGTTCTTGCCCGCTTGGTCGGTGTCGGTCGAGATGCTCGAGTTACTGGGGGACTGTGGCGACACGGCGGCAACCGCCCTCTTCCGCTTCACAAGGTGATGGACAGCGGGAATAAAGGCTACGCCTCCATGGCCGAGAAGGTCAGGCTGAGCAAGGTCATCGTCGTGTAAGTCACATCGGAAAGCGTGTTTCGGGCCTGGAAATGGCGGGAAACAAGCGAGGTTCCGCTTCGGGTGACCGCACAGGGGACGACGAGATCCCGACCTGGCGCGCCGAAAGCGCAGGTCCGTACCTGATCACACGTGTCCGTCAGGCAGGACGCACGTGGATCTTGTTGCTCCGCTTCGAACTTTACGTCAACTTGGTACGGAAGGCTGCCCGGGAAGTGTGACAAGAATCCGGCAACCCCGCTCGGATTCGGCCACCCCGATCCGGCCGCCGTGCAGATCGACGGCCCAGCGTGCGATCGCCAGACCCAGACCCGTACCGCCGTCGCTGCCCGGCCCGTGCGGCCGGCGGACGGCGCCGCGGTTGAAGCGCTCGAAGACCTTGTGCCAGTCCGCTTTCGGAATCCCCGGCCCCTCGTCCAGGACCTCCAGCACCAGCGACTCCGGCTGCACCCCGCGCCGCGCCTTGACCGTCACGCGGCCGTGCGGCGGGCTGTGCTTGATCGCGTTGTCGATGAGGTTGGCGACGACCTGGTGGATGCGCTCGGGGTCGGCGTGCGCCGTCAGCTCCGGCGGGGAGACGTCGAGGTGCAGATGGACGTCCGTACGGGTGTGGCTGCCGGAGCCGGACGCCATGCCCCCGCGCGCGGAGGACACCATGTTGGCCTCCTTCAGCACGCCGGACAGGTACGGCCACACCTCGAAGCGCCGCATGTGCAGCGGTACGACGCCGTTGTCCAGGCGGGACAGGTCCAGAAGCGTCTCCACGAGCCGGCCGAGCCGCTCGGTCTGCTTCAGCGCGGTGCGCATGGTCTCGGGGTCGGCCTCGGCGATGCCGTCGACCACGTTCTCCAGGACGGCCCGCAGGCCCGCGATCGGGGTGCGCAGCTCGTGCGAGACGTTCGCCACCAGCTCCTTGCGCTGCTGGTCCTGAGCCTCCAGCTCGTCGGCCATGAGGTTGATCGTCCCGGCCAGGTCGCCCAGCTCGTCGCGGCGGTTCTCACGCACCCGGCGGGTGTAGTCGCCGTGCGAGATGGACCGGGCCACCGTGTTCATCTCGTCCAGCGGCGCGGTGAGCGAATGGGCCACGAACTGCGTAATGAGCAGTGTGGCGATCATCGAGAAGACCGTGATGAAGCGCAGCTCCGTCTGCGTGCGCACCGCGATCATCGACAGGCCGGTGGTGATCAGCACCGCGATGATGACCAGCGCGCCCAGCTTGGTCTTGATCGAGAACGGACGTACGCCGCCCCAGGGCTCCCCGGGGCCTCTCCGCGCGGCCGGTCCGTCGCTCATGGCGTCGGCGTCTCCAGGGCGTAGCCCACGCCGTGCACCGTACGGATCCGCTCGGCGCCGATCTTCCGGCGCAGCGCCTTGATGTGGCTGTCGACCGTGCGGGTGCCGGAGGCGTCCGCCCAGTCCCACACCTCGGCGAGCAGCTGCTCGCGAGAGAGCACCGCGCGCGGGGTGTTCGCCAGGCACACCAGGAGGTCGAACTCGGTGGGCGTGAGGTGAACATCCTCACTGCGCACCCGCACCCGCCGCTGCGCGTGGTCGATCTCCAGCTCACCGAGCCGCAGGATGCCCGACCGCGGGGTCGTGGCGGCCAGCGCGGCCCGCTCGACGCGGCGCAGCAGCACATGCACGCGTGCCGCCAGCTCCCGCATGGAGAACGGCTTGGTCATGTAGTCGTCGGCGCCCACGCCGAGCCCGACCAGCATGTCGGTCTCGTCGTCCCGGGCGGTCAGCATCATCACCGGCACCGGCCGCTGGGCCTGCACCCGGCGGCAGACTTCCAGACCGTCGAAGCCCGGCAGCATGATGTCGAGGATCAGCAGGTCGGGCTGCCACGCCTCGGCCGTGTCGACCGCCGCCGGACCGTCGCCGGCCGTCTGTACGAGGAATCCCTCGGCACGCAGGCGGGCCGCGATGGCGTCCACGATGGTCGGATCGTCCTCGACCACGAGGACCCGGCGCTGCGCGCCCGGGGTCGCCGCCGTGCCGTTGTGGGAGGTGTGTGTCTGCTCCATCGCCCGCCCCAAAGTTGCTTTCCGGAATCCGTGGGGTGATCCCGCTGACTGGCTATGCCTGCTCATGCTTGCGATTGACGCTTGAATGATCCGCGTCAGGTGAGCAGAGTACGGGGAGTCACCGCGCCACGGCTATCCAGGTCGTACGGCGAGGTGTACGACGTCCGGAACGCCCCGGGCAACGGGGATCTCTTCGGTACGCACCTGTTGGAATCCGGCATTACGCAAGGTTTCTTCGAATTCCGGAGATGGCCGGGCGGACCATACGGCAAGCACCCCGCCGGGCCTCAACGCCCCTGCGCAGCCTGCCAGTCCGGCCGGTGAGTAGAGGCTGTCGTTGCCCTCGGTGACAGTCCAACCGGGCCCGTTGTCGATGTCGAGGCACAGGGCGTCATACGTGGCGGAAGTCTCATGTACGTGCGCCACGAGATCCGTTTCCAGAATCCCGGTGCGCGGATCGTCCAGGGCGCGGGCCGAGAAGTGCGACAAGGGTCCGTCAAGATGCCAGCCGATAATCGCGCTCTCGCGCTCCACGACGGTGATCCGTCCCGGGCGGGGATCGGCGGCGGCATGTGCGAGCGAGAACCCCACTCCGAGCCCGCCGATCAGCAGATGGGGCTCCGGCCGGCCGTCCAGCGCGCCGAGTGCCGCGTCGACGAGCAGCCGTTCCGAGCGGCCGTCGGAGGTGTCCATCAGGAAGCAGCCGTTCGCGATGATCTGGAGCAGCTCACCGTGCCGCCGCAGCACGACCTCCCCGTGCGGGCCCTCGCGACGGTCCAGGACTTCGGGGATGTCGTACGAAGTGGGCATCGGGCCATCCTGGCAGGCCCGCGGGTGGGCTGAACGCTTTCCGGGGCCTTGTTGAGAGGTTGCTGAGAATCGGCCTCGTTGTGGCGCCGGTCACAGACGGGGGTGGGGTGCGGGCGAAGGGTGGGGGAAACGGAAGGGGCGCCTCACCTTGGAACGGACTGCGGCCGGGGGCGTGCCGGGCTCGGCTCCCGTGCCCGGTGCGGCGGGCCTGCCCGAGGTTGGCGAGCTGCTGGACGGGATGCCGCGGCAGCGCGGACCACTGGGCGCGACGGCGACGACCGCGCCGAGCCCCTCTGAAGCCTCCGCGTCCCTGCCCCGCCATGCCCGCCCCTGGCGTCTGCTCCCCACACCCACCGGCACACCGTTCACCTTCGCCTACGCCGCCGTACTGGCCGGCACCTCGCTCGTCACCACGTATGCCGACCCCGCCCTCGTCCACGCCCTGCACCAGGGCTCCAGCACCGACGTGGCGCACCTCGTGGGCACGCCCGTGACGGTGCTGCTCGCCAGCGCGCTGTGGATCGCGGGCGGGTTCGTGGCGCCGTACACGCTTGCCTTCCTGTTGGTGCTCACCGCGCTGGAGCGACGGATCGGCGGCATGCGCACGGCCGTCGTCTTCCTGACCGGGCACGTCCTGGCCACCCTCGCCACCGAGGTCCCGGTGGGGCTCGCCGTACTGGTCGGCCACCTTCCCGACAGCTCGCTGCACCGTCTCGACTACGGCGTCAGCTTCGGCGTCGCCACGGGCGTCGGCGCGCTGAGCGGGCTGCTGCAGCCGTGGCTGCGGTGGCCGGTGCCGGCGCTGTTCGGCGGGATGCTGATCCAGGACCTCGTCGATCTCACGGACCCGCTGACCAATTGGGGCCATCTGATCGCCCTGGCCATCGGGATCGCGATGTGGCCGGTCGTGCGCGGGTGGTACCCGGCGGAGCCGGCCGGCCTCGGGCGGCCTCACGCGCGGTTCGCCACCGGCGCGCGGTGGACACCCCGGCCCCGCCGCCCGGCCGGGTTCGCCCAGCCCCGGCGTCATGAGCCGGTCCGGCTCGGCGCCGCGCATGCCGAGCGCACACAGGCCGCTGACGAGGCCGGAGACGGTGCGGGAAGGATCAGGCCCCGGTCACCGTTCACCTACAGAAGTCGAGGTCACGGCCAGTGGCGTAACTGATCGCTCACAGCGAACGGAGGCCGGGGAACATTCGAAGCGTCCCGTGCATTGAGTCGGCATAACTCAACTTGACTGCCGAAGGGGAGATCATGGCTTCGACGTCCACATCGCTCACCCTGCCCGTGCTGCCGCTCGACGACGAGGTGGTGCTGCCCGGAATGGTGGTCCCGCTGGACCTGAACGACGCCGACGTGCGCGCCGCGGTGGAGGCCGCTCAGGCCGCCGCGAGGTCACAGCCAGGGAAGCCACGGGTGCTCCTGGTGCCACGCATCGACGGGACGTACGCGAGCACCGGTGTGCTCGGCACCGTCGAGCAGGTCGGCCGGCTGGCCGACGGCGACCCGGGCGCCCTGATCCGCGGTCGCGGCCGTGTGAAGATCGGCGCCGGGACGACCGGACCGGGTGCGGCACTGTGGGTCGAGGGGACCCGCCTCGACGAGACCGTGCCCGAGCCGCTGCCCGGACAGGTCACCGACCTGGTGAAGGAGTACAAGGCCCTCGCCACCGCCTGGCTGCGCAAGCGCGGCGCCTGGCAGGTCGTCGACCGCGTCCAGGCCATCGACGACGTCTCCGCCCTCGCCGACAACTCCGGTTACTCGCCCTTCCTGAGCACCGAGCAGAAGGTGGAGCTCCTGGAGACCGCCGACCCGGTCGCCCGCCTCAAGCTCGCCACTCAGCAACTGCGCGACCACCTCGCCGAGCAGGACGTCGCCGAGACCATCGCCAAGGACGTCCAGGAGGGCGTCGACAAGCAGCAGCGCGAGTTCCTGCTCCGGCGTCAGCTGGAGGCCGTACGCAAGGAACTGCGTGAGATCAACGGCGAGCAGGACGGCGAGGAGTCCGACGACTACCGCGCCCGCGTAGAGGCCGCCGACCTCCCCGAGAACGTCCGCGAGGCCGCGCTCAAGGAGGTCGACAAGCTGGAGCGCTCCTCCGACCAGTCGCCCGAGGGGTCGTGGATCCGGACCTGGCTCGACACCGTGCTCGAACTGCCGTGGAACGAGCGGACCGAGGACGCGTACGACATCCAGGGGGCCCAGGCGATCCTGGACGCCGAGCACGCCGGTCTGGAGGACGTGAAGGAGCGCATCACCGAGTACCTCGCGGTGCGCAAGCGCCGTACCGACCGCGGCCTGGGTGTCGTCGGCGGCCGGCGTGGCGGTGCCGTGCTGGCGCTGGTCGGCCCGCCCGGCGTCGGAAAGACCTCACTCGGCGAATCCGTCGCGCACGCCATGGGCCGCAAGTTCGTCCGCGTCGCCCTCGGCGGCGTACGGGACGAGGCGGAGATCCGCGGTCACCGGCGTACGTACGTCGGCGCGCTGCCCGGCCGGATCGTGCGGGCCATCAAGGAGGCCGGGTCGATGAACCCGGTGGTGCTGCTGGACGAGATCGACAAGGTGGGGTCCGACTTCCGGGGCGACCCGGCGGCCGCCCTGCTGGAGGTCCTGGACCCGGCCCAGAACCACACCTTCCGCGACCACTACCTGGAAGTGGAACTGGACCTGTCGGACGTGGTCTTCCTCGCCACCGCCAACGTCCTGGAGGCCATCCCGGAGGCCCTGCTCGACCGTATGGAGCTGGTCCGCCTCGACGGCTACACCGAGGACGAGAAGATCGTCATCGCGCGTGACCACCTGCTCCCGCGCCAGCTGGAGCGGGCGGGCCTGAACAAGGACGAGGTCGCCATCGACGAGGGCGCCCTGCGCAAGCTCGCCGGCGAGTACACGCGCGAGGCGGGCGTCCGCACCCTGGAGCGGTCCATCGCGAGGCTGCTGCGCAAGGTGGCGGCACAGCATGAACTGGGCGAGCGGGAGTTGCCGTTCACCGTCGAGGACGGCGACCTGCGCGGCCTGATCGGCCGGCCGCATCACGTACCCGAGTCCGCCCAGGACCCGGCGGAGCGCCGTACGGCCGTGCCGGGCGTGGCGACCGGGCTGGCGGTGACGGGCGCGGGCGGTGACGTCCTGTTCGTCGAGGCGTCGCTGGCCGACCCGGAGACGGGCGCGGCGGGTCTGACGCTGACCGGCCAGCTGGGTGACGTGATGAAGGAGAGTGCACAGATCGCCCTGTCCTTCCTCCGCTCGCGCGGCGCGGAACTGGAGCTACCGGTCGCCGACCTCAAGGACCGGGGCGTGCACATCCACTTCCCGGCGGGCGCGGTCCCCAAGGACGGCCCGAGCGCCGGCATCACGATGACGACGGCGCTGGCATCGCTCCTGTCCGGCCGGCTGGTCCGCACGGACGTGGCGATGACCGGCGAGGTCTCGCTGACGGGCCGGGTGCTGCCGATCGGCGGCGTGAAGCAGAAGCTGCTGGCGGCACACCGCGCCGGGGTCAGCACGGTGATCATCCCCAAGCGCAACGAGGCCGACCTGGACGACGTCCCGGCCGAGGTGCTGGACAAGCTCGACGTCCACGCCGTGACCGACGTCCGCCAGGTCCTGGAACTGGCGCTGTCGCCGGCCACCAACGGCGCGGCGCCGGAGGTTCCGATCGCGGCGTGACGGACGCGACCGGATGGGCAAGGCCCGGGTTCCCGTGCGGGAGTCCCGGGCCTTCGCCGCAGGCGGTTGCGGATGTGGGTGTGAGTCAGCCGTTCGCCAGGGCCTGGAGCCTGTCCAGCGCTCCGTTGAACCTGTTGTGGTCGCCGACGGTCGGCCCGGAGGACGTGTACTGCCACATCGTGTAGTAGCTCCAGCCGGCCGGGAGTTCACCCACGGCGGCGGCGTACCGCGCGATCCACAGCGGATTGGCGGAGGCGAAGCCGCTGTGGTTGCCGGTGCACTGCTTCCACCAACTGGTGGCCGTGTAGATGACGGGGTCGCGGCCGGTGCGGGCCTTGTACCGGGTCACGAAGTCGCGGATCCAGGTGACCATCGCGGCCGGGGTCTTGCCGTAGCAGGCGTCGCCGTACGGGTTCCACTCGATGTCGAGGGCGCCCGGCAGGGTCCTGCCGTCGCGGGACCAGCCGCCGCCGTGGTCGACGAAGTAGTTGGCCTGGGTTGCTCCATCGGTGGTGTCCGGGGTGGCGAAGTGGTACGCGCCGCGGATCATGCCGACGTTGTAGGAGCCGTTGTACTGCTGGGCGAAGTAGGGGTTGGTGTAGTAGGTCCCCTCGGTGGCCTTCACGTAGGCCCACTTGACCCCGCTGTTCCACAGCGTCGGCCAGGCGACGTCGCCCTGGTGACTGGAGACGTCGACGCCTTCGGTCTGGGTGGCCAGGACATCGGCGGGGAGGCTCTCCTCGCCGTCGTGGGCCAGGACACCCATGCCCATGTGGGCAGAGCCGCGGGGCGGGGTGTCGTCAGTGGTGGCGGGGGGCGGGGTGTCGTAGGCGGTGCCGGCAGAGGGGTGAGCGGCGAGGAGTAGGGAGAGGACGGCGGCGAGCAGGAGCCCGGCGAGGTGCGGGCGCCGGCGGCGGAGCGGTTCGGGTCTGTGCACGGGCATTAGCGTGCCTCCGAAGGCTCGGTGACGCTCGGTGGGGAAACGCGCGTGTATGTGGCGTGCGCATGCCAATAGTGGTCCGGTTCGCGGCCCCGGCACAGCCGCTCGGCGCGCAGAAGAGCAGGTGGAAGGGGGTCCGGAGGCTGCCGTTGGTCCACGCCTGCGAAATACTGGCGGAGCTGCGGCAATCACGGCGGTCGGCGGAAACTTTCAGGACCGGGAAACTCGAGGCAGGGGCTGACGTGCACGAAGACGGAAACGGCGACGGGCCGCGAGTGGAACCCGGGGGCGCCTCCGCCGGAGGAGTGGCCGGTGGCGGTCCGGGCCGGCCCGAGTTCCTCGATCTGGAACGCGAGTTGACGGTGCTGTTCCGGCGCGCCCGGGCCAAGCAGGGCGAGATGGCCCGCGAGGTCCATCCGGACCTGGAGTCGGCGGCGTACGGCCTGTTGGTCCGTCTGGATGAGTCCGGGCGGCTGCGGGCCACCGAACTCGCCGCGTACATCGGTGTCGGCAAGGCCACCATGTCCCGCCAGCTGCGCGCCCTGGAGGACCTCGGCCTGGTCGCCCGCGAGCCGGACCCCGCCGACGGGCGGGCATGGCTGGTGCACCTCACGGAGGAGGGGCGTGGCCGGGTCGCCAAGGTGCGCGAGGCACGGCGGGAGCGTTATGTCGCGCAGCTCTCCCACTGGGACCGGCGTGAGGTCGCGGAGCTGGCGCGGTTGCTGAACCAGCTGAACCGGGGGATGGAGAAGTAGACCCCGCGGAGCGTCGGGCTCCGCCGTTCTCGCCCCCCCCGCGAGCCCGTCGCCCACGCCCCACGCGTCTGCCGCTGGCGGCTCGGCGTGCCTGTCGCTCACGCCTTCACGCGTCCGGCTGCTCGCGGCTCGGAGTGTCCGTCGCTCATGCCCGTCGTTTCCAACGCTCTCGCCCCCGCGTGGCCGTTGCTCTCGCCCCCGCGTGGCCGTTGCTCTCGCCCCCGCGTGGCCGTTGCTCTCGCCCCCGCGTGGCTGCCGCTCATGGCTCGGCGTGTCCGTTGCGCTCGCCCCCTGGGGCGGACTCTCACCGGCGCCCTGAGTCTGACGCTCCCGCCGTCGGGTGGCTGTCGTTCATGGCTGCGCGAGCCCGTCGCTCTGGCCTCTGCGTGGCTGTCGTTCATGGCTGCGCGAGCCCGTCGCTCTGGCCTCTGCGTGGCTGTCGTTCATGGCGTCCCGAGTCCGCCGCTCTCGCTTCTGCGTGGCTGTCGTTCATGGCTGCGCGAGCCCGTCGCTCCCGGCCCCGGGCCCGGCGCCCTCACCCCCGCGTCTCCGCCGCTTACGCCCCCCGAGCCCGGCCCCCTCACCCCCGCGTCTCCGCGCTCACGCCCCCCGGAGCCCGCCGCCCTCACCCCGCGTCTCCGACACTCACGCCCCCGGAGCCCGCCGCTCACGGCTCAACGCGTCCGTCGCTCACCACTGCACGTACACGACCGTCGCGTCGTCGTGCGTCTTGCTGCGCCCGAGGAACGCTCGCTCCTCCGCGTCGGCCCGCTCCAGTGCCCGTACCCGGTCCACCAGCCCCTGTGCCCCCTCCTTGCGTACGTAGGTGAAGCAGTCTGCCCAGTCGCCCTGCCGGAACTTCTCCACCCAGCGAGTCGCCCCGTCCGTCAGCGCGGCCAGCGCCCGCACCTCGCCGCGTGGCAGGACCCCCGTCACCGCCCGCGCCGCCACCGACGGATCGGCGGCGACCGTGAAGAAGCCGCCCTCCTTGTTGCGGACATGGGCGTCGATCAGGGCGTCCGTGGCCAGGGAGGCGCGGGGGAGGCGGGTCAGGCGGTCGTCCAGGTACGGGGTGATCGCGCCGTCGGCCGACTCCACCAGGAGGGCCGAGTCGGACAGGATCAGGTACTCCAGCGCGTCCGCCGACCAGCGGGCCAGGACCACCGTGGCCTGTGGGGTGCGCGGGTGAGAAAGGTCACAGGTTTGCGCGTGAACCTCGGCGGTACGCGCGATTGCACGGGCCAGGACATCGGCGAGCGGAACATCAGGGAGTGAAACGGTCAGTTCGGTCAGGGCTCCGCCGAGCCGTGCGGTGAACCAGGGGACGGAATGCAGACAGCCCGTCTCGCCCCTCGGTGGGGTCACTCCGTCCAGGACCACCAGGACGCCGCCCTGTCCCGAGGCGGGAAGGCCGACACTCGCGAAGTCCTCGTTGGGGCGGGCCGGATCGCCGGGCTCCGAAACAAGCTCAGTTCGCATCCGGCCAGTCTGCACGAGCCCTTCACAAGGGTCACCAAGGGGTCGCAGGAGATGCTGAATGGGCGCAGCCGCGCAGGTCAGGCGTCTGATTTGGGAGGGAATGGAGCGCTCCGGCAAGACGTGGCGGCGAATACTGCCACCGCCTGCCCCAGACGTCCAACCGGCCCGCCGTACAAGGCGGGTGCAAGCGCCAGAGGAACTTGCCCGCCAACTCTCCTCCGGGGTTCACTCCTTCGGGTGGCGGGTCAGGTGATGCGCGGCCGTTGCCCACCGGCACTGGGAGGGTCGGGGACCGGTGAGGACACCCCCAGCTCGAGCAATGTCGAGAGCTTGGGGAAGGGGTGCACGCGAGGTCGGCGGTAGTTGACGGAGCGTCATCCGGACCCATGGGTATCACGAGTCAGGAATGCGAGCACCGGTGCAGAAGATGCGGCCACGTCGCTCAGGCAAGAAGACGGCCTCCGCGGGGGGCGCACAGCCCACTCCCGGCACCACCACCGACGCCACACCCGCCGGCAAGGGGCGCTCGACCCACGTACGGAACCGGCTGATCGTCGCCGTCGCCGTCGTGGCCGCCGCCATCGCCGGGGCCGGCGTCCCCTCGGTCGTCGCCGCCTCCGGGCAACTGCACGACTCCCAGGAGCTGGTGACCCTCGCCGCGCAGACCGAGGACGCGCTCACTCTCGCGCACTCCCTGGCGGACGAGCGCGACGAGGTCACGACGTACGTCGCCGCCGGCCGTCCCAAGTCCAAGGCGCCCAGCGAGCAGCGCAGCGCCCGCGTCGACCGGCAGGTCGAGGAACTGCGCGCCGACCCCGACGCGCCCGCCTCCCTGCACGACGACCTCGACGGCATCGGGGCCCTGCGCAGGGGCGCGCTCACCGGCAAGAGCACCGCGCTGGAAGCGCACAACGCCTACTCGGCCACCATCACCGAACTGCACCGGCTCGCCGAGCGGCTGGCCGAACAGATGCCGCCCCGCGCGGGCTCCGGTGCCTACGCGCTGGCCGAGCTGGACTCCGCCGTGCAGCAGGCCGCCGCCACCCGGGGGCTGCTGCTCGCCGCGCTGAGCGTGCCGACCACCACCGAGACCGTCATCGACCCGGTCACCGGCGTCCCGACCACCCGCGAGACCTCCTCGGACGCCGACGCCAAACAGCGCGCCGCGCTCAGCGCCGCCGCCCAGCAGGCCCGCCTGCGCTCCGACGCCGCCGTCGCCGACTTCCGCGACTCCGCCCCGAAGACCGCACGCTCCTCGTACGACTCCACGGTCACCGGCCCCGAGATCGGCACCGCCGAGCGGTACCTCGCCGCCCTCACCGACCAGGCCACGCTGTCCGACCGCGACCTGGCCACCGACGCCGGACGCGTCGAGGCCGCCCTCTCCGCCCGCGTCGACATGATGCGCGGCGTCGAGTCGGCCCTCTACGACCGCCGCACCAAGGCCCTGGAGCAGCTGCGCGACGACGACGTCACCGCGCTGGAGATCCGGATCGCGATCCTCGGCGCCCTGATGCTGCTCGCCGTGGGCGTCGCCACGGGCATGGCCCGCAGCCTCACCCGGCCCCTCGCCGTGCTGCGCCTGGGCTCCGCCCGGCTCGCGCACGCCGAGGACCCGGCGGCTCAGGAGCCGGTCAAGTTCACCGGGCGCAGGGACGAGTTCGCCCAGGTCGTCGACTCCGTCAACGCCCTGCACGCGCACGCCCTCGCCCTCCACGAGCGCATCGGCACCCTGGAATCCGACCGCAAGCACCTCGTCGGGCAGCGCCAGAAGATGGCCGACGCCCGCGAGGAGCTGCGTACCGAACTCGCCGAGTCCGCCGCCCAGCTGGACCGACTGCGCGACAGCATCGGCAGCACCTTCGTCAACCTGGCCCTGCGCACCCTGGGCCTCGTCGAGCGCCAGCTCGCCGTCATCGAGGGCCTGGAGGAGCGCGAGCAGGACCCCGAGCGCCTCGCCACCCTGTTCAAGCTGGACCACTTCGCCACGGTCATGCGCCGGCACAGCGAGAACCTCCTCGTCCTGGCCGGCACCGAGCACGTCCAGCAGCACGCCGGACCGGTGCCGCTGGTCGACGTCGTGCGCGCGGCGGTCAGCGAGATCGAGCGGTACGAGCGGGTCCGGATCGCCGCGTTGCCGCCGCACGCGCATGTGGCGGGCTTCGCGGCCGACGACCTCTCCCACCTGCTGGCCGAGCTGATGGAGAACGCCACGTCGTTCTCCCCGCCCGACCTGCCCGTCGAGATCTCCGGCTGGCTGCTGGAGAGCGGCGAGGTGATGCTCTCCGTCCAGGACGAGGGCATCGGCATGACGGGCGAGCGCATGTCCCGCCTGAACTCCCGTCTCGCCGACTTCGACCCCGAGAACTCCTACGACCAGGAGGGCGACGAAGGCCTGGGCCTCGGCCTGTACGTCGTCGCCCGCCTCGCCCACCGCCACGGTGTCCGCGTCCAGCTGCGCGAACAGAAACAGGGCGGCGTCGCGGCGGTCGCGGTCCTGCCGGGAGGCCTGCTGGCGGCCGCCCCGCCGGCCGCGGTCCCCTCGGACACGCCGCACCACACCGGTGCCCACACCTTCTCCCTCCCGGGCGCCGACGCGGAGGCCAACTCCAACGTCCTGCCCGGCCGCGGCAAGGGCGGGGACCCGCTGGTGGCGCTGGCGGAGAGGGCGGTACGGGGAGCCGGCGACGCCGGCACGGCCGTACGGGAGACCGGGGACGCCGAGGAGCCCGTACGCCGGGCGGTGGCACCCGAGGCCGAGCGGGAGCGCGAGCATCCCGCCGAGACGACGATGGAGCTGCTGATCCCGGCGCAGGCGACGGGGGAGGAACCGCCGGCAGCGGCCGAACCGGTAGCCGTCGAACCCGCGGCCGCCGACAGCGAGGACGCCCCGCAGGGGCCACCCGCACCCGACGACGCCACCGAAGGCGAAGCCGAGGCGGTGCACGAACGCGTCCCCGACGAGGCGGATGAACCCGTCACCGACAAGGGCCTCCCCAAGCGCACTCCGAAGATCACCGCCCCCGCCCAGGCCCCGCGCCCGCGGACCGGCACGGTCGACGCCGACGCCCTCCGCAGGAGGCTGGGGGGCTTCCGCCAGGGAGCGGCGGCCGGCTACCGCGACGTACAGGCGGAGATCGCCGAACACACGGGCCAGAACCCGGCACCGAGCACGGAAACCGAAGCAGCCACGGGGGGCACAGCCGAGGAGGCAAGCAGTTGACCGCGCCCAGTACCTTCGGACTGAGCAGTGAAGCCCGCAACCTGCATTGGTTGTTGACGAATCTGGTCGAGGAGGTGCCGGGCATCCAGTCAGTCGCGGTGGTCTCCTCCGACGGGTTGCTCCTGCTCTCCTCGGACCACGCCCGCAACGAGGCTGCCCGGGAGGCCAGGACCGACCGCCCCGCCGGCCCCCGGGGCTCCTCCGCCGACCTCGCCACCATCGTCTCCGGCATCGGCAGCCTCACCATCGGTGCCGCCAAGCTGATGCAGTTCGGCGGCGTGAAGCACACGATGGTCGCGATGGACGAGGGCAGCCTGTTCGTGATGTCCATCAGCGACGGCTCGCTGCTCGGTGTGCACGGCTCCGCGGACTGCGACATGAGCGTGGTGGCCTACCACATGGCGCTCTTCGTCGGCCGGGCCGGCCATGTCCTCACCCCCGAACTCCGCAGCGAGCTACGGAAATCCCTAGATGCCGCGTCGGCAGGGAGTACCCGATGAGCAACGCCCCGAAGAACAGGCAGCAACTCCCCGTACGCGGCGGCGACCGCAAAGCCGCCCGCGTACGCCCCTACTCGCTCACCGGCGGCCGTACCCGCTTCGGCCACGTCCTCCTCGTGGAGACGTTCGTGGCGGCGCTGGAGGCCCCGCAGGAGCGCAAGGAACTGACGAACGGTTCCCTCAACACCCGGGTGATGCCGGAGTTGCGGGCCATCGTCGAACTGTGCCGCCGGATGCGCACGGTGGCCGAGATCGCCGCGCTGCTGAAGATGCCGCTCGGCGTGGTCCGGGTGCTCCTCAGCGATCTCGCGGACCAGGGAAAGATCCGGGTGTACGGCACGGGAACCGGCCACGGCACGGGCCGGCCGGACCGTGCTCTGCTGGAAAGGGTGCTGAGTGGACTCCGTCGTCTCTGACGCCGCTCGCGGTGTCTCCCCGCTCCTCGGCCAAGAGGGGCCCGAACAGCCCTGGCAGACGGATCGCACCCGGGCCCCCATAGCCACGAAGATAGTCGTGGCCGGTGGCTTCGGTGTCGGCAAGACCACGCTGGTCACCGCCGTCTCGGAGATCACGCCCCTGCAGACCGAGGCGCTGATGACCGAGGCGAGTGAGGAGACCGACGACCTCACCTCGACGCCCGGCAAGCTGACCACCACCGTGGCCATGGACTTCGGCCGCATCACGCTCGACGACGACCTGGTGCTCTACCTGTTCGGCACGCCGGGCCAGCAGCGGTTCTGGTTCATGTGGGACGACCTGGTGCGCGGCGCGATCGGTGCGGTCGTGCTGGCCGACACCCGGCGGCTGAAGGACTGCTTCCCGGCCCTGGACTACTTCGAGAGCTGCGGACTGCCGTACGTCGTCGCGGTCAACCACTTCGACGGCAGCGATCTGTTCGAGCCGGAGGACGTGCGGGAGGCATTGACGATCCCCGCGCACATACCTGTAATGATCATGGATGCGCGGCGGCGGATCTCGGTCATCGAGACCCTCCTGTCCCTCGTCGGCCACGCGCTGGACGTCACCCCCGAGTAGGAGAACAACCCCGGATGCGGAAGATACTCGTCGTCGGAGCCGGCCAGTCCGGACTCCAGATAGCCCTCGGACTCCAGTCGAACGGGTACGAGGTCACCCTGATGTCCAACCGGACGGCGGACGAGATCCGCTCCGGCCGGGTCATGTCCACGCAGTGCATGTTCCACACGGCACTCCAGCACGAGCGCGATCTCCAGCTGAACTTCTGGGAGTCCCAGGCCCCGAAGATCGAGGGGCTCGGCGTCTCGGTGGCGGCTCCCGGCTCCTGGGGCGAGGGCCCCGCCGCGCGCGCGATCGACTGGCTGGGGCGCCTCGACGGCTTCGCGCAGTCGGTCGACCAGCGGGTGAAGATGGCCGGCTGGATGGAGACGTTCGCGCAGCGCGGCGGCCAGCTGGTCATCCACGGCGCCGCGGTCGGCGACCTCGACTACTTCTCCCGTACGTACGACCTGGTGCTGGTGTCGGCCGGCAAGGGCGAGCTCGTCCAGATGTTCGGGCGGGACGCCGAGCGGTCCCCGTACAGCGAGCCGCAGCGCGCGCTTGCCGTGGCGTACGTCCACGGCCTGGGCCCGCGTCCGGAGCACCCGGACACCGAAGGCGTCCGCTGCAACCTCGTACCCGGCGTCGGCGAGCTCTTCGTCATGCCCACCCTGACGACCTCCGGGCGCGCGGACATCCTGTTCTGGGAGGGCATACCCGGCGGGCCGCTCGATGCCTTCGACGGCGTGAAGGACCCGGCGGAGCACCTCTCCCTGACCCTGGAACTCATGGAGAAGTACGTGCCCTGGGAGTACGCGCGGGCGACCAAGGTCGAGCTCACGGACGCGGGCGGCACGCTGAGCGGGCGGTACGCGCCGACCGTGCGCACCCCCGTCGGGCAGCTTCCCGGCGGCGGGCTCGTGCTGGGCGTGGCCGATGTCGTGGTCGCCAACGACCCGATCACCGGGCAGGGCTCCAACTCCGCGTCCAAGTGCGCGGCCGCGTACCTCGCCTCGATCCTCGAGCACGGCGACAAGGAGTTCGACGAGGCGTGGATGCGCGCCACCTTCGACCGCTACTGGGACACCGCGCAGCACGTCACCAAGTGGACGAACGCGATGCTGGCGCCGCCGCCCGAGCACATCCTCAACCTCATCGGCGCGGCCGAGCAGTTGCCGCCGGTCGCCGACCGGTTCGCCAACGGGTTCAATGATCCGGCCGACTTTGAGAACTTCTTTTACGAGCCGGAGAAGACCGGGGCTTATCTCGCGGAGGTTTCGGGGGCCTGACCTCGGGACGTACCGCCCCCAGGAGCGGGTTCGACGCGATCGGGGAGACCTTGATCTTCTCGCCGGGGCGGGGGGCCTGGATCACCTTGCCCTTGCCGACGTACATGGCCACGTGCGTGGCGTCCGGGAAGTAGATCACCAGGTCGCCCGGTCGCAGTTCGGTCAGGGGGATGCGGTCGAGCCGTGCCCACTGCTCCTGGCTCGTGCGGGGGATGCGGGTGCCGGCGTGCGCCCAGGCCTCCGACGTCAGGCCCGAGCAGTCGTATGACTTCGGGCCCTCCGCGCCCCACTTGTAGGGCTTTCCGAGCTGCTTCCTGGCGTAGCGGATCGCACGGTTGGCCTCGGAGGACGGCTTGTGGTCCTCCTTGGCCAGCTCGCCGGATGCCATGAGGTCCTGCTGGGCTTTGGTGATGCTCTTCTTCTCGAACGCCGCCAGGGCGGTGAGCTGGCCGGCGGTCAGGGACGCCAGGAGCTCCTCGACCTTCTTGAGACGCTTGTGCACGGCGTCCCTGTTCTTCTTCTGGCGTTCGGCCAGGACGAGTTGGTCGTCCAAGGCCTTGCGGGCCCGGTGGGCCAGTTCGTCGGCCTTGCGTTCCGTGCCGGTCAGGCGGCCTACCGTTTCTGCACGCTCGCGTGCCAGCAGGCCGATCACGTGGCCCTGGTCCAGCGCGTGCTGGGGGTCGCGGGCCAGGAGCAGGCGCACGTACGGGGAGATGTCGGTGCTGTTCTGGTACTGCTGGCGGGCCAGGCGGCCGGCCGCGTCCCGGCTGTCGTGCAGGGAGAGGCGGGCGCGGGACAGGGCGGTGTCCAGGCGGGTGACCTCGGCGCGCTGCTTCTTGAGCTCTTCCTCGGTGGCGTTGTAGGTCTCCGTCGCCTTCTCGGTCTCGCGGTAGAGACGCTGAAGGCCTGTCAGGAGCCGTGCGGTGGAGTGCTCCTGCGGGTCGGGGGCGGGCTCGGGCGCCGCGGTCGCGGGTGAGGATGCGGCTGCCGACGCGAGGATCGTCGCGGTCGCCGTGGCCGTCGCCGCCGACACCGCCGTTGTGCGGGCCCGACGCAGCAGCCTTCGCCTTCCTGACACGTCATCACCTCCGGTGCGGAGAGGCTTTCTGCTCCGTACCGTGAGGATCAGGCGGGGGAGACCGGTTCGCGCGGTAGGTGTGCGCGGCTCGGCTCAGTGACTTCACTCGTTCGAGTCGTGTGGCTTGCTCTGCGGCGTGGTGTCTGGCTTGGACCAGGGCCAGTTCAGGCGGCGGCCATGCTTGCCCTCGGGGTCGTACTCGTACTTCCAGCGCTGGGAGAGGCTCATGCGGGCGCCCGGTGTGCGGGCTACGCGGCGGTAGACGAGGACCGTGGGCTCGCCGCCGTGCGGGTCGGGGACGGGGATGCGGTACGTCTTGGGCGGGTGGCCCGTCATGCCCAGCAGTACGGGCAGGACCCGGCCGTCCATGGGGCCGCCCTCGAAGGGGGTGTCTTCGCTCTTCACGGCACCAGTCTCAGCCATCCGCGGTCGGCTGCTCGGCCGGCTGCTCCGCCAGCTTCTCGGTCAGGGCGGCGGTCTGGGGGTCCCGGCCCGCGGTGACGGAGAGTGCGGCCACGAACTGCTCCACCAGCCAGTCCCGCAGTTCCTCCACGGGAGGCTGCTTGCCCTCGTCCAGCCAGATCAGGGAGGCCGCCTCGACCGCGGTGATCCACATCCGTACGGTCATGCGCAGCAGGCGGCCGGGGCCGGTGACGTCCAGGTGCCGGAGGATGTGCTCCGCCGCGGCGCGGCGTACGCCGTCGACGATGGCCGTCGTGCGGGACGTCTCCACGACGCTGCCGCCCTGGAGTAGGGCGCTGAACCCGGCGTCGTGCTGGTCGACGAAGGTCAGGTAGCGGTCGAGGGCGCGGGACAGCCGGGGGACGAGGGGGCCCGCGAGGGGTTCGTCGAAGCAGTGCTGGAGTTCCTCGGCGGCCGAGCGCAGGGCGGCCTCGTAGAGCTGTTGCTTCCCGCCGGGGAAGTAGCGGTACACCAGGGGGCGGGAGACACCGGCTGCCTCTGCCACGTCGTCCAGGGAGACGTCCTCGGGGGCTCGGTGTGCGAAGAGCGTGAGGGCGGCGTTGAGGAGTTGGGTGCGGCGTTCCTCGACGCTCAGGCGACGGTAGGCGGGGGTGGGGGCCGAGGGCGTCATGACCAGCAGGGTAGTCGCCGGGGTTGGGCGGGGGTGCCTGCGGCGGCCTCCGGCGGTTGGGCGGGGGTGCTTGCGGGGGCCTGTGGCTGGTGGGTGTGGGTGCCCGTTTTGATGCCTGCGGCGGCCTGTGGCGGTTCGGTGGGGGTTCGCGTAGCGCCTGACGGTGGGTGGTGGGTCGGGGCCGTGCCGGGGGGTGTCCGTCCTCGGACCGGCGGTTGGGGTCGGGCAGGGTGGTCCCCGTTTCTTGACGCCGGCCACTGCGGGCGGACACCCCCCGGCACGTCCCCTTGCGTCCCTACGCGGGTGCTGCGCCGCGTGGGTGCTACTAGGCCAGTAGGCCCGATGACTTCCACAGGCGGCGGCCCGCTCCGCGCAGTACGCCGATGTCGTCCAGGAAGTCCGTCAGGCGTTTCGCGCCTGTCTGCATGACCTCGCGGCGGTGGGCGCTGGCCTTGACCTGGGCCATGGCCTCGCGCCTGTCCAGGCCTACGTTCGTGTAGACCTCGGGGTTGACGAAGGCCACGGAGAAGACGCGGGCGAACTCGCCGGAGGTGATGCGGGTGAACTCCTGGGACCACCTCGGGGCCGTCACCATCTGGCGGCGCAGTTCCTCACGGGCGTAGCGGACGTGGCGGGCCTCCTCGACCACGTGGATGCGGGTGACGCCCCGGACCAGGGGCTGGACGCGCTCGTCCGGGAAGGTCAGGCGCTGCATCCAGTCGAGGACCTCCTCGCCGAGGAGGGTGGCCGTGAAGGAGCCGGGGGTGGTGGAGATCGTCTTGAAGAGGCGGCCCAGGTTCTGGTGTGCGCGGCTGACGGGGTACCAGGGTGTGTCGCCGTGGGAGATCAGGCGGGCGAACATCTTGGAGTGGCGGCACTCGTCCTCGATCTCGGTGAGTGCGTAGCGGACGTGTGCGCTCGTCGCCGCCTTGTCGTAGATGTGGCGGACCAGGAGCTGCATGAGGATGATCTCGAACCAGATGCCCAGGGAGGCGAGGGCCGCGGCCTCGTGCTGGGAGAGGAGGACGCGCTGTTCCTCGCTCATGCGCTTCCACAGCGGGGTGTCGTAGAGCGAGACCAGCTCGGGGGGCCAGAACCACTTGCCCTCCTCGTAGGGCGCGTCCCAGTCGAGTTCCTTGTCGGGGTCGAAGGAGTGCTTGGCGGAAGAGGCGAGCAGCCGCTCGGCCACCTGCTCGCGGTCCTTGAGCAGGCCGAGTGCGTCGCGCAGCCCGTCGATCGCGTCGGCTTCCGTCAGGGTCGTCATCGGTCTCTCACCTCTGTTACCCGGGGGTACGTCGTCCGACTGTTATGAGACTGCTTGTCAGCAAGCTCGTCAATCCCTTGCGCAGGACTTGTTGACCGCTCGTCTATCGCGTGTGAGCCTGCGAGGCATGCCGACATACGACCTGTACGCCAAGGATCCGGGGCAATCGATCTGGCAGGTGCCGGCGTCCGGCGCGGCCCGTTTCAGCTGGGAGTACGACGGCGGGCGTGACCGGCTTCTGGCCCTGTACCAGAAGGGCAAGGACAAGCAGTGGGACGGGCAGCTGCGGATCGACTGGGAGTTGGAGGTCGATCCGTACGACGCGCTCGGCACGCCGGACGAGTCGATGGCGCTGTACGGGACGCCGTACTGGGCCAGGATGAGCGAGCGGGAGAAGGGCGAGCTGCGCAAGCACTACGCCTCCTGGCAGTTCAGCCAGTTTCTCCACGGTGAGCAGGGCGCGATGATCTGCGCCGCGCGGATCGTGGAGTCGGTGCCGGACATGGACGCGAAGTTCTACTCGGCCACGCAGACCATGGACGAGGCGCGGCACGCCGAGATCTACGGGCGCTTTCTGCACGAGAAGATCGGCATGCTCTATCCGATCAACGACAATCTGCAGTCGCTGTTGGGTGACACGCTGCGGGACAGTCGCTGGGACATGCCCTATCTCGGCATGCAGGTGCTGATCGAGGGGCTCGCGCTGGCCGCCTTCGGGATGATCCGGGACACCACCGACAAGCCCCTGCCCAAGCAGATCCTGGCCTATGTGATGCAGGACGAGGCGCGGTACGTGGCCTTCGGACGCATGGCGCTTCGCGACTACTACAAGCAGTTGAGCGAGGCCGAGCTCCGGGAGCGTGAGGAGTTCGTCATCGAGGGCTGCTATCTGATGCGGGACCGGCTGCGGGGTGTCGAGGTCCTCGAGAACTTCGGCATTCCGAAGGGCGAGGCCGAGCAGATCAGTGAGCGGTCCGAGTTTCTGCAGTTGTTCCGGCGGCTGCTCTTCTCGCGCATCGTCCCCTGCGTCAAGGACATCGGGCTGTGGGGCGAGCGCCTCCAGCAGGCCTATGTGGACATGGGGGTGTTCGAGATGGGGGACTCGAATCTGGACCTGCTGATGGCTCAGGACGAGGAGATCGCCGAGAAGCTCGACGCCGAGCGCTTCGCGGCGGAGGAGCGGGAGCGGGTCGCGGAGGTCGAGGGCGCGATCGAGGCGGGGGCCGAGGCCGAGCCGGCCTAGGCCGATCCGTCCTAGACCGAGCAGCCCAGGCCCTCCGGCACCTCGCCGAGCAGCGGCTTCGCCCCCTGTGGCGGGAACGGCGTGCGCAGCGTGAAGGCGTAGGGGGTCGGGCCGTTCGTGCGCAGGTGCAGGAGCCGGGACTCGGCCTCCGCGACCGTCGGGCGGTGGCCCGCGGGGACCCACCACAGGGCCACCATCGCCTCCTGCACCTTGTCGAACCACTCGCGGCGGCGGGCCAGCATCTCGCGGTGGCGGCCCTGGTACATGTACGCGGTCAGGGCGTTCGTGTCCCGCCACACCGACATGTTGATGATCAGCCAGTCGTCGCCGAAGACACTCACGTCCGTCGCGTCGCCCGTCTCGCCCTCCAGCCGCCACACGAAGCCGTCGGCGGCGTCGGCATCGGCGTTCACCGGGTCGAGGCTGTCGACGAAGTCCTTCAACTGCGGGGAGTCCAGCGGGGCCTTGAGGCGGGCGATGTTGACCTGGGCGAGTTCGTAGGCGGCTTCCTGCGTGGCTGATGTCGTCATGGACCGAACGATAGGTCGGGCGGCTGCGGGGTTGCAGGGGGTGTCTCAGTACGTGGGCATGGTCGCCTGCGTCAACCGTCCTCGGGTGAGGGGGACTTCAGTACCGCCTCCATCACCGCCCGCGCGATCGGCGCCGCGTCCCCGCCGCCGCTGATCTCGCCCCGGTCGGCGTCCGCGTCCTCCACCACCACGGCGACGGCGACCTTGGGCTCCAGGTCGGTGTCGCCCTGCGCCCAGGAGACGAACCAGGCGTAGGGCGTACCGGAGTTGCCGAGCCCGTGCTGGGCCGTGCCGGTCTTGCCGCCCACCGTCGTGCCGGGGATCCAGGCGTTCGTGCCGGTGCCCTCGCGGACCACGTCCACCATGAGTTCCTTGAGGAGGACGGCGGTCGACGGGCGCATGGCCTGCCGCATCGGGCGGGATCCGGCCGTCGAGACCGTGGAGCCGCCCGCCCTGGTCGTGCGCTCCACCAGGTACGGCGACCGTACCTGGCCGCCGTTCGCCACGGCCGCCGCGACCATCGCCATCTGCAGGGGGGTGGCGCGGGTGTTGTACTGGCCGATCGACGACAGGGCGAGCTGGGCCTTGTCCACCTCGGTGTCGAAGGTGCTCTCGGCGACCGAGTAGGGGATCTTGAGGTTCGGGTCGTTGAAGCCGAAGGCGGCCGCGGTCGCCGCCATCCGGTCCACCCCGACCTTGACGCCCAGCTTGGCGAACACCGTGTTGCACGACCACTCGAAGGCCTTGCGCAGCGGTGCGTTCCGGCAGCCCTTGGACTCGTTCGTGAGCGAGGTCCTGGTGCCCGGGAGGGTGTACGGCTCCGGGGAGTCGGTGCGGTCGTCCAGGTCCTCGACGACGCCCGAGTCCAGGGCCGCCGCCGCCGTCATCACCTTGAAGGTCGAACCCGGCGGATACGTCTTGCGCACCGCCCGGTTGAGCATCGGCTTGTCGGCGTCGCGGTTCAGGGTCGACCAGGACCTGGCCACCGCCGAGCGGTTCCCGGACAGGACGGACGGGTCGTACGACGGGGCGGACACCAGGGCCAGGATCCGGCCCGTCGACGGCTCGATGGCCGCCACCGCGCCCTTGCGGCCGGCGAGGCCCTCGTACGCCGCCTCCTGCGCAGCCTTGCGAAGCGTGGTCACCACGTTGCCCCCGGGGTTGCGGTCGCGGACGGCGACGCCGTTCCACAGCGGGAACGGCGTCAGCAGCGGGTTCGTGCCCGACAGGACGCCGTCCTCGGTGTGCTCCAGCAGGGTCGTGCCGTACACCTGCGAGGCGAAGCCGGTGACGGGGGCGTACATCGGGCCGTTCGTGTACGTCCGTTCGTAGCGGAGGTGCTCACCGGTGTCCCGGGAGCCGGTGACCGGTGTGCCGTCGACCAGGATGTCGCCGCGCGGCTGCCCGTAACGGGCGATCGTGGTGCGGCGGTTGGCGATGTTGTCGTCGTAGGACGGCGCCTCGAAGACCTGGATGCGGGCGGCGTTCACGAGCAGCGCGCTCAGCAGCAGCGCGCAGAAGAAGGCGGCGTGCCGGATGTGCCGGGTCATCGGGCGGCCTCCGCGGTGGCGTCGGGTTCCGTCGGCACGGCGGCCTCCTCGCTCTTGGGGACGCCGAGGCGACTGCGCGCCCGGTCGCTCACCCGGATCAGCAGCGCCACGATCGCCCAGTTGGTGACCACCGAGGAGCCGCCCTGTGCCAGGAACGGCATCGCCATGCCGGTCAGCGGGATGAGGCCCGTCACCCCGCCGGCGATCACGAACACCTGCAGCGCCACGATCGAGGCGAGCCCCACCGCGAGGAGGCGGCCGAAGGGGTCGCGCAGGGCGAGGCCCGCCCGGTAGCCGCGCTCCACCAGCAGGCCGTAGAGCAGGAAGATTGCGGACAGGCCCGCCAGGCCCAGCTCCTCCCCGGCCGTCGCCAGGATGAAGTCGGACTTGGCGGCGAAGCCGATCAGGATCGAGTGGCCGAGGCCCAGTCCGGTGCCGAGCATGCCGCCCGCCGCGAAGGCGAACAGCGACTGGGACAGCTGGTTCGGGCCCTCGCCCGCCTCGATCGACGCGAACGGATGCTGCCAGTCCTCGACCCTGCCGTGCACATGCGGCTCCAACTGCCCCACGGCCACCGCGCCGAGCGCCGCGAGCAGCAGGCCGAGCGCGATCCATCCGGTGCGGCCGGTGGCGACGTAGAGAAGGACCACGAACAGGCCGAAGAACAACAGCGAGGTGCCCAGGTCGCGTTCGAGGATCAGTACGCCCACGCTCAGCAGCCAGATGGCGACGATCGGGCCGAGGACGCGCCCGGTGGGCAGTTGCAGCCGGTTGACGCCGAAGACGCGGTGGCCGGTGTACGCCAGCGCGCTGCGGTTGGCGGCCAGGTACGCCGCGAAGAACACCGCGAGCAGCACCTTCGCGAACTCACCGGGCTGGATGGAGAATCCTGCGATCCGGATCCAGATGCGGGCGCCGTTCACGGCCGGGAAGAAGATCGGCAGGGTGAGGAGAACGAGCGCGGCCACGACACACACGTAGGAGTAGCGCTGCAGCACGCGGTGGTCGCGCAGCAGGAGGACGACCACGATGAACAGGGCCACCCCCAGCGTGGACCACACGAGTTGGGCGGGCGCCGCCCGGTCGTCCGGTGTCTCCAGGTCGAGCCGGTAGATCAGGACCAGGCCGAGGCCGTTGAGCAGCACGCCGATCGGCAGCAGCAGCGGGTCGGCGCAGGGGGCGCGCAGGCGCACCGCCAGATGCGCGACCAGCGCGAGTACGCCGAGCCCGGCGCCGTAGCCGGCGGCGCCGGGTGGGACGGCGTTGTTCTTGGCGAGGCCGACCGCGCAGTAGCCGTACACGGAGAGCAGGACGGCCACGACGATGAGGGCCAGTTCGATGCCACGGCGCCGGGGGAGACGTGCGGCGGGAGCGGGCGCGTCCGCTGCCACCAGGGTGGATCCGGCCTTGGTCATGTCCGGAACTTACCCAATTAGTCCGTCTTGTGTGCCTTACGGCTCAGCGCCAGCGTGGCTTGGGGCCGATGGAGCGAGGAGGGGCGCCCTGACGGCGATCGCGTCTAGCGGAGCGTCAGCGTCGCAACGGCTCCGCCGTCCGCCGAATTGGTGAACGTCAGCCGCGCCCCGAGCACCTCCGCCTGCCCCAACGCGATGGTCAGCCCCAGCCCGTGCCCCTTGGACCCACCCTCCGTACGGAACCGCTGCGGCCCGTGCGCGACGAGGTACTCCGGATAGCCCACGCCGTGATCCCGCACGGTCACCACGGGCCCGTCCACCGTCAGAACGACCGGCCGACGCCCGTGTTTGTGCGCGTTCGCCACCAGGTTCCCCAACACCCGCTCCAGCCGCCGCCGGTCGGTCTCCACCACGGCGTCCCGCGCGACGACGACCTCGGTTTCCGTCCCGGACGCCCGCACCACCCGCTCGGCCAACGCCCCGAGCGGCTCGGTGTCCAGCTCCGACCGCTCACGTCCGCTGTCCAGACGTGAGATCTCCAGCAGATCCTCGGTCAGGGTGCGCAGCGCCGCCACCCGGTCCTGCACCAACTCGGTCGGCCGCCCCGTCGGGAGCAGCTCGGCCGCCGCGTGCAGCCCGGTCAACGGCGTCCGCAGCTCGTGCGCCACGTCCGCCGTGAACCGCTGCTCGGCGAGCAGCTTGCTCTGCAGCGAGGACGCCATGGAGTCGAGGGCGGCAGCAACGGAGGCCACCTCGTCCTGCGGCCGGGTCGGATCCTTCGTACGGGGATCGTCGACCCGCGCGTCCAGATCGCCCCCGCTGATCCGCCGGGCCACCCGGGCCGTGGCGTGCAGCCGGCGCGTCACGCGTGTCACCGCGAACGCGCCCACCAGCACCGTCGCGCCGATCGCCAGCGCCGACGACCAGACGATCGCGCGGTCCAGCCCTTCGATGGTGCGCGCCTGCTGCGAGTAGTCGACCTCGACCGCGAGGGCCCGCTCGCCGTCGGCGGGGCCGGCCGCCCACATCGTGGGGCGCCCCCGGTGGTCGGCGACCATCGTGCCGCGCTCCCCGGCCACCGCCAGCTCCCGCAGCGACTCGGGCAGCTCCGGCGGATCCAGGCCGACGCCGGACGGGAGGGTGTCCCCGGCCTCGAACGCGGTCGTCGCGTCCTCCAGCCGGGACAGCGCGAGCTCGCGGGCCTGGCCGACGGTCTGGTTCGTCACCGAGACGTGCACGAGGATGCCGAGCAGCGCGGCGAGCGCGCAGCACATCACCGTGATGAAGAGGGCGGCCTTCACGGCGAGCGGGCCGGCCCACCGGGGGAGCCCGAGTCTCATGGGGTGCTCGCCGACGGGGTGGCGGACGGGGAGAGGGAGGGCGACGCGGAGCGTGAGGGCGAGGGGCGGGGCGTCTTCTTGTGCGGCCCGGTGCGCAGCATCTCGTCGTGCGTGAGCAGCATCGCCTTCTGGTCCGCGTCCCAGGTCCACTGCAGCCGGTACTCGTACCCGGCGACCTCGGACGGCGAGCGTATGATCACCGACCGTCCGGCCAGCTCGACGCCGCTGACGGCGTCGTCCCAGGCCATCACCTGCACGAGCCGGTGCTTCTCGACGGTGTAGACGCGCACCGCGGTGGTCTTGCCCGGCATCAGCCGGAAGCCGAGCGTCAGCTCGGGCCGTCCGTCGCCGGTCAGATCCCGGTAGTACGGCCGCAGCACCGGGCACTTGCCGCGCCCGGCGCCCTCGTCGCAATCGGCCATCAGACTGCCGGTCTCGCGGTACATCGCGTCCTTGCCGCTGTACTCGTCCCGGTGGCCGGCGATCTCCTTGCGTACGACCGACACCGGCTGCACATCGCGGATGTCGCCCTTGGGCAGGTCGACGCCCTTCACGACCTCCCTGTTCACCTCGCCCACGACATAGGCGGGGCTGGACGCCGGCGTCAGTTTCGGCCACAGCTTGTCCGGGCTCACCGCGACCTCGGTCGGGCCCGCGCCCTGGAGCTCCCCGGCGTCACCACAGGCGGTCGTGGCCGCCAGCAGCAGGGCGACGAGCACGACGAGGCGCGCGGGGCGGCTGCGGGGCACGGTTCTCCTGGGGATCGGGTGGTGTCGGCCCGTACACACTATTCGGACGGAAGTCCTTTTTGCGCACCCGGTGGGCGGACGGGCGAAACGATTACTCGGCGAGCTCCTCAAGGAGCCGGGCGGTCGACAGTCCGGCGCGGAGGTAGTCGACGAACAGCTCGTTGTGCAGGGCCCACGGAGAGCGGCGGGAGCGTATCAGCCGGATCGCCTGCTCGGCGGAGTGGTTCCGGCGGACCAGGGCGTGGGCGATGACGAGCCCCGAGCGGTTGTAGCCGTGGTGGCAGCGCACGAGGACCCTGCGGCCCCCGTCCAGCGCCTCGCAGGCGGCCTCGGCCAGCCGTATCACCCCCGCGAGCTGGGTGCCGTCCAGCGGTCCGTCGGGGATCGGCCACACATGGTGCGCCACGCCGGGATCGGGCCCGTGGCCGGGCAGGCGCAGCAGAGTCTGTACGAGATCGAACTCGTCCCGTACGACGGCGAACTCCACTTTGCCCGACTGCCCCCGGAACTCGTGACCGCCCATCCACAGGCCGGGCACGATCTCGCTCCACGGGCTGTCCGGAGCCGGTACGTCGGGTTGCTTCCTGCGGGTACGCAACGGCGCCTCCCCCACCCCAGCACAGGCCCTGGGGGTGGTCTGCCCAACTCCTCTCAAAGGTAACCGGGTTCTTGCCCGCGCAGCACCCCGCCTGTTCCCATGGTCAGTGGGGTGATGGTGCATGAGCCAACTGCGCGTCATACCGACCTGGCGGCACGGCCAGGAGCGGCTCTACGTCTGCCTCACGGACGGGCGGAACATCGCCTGGTACGACCGTGAGGCGGCCCGGATCAACCTGCTCAGCGACGACCGCAGAGAGGATGTGCTGGAGGCGCTCGGGCCCTTCGTCACCGGCCCGGTGACGGTGGGGCCGCCCCCCGTCCCCACGCCCGCCGAGCTGGCCCGGCTGACCCTGCATCCCGACGACGACCTGGCCCCCAACCGTCCTGGCGAGGCGCTCCTGGTCTCCCTCGACCGCGACCCGGGACCCGTCGGCCGACTCCGCCGTCCCGACCCGCGGCAGCGGGCGCTGACGGCGCAGCAGACGGTCGGAGCGGAGCTGGACCGGCTCGACGGCGCGGGCTGGCACACACTGCACTCCGTGCCGCTGCCCGGCGGCGACCGCATCCATCACCTCGTGATCGGCCCCGGCGGGCTGTTCGCGCTGCACAGCCTGTACGCCCGTAAGCAGAAGGTGACCGTCGCCGACCCGATGGTCACCCTCGGCCGCCGGGACTCCCACCCCCTGCTCCGCCGCGTCCGCGCCGACGCCGACCGCGCCTCCTACGCCCTCACCGCCGAGGTCCGGCCCGTCCTCGCCCTGGTCGCCCCGTCCGACGTGACCGTCACCGGGCCGCTCCGGGAGGTCCGCGTCGTCAAGGACACGGAAGTGACGGGGCTGGCCCGGGAGGGCGGGGTTCTGAAACCGGCGGACGTGGAGGCGCTGCACGCGATGGCTCGGGACCGGGGGGTGTGGCGTGCGGCCGGCTGAGTTGTGGTGTCGGCTGCTGCGGGCCTTGCTGGGGGCTGCCGCCCCCAGACCCTCGCTGTCGGCCTGAACGGCCTCGTCCTCAAACTCCCCCAGAGGGGGTGCCCCCAGACGGGCTGGAATGCCTGGGCCTGGAAATTCAGCCCCTCCGGTCGGGAAGGGTAGGGGCGGCGGGGGCGAGGAACATCACGGCAGCAAACCCGCCGCGTCCCCGTCGAGCAGCGGAGCGAACAGGTCGCCGTACCCCTCCAGCCGCACAGCCAGATCCGGTGCCAGCACGGTCAACGCGTCCGGCGAGCGGCAGCCCTCCACCTCGTCCCACGTCACCGGCGCGGACACGGCAGGCTCACGCCGAGCGCGCAGCGTGTACGGCGTCGCCGTCGTCTTGCGGGCGGCGTTCTGGCTCCAGTCCACGAACACCTTGCCGGCCCGCAGACTCTTCGTCATCCGGTGGACCGCCAGCCGGGGCATGGCCTTCTCGGCCTCCACGGCAAGCTCCTTGGCGTACTCGGTGGCCCGCTCGGACGAGGCGGGACGGATGGCCGCGGCGAGATGCAGCCCCTTCGAGCCGGACGTCTTGGGGTACGCCTCGATACCGTCCGCCGCCAGCCGTTCCCGCAGCCAGAGGGCCACCTCGCAGCACTCCACCACCCCGGCGGGCGAACCGGGGTCGAGGTCGAAGACCAGCCGGTCGGCCTCGCCGGGAGCGTCGATCACCCACTGGGGCGTATGGAACTCGGTGACGAGGTTGGCCGCCCACATCAGACTGGCGAGGTCCTGCACGAACACCATGCGGGCCGGCCCCTCGACGCGGGGGACCTCGGCCGTGGTGACCCAGTCGGGAGTGCCCGGCGGAACGTTCTTGGTGAAGAACACCTGGCCGTCCGGACCGTCGGGGTAGCGCAGGAAGGACACCGGCCGATCCCGCAGATGCGGCAGCAGGGCGTCGGCCGTGGTCGCGTAGTAGTGCAGCAGCTCGCCCTTGGTGAAGCCGGTCGCCGGGTACAGCACCTTCTCCAGATTGCTGAGCGCCAGCCGTCGCCCCTCCACCTCTGTGATCGGCGTCATACGATGAGAATTCCAGAAAACACGGAGGATGTCCGGGTGATCCTGGCAAACCGATCGAAAGGGTGCTGCACGTGCGATCCATCTGGAACGGCGCCATCTCGTTCGGCCTGGTCAGCATCCCGATCAAGCTCGTGAACGCCACGGAGAACCGCTCGATCTCCTTCCGTCAGATCCACACCGAGGACGGCGGCCGTATCCGGTACCGCAAGGTCTGCGAACTGGAGGACCGCGAGGTCACCCAGGCCGAGATCGGCAAGGGCTACGAGGACGCGGACGGCACGATCATCCCGATCACCGACGAGGACCTGTCCCACCTGCCGCTCCCGACCGCGAAGACGATCGAGATCGTGGCGTTCGTGCCGGCGGAGCGCATCGACCCCCTCCAGATGGACAGCGCCTACTACCTCGCGGCGGGCGGCGCGCCCGCGGCCAAGCCGTACACCCTGCTGCGGGAGGCGCTGAAGCGGAGCCAGAAGGTGGCGATCGCCAAGTACGCGCTGCGCGGCCGTGAACGCCTGGGCATGCTGCGCGTGGTCGAGGACGCCATCGCCATGCACGGGCTGCTGTGGCCGGACGAGGTCCGCGCCCCGGAGGGCGTCGCGCCCGACGCGCACGTCACCGTGAACGACAAGGAGCTGGACCTCGCGGACGCCCTGATGGACACCCTCGGTGAGATCGAACTCGATGAACTGCACGACGAGTACCGCGAGGCCCTGGAGGAGGTCGTCGCCGCGAAGGCCGCCGGCGAGGCCCCGCCGGAGTCACCCGAACCGGCGAAGTCCGGCAAGGTCCTCGACCTGATGGCGGCCCTGGAGAAGAGCGTGCGGGCGGCGAAGGAGTCGCGCGGCGAAGAGCCGGCGGAGGCGGAGGTCAGGTCCCTGCCCCAGCGCAAGACGGCCCGGGCGGCGCCCAAACAGGCGGCGGGCAAGAAGTCGACGGCGGCGACGAAGAAGGCGGCGGCCAAGAAGACCGCGTCGTCGGCCAAGAAGTCCACCGCGAAGACGGCCCAGGGCGCGAAGAGGACAGCGGCCAAGTCGACGGCGAAGAGCACTGCCAAGAGCACCGCGAAGAAGACCACGGCCAAGAAGACGGCGTCACGCAAGCGCACCGCCTGAGGTCTCCGCGCGCCCCTATCTCCGCCGCAGCGCCGGCACCGCGTTGGGCCCGCCGAACCCGAACGAATTGCTGAGCACCAGGTCCCCGTCCGCCGGCAGGGCCCGCGGCACCCCCTCACCACATCCAGCCCGATCCGTCGTCGGCGTCCCCGCACCCGACGGTCGGCGGCACCACCCCGTGATGCAGCGTCAGGGCGGCGGCGACGGCCTCGAACCCGCCCGCCGCCCTGCCCAGTTCTCTCAGCTCTTGCACGTCACCTCTTGCACGTCCGTTCGACGCGCCCCCTCACATAAGCAGCGAGGTGATCAGCGCGAGCAACTCGTCTCGGCGCGGGGTGAGATAGAAGTGGTTCCCCTCGAAGGCCCGGACGTCCAGCTCTTCGGTCGTGACGTCCGCCCATGCCGAGAGGTCCTCGATCGTGCAGGCGGGATCGCGGTCGCCGCCGCAGGCCGTGACCGGAACTCCCAGCCGGTGCAGACGGGGCGGGCGGTACGTCGCCAGCAGCCCGAAGTCCGCGCGCAGGGCCGGCATGATCACCGGCCGCAGCGCGGGGTGTTCGTAGACGGCGGCGCCCTCGGGGTCCAGTCGCCGGACGTGGTCCAGGATCTCGGTGTCGGTCTGGAGCGGGCCCCGCGCCTGCTCCTGCGGGACACGGGGCCGGGTGCGGCCCGACACGATCAGGCGGGTGAGGGTGCGGCCGGGGACGTCCTCCAGACGGCGGGCCACCTCGTACGCCACCGACGAACCCATGCTGTGGCCGAAGAAGGCCAACGGCAGATCGTCGGTCACCTCGTGCAGCAGGGCCGTCGTGATCGCGTCCGCCAGCTCCTCCATCGTGGTCGCGCACGGGTCGGAGAAGCGGTCCTGGCGGCCGGGGTACTGCACCGACACGACGTCGATCTCCGGTGGCGTCAGCGTGGCCCAGTCGTGGAAGAAGCCCGCCGCGCCGCCGGCATGGGGAAAGCACACCAGGCGGATCTTCGCGCCGGGTGCGCTGACGCCCCTGAGCCATCGGGTCCCGCTGTCCGGGAGCGGGACGGTCATGACTCCGCCTCGAACTCGGACAGGAGGGCGTCGAGGGCGCCGTCGGCGCCACCGTTCTGTTTCATCTCGACGATGCGGTTCGTCATGTCCTTCAGTGTGACCGGTTCGAGGAACAGCTGGATCGGAACGTCGATGCCCAATTCGTCACGGAGCCTCCCGGCGAGGTGCACGGCCGTCAGTGAGTCGCCGCCCGCCTCGAAGTACGTCTGCTGCAGATCGGCGGCGCCGTTGAGATCCAGCGCCTCGATCACCAACTCGGCGACCACGGCCTCGAGTTCGCCCTCGGGCGACGGCGACGGCGACGGCGTCGATGCCGGTGTCGGCGGGCCCGGCGCCTCCGCCGTCCCCTCCGCCGCCGCGGGCCGCCTCAGCGTCAGCGCGCCGTGGCGGTCACCCGCGAACGGGTACGTCGGGAGCGACACCCGCCGTGCGTCCCCGTCGAGGGCCGGCCAGGTCACCTCCTCGCCGCCGAGCCAGGCCTCGCCCCGGGGGTCGGTCGTGCTGTCCCGGCGGCCGCCGGCCAGCGCCGCGAGCTTGTCGGCGGCCTCCCGTGCCTCGGCGGCCACGACATAACCGCGTACGGGCATCGCGACCCGGCCCGTGCGCAGGGTGTGGGCGACGTCGGCGAGGGGCGGGGCGTCCGCGGCGCGCAGGCGCCTCGCCAACCGGTCGGCGAGAGCGGCGAGTTGGGGCTCGGTACGGGCCGACAGCGGCAGGACCAGCGAGTGCGCGGCCGGATCCGGTCGGGTCGGCCGCTCCGGTGCCTCCTGCACCACCACGTGCACATTCGTGCCGCCGATCCCCACCGACGTCACGCCCGCCAGCCGGGGCAGGTTCGCCCTGTCCGGCCACTCCTCCGTCGCCGTCACCAGCCGCAGCGGCGCGTCCCGGAGTGCGGTGACCGGGCTGGTGACGTCCACCGTCGGGGCCAGCGTGGCGTTCTCCAGCATCAGGATCGTCTTGATCAGCGCCGCCGCCCCGGCCGCCGCGTCCGCATGCCCGATGTTCGACTTCACCGAGCCGAAGCCGATGCCGGCACCGCCCGCGAAGGCCGCGCTCGCCGCCTCCAGTTCGATCCGGTCCCCCAGCTCCGTCCCGGTCCCGTGCGCCTCCACATACTGTGCCGCCGACGGCTCCAGCCCCGCCGCCGCCCACGCCTCCGTGATCGCGGCCGTCTGCTGGTCCACCCCCGGAGCGGTGAACCCGACCTTCGCGGAACCGTCGTTGGTGACCGCCGTACCCCGGATCACCGCGCGCACCGGGTCACCGTCGGCCAGCGCGTCCTCCAGCCGGCGCAGCACCAGCACGCCCACCCCGCTGCCCGGCACCGTGCCGGCCGCCTTCTCGTCGAAGGGGCGGCAGCGGCCGTCGGGGGAGAAGATCCCGCCCTGGTAGTGGACGTAGCCCTGCTTGCGCACACCGCCGACGGCCACGCCGCCCGCGAGCGCCGTGTCGCACTCGCCGAGGAGGAGGGCCTGCACGGCGAGATGGACCGCCGTGAGCGAGGTCGAACAGGCCGTCTGGACCGTCATGCTCGGGCCGTCCAGCCCCAGGCGGTACGAGATCCACGGTGCCAGGAACTCGCGGTCGGTGAGGATTCGGACCTGAAGGGCGCCGATCGTCGCCGCGAGCGCCGGGTCGGTGCCGGCGGCCAGGGCGTGTTCGGTCGGGCTGCCGCCCACGTACACGCCGGTGCGGGACGGGGCGGTCAGCGGGGCGTGGCCCGCGTCCTCCAGGGCGGACCAGGCGGTCTCCAGCAGTACCCGGTGCTGCGGGTCCAGGGCCGCCGCCTCGGTGCGGCTGAAGCCGAAGAGGTCCGCCTCGAAGCGGTCCGCGTCCGCGAGCCGGCCCTGTGCGGCGACGTACGCGGGGTTGCGCAGCTCCGCCGCGTCCGCGCCGTCGGCGAGCAACTCCTTCTCGGTGAAGGTGGACAGGGAGCAGACGCCGTCGCGCAGGTTGGCCCAGTAGGCCTCCAGGTCCGGCGCGCCGGGGAAGCGGCCGCTCATGCCGACGACGGCCACCGCGGATTCGAGATCCTGCATCGGGACTTCCTCGGTCGTCATCGCGTCGTGCCTTTCCTGGAACGGATCTTCTGCAGGGCCGCCCGGCGGTCGCTGCCGCGCCGGGCCGCCTCCTCGCGGGGTGCGGTGTTCTCGGCCGTACTGTCGAGGTGGGCCGCCACGGCAGCCACCGTCGGATGCCGGAAGAGGTCGACGAGGGTGAGGCCCCGGTGCTCCGGGTGCTCCTGGAGCGCCGCGAGCACCGCCAGCAGCCGTACCGAATTCCCGCCGAGGTCGAAGAAGTTGTCGTGCACGCCGACCCGGTCCAGGGTCAGCACCCGCTGCCAGACCCCGGCCACGCGCTGCTCGGTCGCGCTGCCCGGAGCGGCGTACGACTCGCTCAACGCCGGCCGTGACGAGGAGGGTTCGGGAAGCCGGGACCGGTCGATCTTGCCGGAGCGGTTCAGGGGCAGCTCCGGCAGGCGTACGAAGACATCCGGGACCATGTAGCCGGGGAGCCGCTGCGCCAAGTGGGCACGCAGCACCGCGTCCGGCATCTCCGCGGTGGTGACCACGTACGCCACCAGCCGCTGCTCGGCACCGTCCCCGCGCACCGCGGCCGCGGCCACCGTGACATCGGCATGCCCTGCCAGCAGGGCCTCGATCTCGCCCAGCTCGATCCGGTAGCCGCGCAGCTTCACCTGGGAGTCCCCGCGGCCGAGGTAGTGCAGCACGTCGTGCGCGTCGACACGGCACAGGTCCCCGGTGCGGTACATCCTGCTGCCGGGCGGGCCGTACGGGTCGGCGACGAAGCGTTCGGCCGTCATTCCGGGCTGGCCGATGTAGCCGCGGGCCAGCGTGGCCCCGGCGACGTACAGCTCGCCGGTAACGCCGACCGGGACCGGGCGCAGCCGGCGGTCCAGTACGTAGGCGCGGGAGCCGGGGACGGTGTGACCGATCACCACCGGCTCGCCCGGACGCAGATCGGCCGTGGTGGAGTACACCGTGGCCTCGCTGGGGCCGTACGCGTTGACGATCCGGCGGCCCTCCTCGCCGAGCCGCTCCACCAGCTCGGCCGGGCACGCCTCGCCGCCGACCGCGAGCGTGCGCAGCTCGGGCAGGGCGCCCGGGGCGCGGGGCAGGGTCATCGCGGCGGACGGCGGCAGGAAGACGTAAGTGATGCGGGAGTCCCTGAGCCGTGCCTGAAGCGCCTCGCCGAGTCGCTCGTCCTCCCGCGCGATGTGCAGTTCCGCGCCCGCGACCCAGGGGAAGAACAGGTCGGACACGGCCACGTCGAAGCCGAACGACACGAACTGGAGGACGCGGTCCTCGGCGGTCACCGGGAACACGAGGCGCACGTTCGTCGCGAGGTTCAGCAGCGAGCGGTGCTCGACGGCGACGCCCTTCGGGACGCCGGTGGAGCCGGATGTGTAGAGGACGTAGGCGAGGTCGCCGGGGGCGCACGCCACCGGGGGCTGCGCGGGTGCCGTGTCCGTGTCCTCGTCGACCCGCAGTTCCGGTACGTCCGTCCCGGCCAGGCCTGTCGTCTCCACCGCCGTCAGCAGCAGGGACGTGCCCGAGTCGGCGATCATGTAGGCGAGGCGGGCCGCCGGATGCGCCGGGTCCAGGGGTACGTACGCGGCGCCGGCGCGGAGCACCGCGAGGGCGGCCATGCCCATGTCGGCACCCCTCGGCAGCAGCAGGCCGACCCGGTCGCCGGGGCGTACGCCGTGCTCGCGCAGGCGGGCCGCGAGGGTGTCGGCGCGCTCGAGCAGTTCGCGGTACGTCAGGCGCAGGTCGCCGCAGACCAGGGCGGTGGCCTCCGGCTGCTCGGCGGCGCGGTCCGCCACGAGGTCGGGTACCAGGTGCGCCTTGGGGGGTGCCGCGTTGTGTCGTACGGCGGCTGCGGGTTCGTTGTGGCTGGTCGCGCAGTTCCCCGCGCCCCTGTGGGGCGCGTTGTCGTGCAGGGCGAGAAGACGTTCCGCCTCGTCCTCCGGGAGCATGTCGACCGTCGACAGTGGGGCGTCCGGCGTGTCCAGCAAGCCCCCCACCAGCGTCTCGAAGCACCGCACCCACCGGCGTACCGTCTCCGCCTCGAACAGGGCGCTGCGGTGGATGAGATACGCGGCGAGGTCCTCGCCCCAGCGCTCCACCTGGAGGTGGAAGTCGAACTTCGCGGTGTCCAGGCCGACATGGACGCGCTCGGTCTCGGCGCCGGCCAGGCGCAGCGTCAGTTCGGTGTCGTCGTCGTAGCCGAAGACCACCTGGACGACCGGGTCGTGGCTGATCTCGCGGGCGGGGGCGACCGCGTTCACGACGGCCTCGAAGGGGGCGTCCTGGTACGGCTGGGAGTCCAGCAGGGCGGTGCGCAGGCGGTCGATCAGGTCGTGGTACGACGGGTCGCCGGACAGGTCGATCCGCAGGGCCAGGGTGTTGGTCAGCATGCCGACCAGGTCCTGGAGTTCCGGACGGTCCCGGCCGGAGACGGGGAAACCGATCACCAGGTCCTCGGCGCCCGACAGCCGGCTCACGAACGCGGCGTACGCGGCGAAGACCGCCATGAACGGCGTACCGCCGCGTGCCCGTGCCGTCTCGGCGATCCGCTCGCGGACCCCGGCCGGCAACGTGAACCGTTCGGTGCCGCCCGCCGCCGAACGGACCGCACCGCGCGGCCGGTCCAAGGGCAGCGGGACCGTCCCGGCGGCGCCCCGCAGCCGCTCGGCCCAGTACGCGACGGAGCCGGCGTACTCGCCGTTCGCCTGCCGCTCGCGCTGCCAGGACGCGAAGTCCGGGAACTGAAGGGCGAGTTCGGGCAGCGTATGGGCCAGGCCCTTGGTCTCGTTCTCGTAGCCGGCCGACAGCTCCCGCAGCAGCACGCCCAGCGACCAGCCGTCGCAGACCAGGTGGTGGGCGACGAGCAGGATGCGGTGGCTGCCGTCGGCCACGGCGTACAGCGTGCAGCGCAGCAGCGGGCCGGTCGTCACGTCGAAGGGGCGCGCGGCCTCCGCGCGCATCCGGGCGTCCACCTCGGCCACGGGGACATCGCGCTCCACGCGCGGCTCGGCCCGCCCGGCCGCCGACACGATCTGCAGCGGCACTCCGTCGGTGCCGGTACGGAACACCGTGCGCAGCGACTCGTGCCGGACGACGAGCGCGTCGAGGGCACGGCCGAAGGCGGCCGTGTCGAAGGGCCCGTGCACGGCGAAGGCGGCGGGCACGTGGTAGGTCGCGCTGCCCGGGTCCATGTGGTCCAGGACGAGCAGCCGGGCCTGCGCGTCCGAGGTCGGGAACTCGTACTCCTCAGTGGTCCCGGTACCGATGTCGTCAGCGTCCATCTGCCTGTGCTCCGTCCCCCGTGCGGTCCCTTGCCAGTACGTTCTCCACGGCCGTGGCGATCTCGCCGACCGGCCCCGCCGTGAGCACATCGCTGTGCTCGCAGTCCAGTTCGTGCACGTCCACCCCGGCCGAGCAGGCCTGCCACGCCGCGTCCTTCTCCTCGGTCGTGGCCTCCGCCGTGCGGGTGGCCGAGAAGAGGGTCACGCGACCGTCGTACGGCGACGGCCGCCAGGCGCGGGCCAGCTCGATGTACCGCTCCATGGCGGCGACCAGGGTGTCGAGGCGCCGTTCGTCCAGGTCGGCCAGCAGGGCGCTGTGCGCGTGGACGCGGGCGACGACCTCGGCCCGCTCCAGCGGCCCCGGCCCGGCCGCAACCCCGGGCAGCGCGTTGCGCAGCAGGTTGTCCAGCGCGGACTGCTCCACGACCGCCGGGTCCAGCGGTACGCGTGCCACCTCGGGCGGCTTCGGCATCGCGTCCAGTACGGCGACGAGCCCGACCTGCTCGCCGGCCGCGCGCAGCCGCACCGCCAGCTCATGGGCGATGGGCCCGCCGAAGGACCGGCCGAGCAGCAGATACGGCCCGTGCGGCCGCACCGCCCGGATGCGCGACACGTAGCTCTCTGCCAACTCCGCCATCGTCCGAGGCAGTTGTTCGCCCTGCAGCACCGGCGTCTGCAACGCGTACACCGGCCGCCCGGGCGCGAGGTGCGGCAGCAGTGCCGCGTACGCCCAGCCGAGCCCCAGCCCCGGGTGCAGACAGAACAGCGGGGGCAGGTCGCCCTCGCGGCGCAGGGTGAGCAGCGGGGCGTAGGCGTCGTCGTCCCGGTCCTCCGCCTGCCCTGTCGCCAGGCGCGCGGCGAGCGCGGCGGGTGTGGGCGCCTCGAACAGCACGGCCGGGGGCACCCGGATACCCAGCTCCGCCTGGATCCTCGCGGTCAGACGCAGGGCGAGCAGCGAGTGGCCGCCGTGCGCGAAGAAGTCGGCGTCGGGGCCGAGCCCGTCGACGCCCAGCACCTGCCCGAACAGCGCGCACAACCGCTGCTCGCGCCCCGGCCGGGCGATCCGCCTCCCACTGTCCCGACGGCCTCCCTCCGGCTCGGGCTCGGGCAGCGCGGCCCGGTCGACCTTGCCGTGCACGGTCAGCGGGACGGCGTCCAGGCGGGCCCACGCCGACGGCAGCAGATGCGCGGGCAGCGTGCGCGCCGCGTGCTCCCGTACGAGGTCCAGGTCGCCGCCCACGACATACGCGACCAGCCGCTTGCCGCCGTCCGGCCCGGGGCGCGCGGCGACCACGGCCCGCTCCACACCCGGGCAGCCGGCCAGGGCGGCCTCCACCTCGCCGGGCTCGATCCGGAAGCCGCGCACCTTGACCTGGTCGTCACCGCGGCCCATGAACTCCAGGTCACCGCCCGCGAGCCGGCGCACCAGATCGCCCGTGCGGTACATCCGTGCGCCGGGCGGGCCGTACGGATCGGCGACGAAACGCTCGGCGGTTCGGCCGGGGCGGTTCAGGTACCCGTGGGCGAGCCCGGCACCGGCGACGTACAGCTCGCCGACCGTTCCCACCGGTACCGGGCGCAGGAGGTGGTCGAGGACGTGGGCGCGGGTGTTGTCGAGGGGCCGGCCGATCGGCACGGACGCGCCGATGTCACCGGTCACACCGTGGGCCGTGGCGAACACCGTGGTCTCGGTGGGGCCGTAGCCGTTGACGACCCGGGTGCCGGGGCACAGTTCACGCACCCGGCGCACCGCCTCGGGCGCGAGGACGTCCCCGCCCGCCCACACCTCACGCACGCTGCCGAGCACCTCGGGCGCGATCTCCGCGACGGTGCGCAGGAGTTCTGCGGTGAGCCATACGGCCGTGACACGCGCTTCGGGCAGCAGCCTCTTGAGCACGTCAGGGGTGACGGGGCCGGGCGGGGCGACCACCACGGTGCCGCCGTTCAGCAGGGGCACCCACGTCTCGTAGGTCGCGGCGTCGAAGGTGTGCGGGCTGTGCAGGAGGACGCGCTCGTGAGCGCCGCCCGTGAAGCGGGAGTCGGCGGCGAGTTCGACGACGGCCCGGTGCGGGGTGACGATGCCCTTCGGTTCGCCCGTCGAGCCGGAGGTGTACATCACGCAGGCCGGAGACCCGGGCTGTACGGGGGGCATCGGCGGGTGTGCGGTGGCGTCGGGTTCGCGAAGGTCCAACGTCCGTACGCCATCCGGCAGATCCACCTCCGTGCCGACCATCGCCATCCGCGCGTCCGCCGCCTTCACCAGCGCCGCCAACCGTCCCGCCGGAGCCTCCGGATCCAGCGGCAGACAGCACGCGCCCGCCTTCAGCACGGCCAGCTGCGCGACGACCATGGACACGGACCGTGCCAGCGGCAGGGCCACGGCGTCGCCGGGCCGTACCCCCGCCTCCCGGAGCCGACCCGCCAGCGCGTGGGACGCCGCGTCGAGACCGCCGTACGTCAGCACCTCGCCGTCGGACTCGACGGCGGGTGCGTCGGGCGTACGGGCCACCTGCTCGGCGAAGCGCCCGGGGATGCTCAACGTCTCGGGCGCCGGACGCACCGGCCCGTCGGAGAGGGCGAGCAACTGCCGCCGTTCCTGTGGCGGGAGGACGTCGAGCCGGTCGGCCGGCGACCCGTGCGCGCAGGTCAGCGCCTCCAGGGCGTGCGCCAGGCGGGCGCCGATCGTGGCCGCAGAGATGCCCCGGCGGCAGCTGACCCGCAGCAGCATCCGTTCGCCGGCGACGACGGCGACGGTCACCGGGTAGTGCGTCGCGTCCCGTGTCTCGACCAGCTCGACGGCCGGGGCGCGCCCTTCGGAACGCGGGAAGTTCTCGAACGCCAGGACCGTGTCGAAGAGTTCGCCCGCGCCGGCCGCCCGCTGCACCTGCGAGAGCCGTACGTGGTGGTACGGCGCCAGCCGCAACTGCTCGTCCTGGACGCGGGCCAGCAGTCCGTCGACGTCCTCGCCGGGGCGCAGCCCGATCCGCACGGGCAGCGTGTTGATGAACAGCCCCACCATCCGCTCGACACCGGGCAGATCGTGCGGCCGCCCGGAGACGACCGCGCCGAACACCAGGTCCTCGGCGCCGGTCATCCGGGCCAGCACCAGGGCCCAGGCGGTCTGCGCGACGGTGTTGACGGTGACACCGGCGTCCGCGGCACGTCGGGTGACGGCCGCCGTCAGCTCGGGTGTCAGCTCGATGTCGACCGTGTCCTCGCGGCCGTCGGGCCCCTGCGGCGACAGCAACGCGGGCCGCGTCGGGCCGCCCAGCGCCTCGCGCCAGGCAGCTTCCGCGCGGACCTGGTCCTGACCGTTCAGCCAGACCAGGTACTGCTTGAAGGGAGCGGCGGGTGAGAGCTCCCCGGTACCCGCCACCAGCGCCTCCAGATCCCGCGCGAGCAACGGCAACGACCAGCCGTCCAGCAGGATGTGGTGGAAGGTCAGCAGCAGATCCGCACCCTCGTCGTGCCGCGCCAGGGTGGCCCGTACCAAGGGCGGCCGGGCCGGATCGAAGCGCCGGTGCCGGTCCTCGGCCATGAGGCGGGCAAGCTCCGCCTCCGTCTCGTCCGGTGTACGCCCGGTGTGGTCGGTCTGCGTCCAGGGCAGCTTCACCGCACGCGGGATCACCTGCACCGGCCGGTCGACGTGCTCGTGCCGGAAGCACGCCCGCAGATTCGGATACCGCTCCAGCAGCCCGGCCACCCCGGCCCGCACCGCCTCGGCCGTGACACCGGGGGCGATCCGGAACCGCGCCTGCACCAGATACGGGTCGGGGCCCTCCGGATCACGCAGGGCGTGGAAGAGCAGCCCCTCCTGCGCGGGGGAAAGCGGAAGCACGTCCGCGATACGGCCGCCCATCAGTCGTCCCCCTCGCTGTCCTCGTCGGCCGGCTCGAAGTCCAAGTCTTCCTCCAGCAGGGCGAGTTGATCGGAGGACAGGTCGACGAGCGGGAAGTCGGAGCTGGTGTGGCCGCCGGTGCCGTCCCGGCGGGTGTGCTCGACCAGCACCTCGATCGCCTCGCACCACAGCCGGGCCAGCGCCAGGACCTCGTCCTCGCCGAGCTCGCCACGCGCGTACGAGAATCCGGCGCTGAGACACAGCCGCCCGGAATCCCGTTCCGTGACCAGCGCGTCGACCTCCACCGCGTGTCCGAGCGGCAGCGCCTCCGTGGCCATGCCGAGCAGCTCGCCGTCGGCCGTGTCGTCGCCGGAGAACCGGCCCAGGTAGTTGAAGCGCAGGTCGGGGACGGGCAGTGCGGCCAGCTTCGGGGCCGTGTCCGGGTTGAGGTGGCGCAGCAGACCCCAGCCGAGGCCGCCCGAGGGGACCGCCCGCAGCTGCTCCTTGATCTGCTTGAGCGCCTCTCCGGCCGCGTCCCGCACGGGCTGCCAGAAGTCCGGGCCGAGCGCGCTGCCCGCGTCCACCCGGACCGGGTACTGGGTGGTGAACCAGCCGACCGTACGAGAGACGTCGGCCGGCGTGGAGAGTGCCTCACGGCCGTGGCCCTCCAGGTGGACCAGCAGGCCGGAGCCCTCGCCCCGGCGCCGTACCGCGGCGGCGGCCAGCGCCGTCAGCAGCACGGCGTCCGGGCCGCAGTGGAAGGCCGCGGTCACCTCGGACAGGGCAGCCTCGGTGACCTCGGGTGTCAGCTCGACGGTGAGCACGGCACGGCTTGCCCCGACACCGCGCCCGCCGGCGATCCGCGCGTCCGGGCCGGTCAGCATCCGCTCCCACCAGGCGGACTCCACATCGGCAAGCTCGGGCCGCACCGCCTCCTGCGCCAGCAGGCCGGCCCAGCGCGCGAAGGAGGTGCCCGCGCTCTCCGGCAGCCGCTCCCCGGCCAGCCCGGCGGCCAGTTCGGGACCCAGCAGCCGCCAGGACACCCCGTCCACCGCCAGATGGTGCACCGTCAGCAGGAGCAACCCCGGCTGCCCGGCAGCAGCGGCCAGCCAGGTCGCCCGCAGCATCTCGCCCCTCTCCGGGTCGAGCCGCACCGACGCCGCCAACTCCTCGGCCGTTACCCGCAGATCGGCACCGACCGGCACTCCGACACGGTCGACGGCCGCCCCGGGAATGTCCTCGGGAACCTCCAACTCCCCGTCCACGAGACGCATCCGCAGCACACCGTGCCGCCCGACCAGCCCGCGCACCGCCTCCTCGACACGCTCCGGGGTCACGTCCCGCGGCACCGGGAACACCATCGACTGCGTGAACGCCGCCGCGTCCCCGCCGCCCTGCTCACGCCACCAGCGCATGACCGGCGTGAGCGGGAAGCGCCCGGTGCCGGAGTCCGGGCCCGCATCCGCGCCGAGTCCCGCCACCTCCCGCGCCGTCAGTGCCAGTGCGGCCGGCGTACGGGCCGTGAAGACGTCACGCGGCGTGATGCCGAGTCCCGCCCCCGAAGCCCGCCCGGCCAGCTGGATCGCCATGATGCTGTCGCCGCCGAGCCGGAAGAAGTCGTCATCGGCACCGACCCGTTCGACACCGAGCACCTCCTCGAACAGGGCGCACAGGGTGACTTCTCGAACGCCTTCCGGCGCCCGCCCGGCACGATCGGGCCGCGTTCCCGGCGCGGGCAGCGCCGCCCGGTCCAGCTTGCCGTTGGGCGCAAGCGGCAGCGCCCCCAGCACCACCACGTCGGCCGGCACCATGCCGGCGGGCAACCGCCCGGCGGCGTACGCCAGCAGGGCGTCCGGCGCCGGTTCCCTGCCGGCCGCGCCGACGACGTACGCGACGAGCCGCGGCCTGCCCGGCCGGTCCTCCCGTACGACGGCCACGGCCTGCTCCACCGACGGATGCCCGCCGAGGACGGCCGCGATCTCGCCGGGCTCGATCCGCTGCCCCCGGATCTTCACCTGGTCGTCGGACCGGCCCAGGTACTCCAGTTGCCCGTCGTCACGCCGCCGGGCCAGGTCACCGGTGCGGTACATGCGCGCGCCGGGTTCCCCGTACGGGTCGGCGACGAACCGCTCGGCGGTCGCCCCCGGCCGGCCCAGATAGCCGTACGCCACCCCCGGCCCCGCCAGATACAGCTCGCCGCTCACCCCGGGCGGCACCGGCCGCAGCCGCCCGTCGAGCACGTACGCGCGCGTGCCCGGCAGCGGGGCGCCGATGGGCGGGGCCGTGCCGTCGCCGGTCAGCGGGCCGGAGACGGTGGCGGCGACGGTGAACTCGGTGGGCCCGTAGGCGTTGTGGAACCGGCGTCCGCCGACCGCCCAGCGGGCCACCAGTTCCGGCGGGCACGCCTCCGCGCCCACGGCCAGCGACCGCAGCGCCGGGTACTCCCCGGCGGGGACCGTCGCCAGCACCGACGGCGGCAGCATCGCGGCGCTGATCCGCAGCCCGGTCAGCACATCGGCCAGCCCCGGCCCGGCGAGCGGCCCCTCGGGCGGCACGACCAGCGTCCCGCCCGAGCCGAACGCCATGCACATCTCGGCCACGGAGATGTCGAACGCGGGCGACCCGAGCTGCAGGATCCTGCTGTCGGGGCCCAGCTCCATCGACTCCGTGAGACCGCGAGCGAGGGCGGCCAGACCGGTGTGCGGGACGAGGACGCCCTTGGGACGCCCGGTGGAACCCGAGGTGTGTATGACATACGCAGGCGTCAGCCCCCTCAAGGGGCGCGGGGAACTGTGCGACAAGCCACGACGGCGCGGCACACGACCACCGGCATTGTGCGGCAATTCCAGTGAATTGCTCAAGACCAGCATCGGCACATCCGTATCGACCGCGGCGCCCTGCTCGCCCACCACCATCAGCACCGGCTTCGCGTCCTCCAGCGCCCCCCGGATCCGCTCGCTCGGATAGTCCGGATCCACCGGCAGATAGGCGGCGCCGACCCGCTGCACGGCCAGCAACGCAGGGACCATCGCCGCCGTGCGCCCCAGCGCAAGGGCCACGACCGCACCGGCCCCCACCCCGTGCTCGGCGAACACCGCGGCCAACCTGTCAACCCGGTCAATGAGTTCGGCGTAGGTCAGCGCCAGCGCCCCGGCCTCCAGCGCAGGCGCGTCCGGCGTACGGACCGCCTGCCGTGCCACCAGGTCGGGTAGCGACACCGGCTCGGGTGCGTCAGGGCCGACGCCGAGCTCCAGCAGCCGCGTCCGGTCGGCCTCCGGAACCAGGCCGACCTCGGCGAGCGGCACCTCGGGGTCGGCGGTGAAGCGGCGCAGCAGCTCCAGGTAGGCGTCCGTCCAGTGACGTACGGTGTCGGCGCCGAAGAGGGCCGTACGGATCTCGAAGCTGCCGTCCATCGCGCCGTCGTCGGCGTCGCGGACGATGCCCACGAGGTCGTGCTCGCCGCCGGTGTGGATCCGCTCGGGCTCGCTGAACTCCCGCAGCGCGGCCACGCTGCGCTGCTGGGTGAGGTGCATGAACACCCACTGGAACAGCGGGGAGCGCCCGGCGCTGCGGTCGGGGGCCACCGTCGAGACGATCCGGCCCACGGGCACGTCGGCGTTGGCCATCAGCTCGGGGAAGTCCGTGGCGAACCGGGACAGCACGTCGGCGAAGGAGTCCCCGGGCCGGATCCGCCAGCGGGTCGGGATGGCGTTCATGACATACCCGATGACCCGCTCCAGGCCCTTGGCGGCCCGGTTGGCGGTCGGGGTGCCGAGCACCATGTCGTCGGCGCCCGTGAGGCGGTGCGCGAGGACCGCGAAGGCCGCCATCAGGACGACGTAGACGGAGGCACCGCGCTCCCGGGCCAGGGCCCGAATCGCCCGGGCGGTCGGGGCGTCGACGCGGAAGGGGATCTGCGCGATGTCGTCGCCGGAGTCGTTGCGGCTGCCCGGCACGGTGAGCGGGCCCGGCGGCTGGGCCAGGTAGCGGCGCCAGAAGTCCAGCCGTGCCGCGAAGACGCCGGCTTCCTCAAGCTCACCCTGCCAGGAGGCGAAGTCGGCGTACTGGATGAGGGGACGGGCCGTGGTCGTACCGCCGCCGCTGCCGGTGGCGTGGTGGGCCTCGGCGAACTCGGCCTGGAGCACGTCGAAGGACCACCAGTCGGCGATGACGTGGTGCAGGCCCAGCATCAGCGTGGTGCGCCGCTCGTCGAGGGTGACGAGGCGGGCCCGCATCAGTGGTCCGCCGGCCAGGTCGAAGGAGCGGCGCCGGAAGGTCTCGAAGGCTTCCGCGATGGTGGTGCCGGTGCCGCGCAGGTCCTCCCGCTCCAGGACGAAACGGTCCTCGGACGGGAAGGTGACGTACAGGGCGCCCGGCTCGCCGCCGAGGCGCGCCCGCAGGATGTCGTGCTGGGACCGGACCAGGGTGAGCGCGGTCTCCAGCCGGTCCGGGTCGACCGGCGCGACCGTCTCGTCGAAGTGGTAGGCGCTGCACAGGTTGAGCGCGGGAGTGCCGGGATACAGCGACTCGTACACCCACAGGTCCTCCTGCGCGGGGCTGAGCCGCACCGGACCGTTCTCGTCCCGGCGCGGCACGACCGCCGGGATCAGACCCAGCTGCCCGGACTCCACGAGCCGGCGCATCAGCCGGACGCGCTGCTCACCGCTGAGCGCGCCGAACCGCTCGGCCATCGAGGCACCGGTCGCCCTGGCCGCCCCCGTCGTCCCCGTCACGCCACGTCCTCCCGGAGTCTCGCGAAATCCCCTGTCACGCCACGTCCTCCCGGAGTTCGGCCAGCCGGTGCAGCCCGGCCAGCACTTCGTCGCGGCCGAGGCCGAAGTCCACGAAGCATGCGACCTCGTCGCAGCCCAGCTCGCGCAGATCGGCGAGCATCTTCCGGCAGGTCCCGGCGGAGCCGAGCAGGCTGCCCCAGGTCAGATAACGGTGGAAGGCGAACTCGGCGAGCAGCACGGTCTGTTCCTCGGTGAGCTCCGCCGTCGCCTTGTCGGCCGTGCGGTTGGCGGTCGTCTGCCGTACGTACGACTGCAGATACCGCTTCAGCGGTACGCCGGCCAGCCGCCGCGCCTCCTCGTCGTCCGCGCCGACGAACGTGTGTGCCATCAGCGTCACCCGGCCGTGCGCGTCGGTGCCGCCCTGGTCGGGGGCGGCGGCGCAGGCCGCGCGATAGCGGGCGATCTTCTCGGCCAGCTCGTCCCGGCTCTGCCCGACGGTCGCCCCGAGTACGCCGGTGCGCAGGCTTCCGGCGGCCTCCCAGGTCACGGGGTTGCCTGAGCTGGTCAGCCACAGGGGCAGGGTCTTCTGGACGGGGCGGGGCTGCGGCAGGACGGCGACCGGGGTGCCGGTGCCGTCGGTGAACTCGGCGGCCTCGCCGGCCCACAGCCGCCGCAGCAGCGGGATGTCCCGGAGCGTCTGCTCGCGCCGGCCGTCGTAGTTGTCCGGGGCCAGCACGAAGTCGGTCGAGTGCCAGCCCGTGGCCGCGGACAGCCCGATCCGGCCGTGCGAGAGGTTGTCGACGACGGCCCAGTCCTCCGCGATCCGCAGCGGATGGTGCAGCGGCAGGATCACGCTGCCCGCCCGGATGTTGATCCGCTCGGTGGCCACCGCGAGCGCCGCGCTGAGCACCGGCGGGCTCGGGAACACCTGGCCCACCTGCTGGAAGTGCCGCTCGGGCGTCCAGATCGCGTGGAAGCCGAGCCGGTCCGCGGTGCGGGCGACCGTGAGGATGTCGTCGTAGGCCTCGCTGTGCCGCGGCACGCCGCCGGCCGGGCTGTCGGCGGGTGTGTCGGCGCCGAAGAACATCACACTCAGGTCCATGGCACCTCCTTCTGACTCGGGTCGTCGGTACGGCCTGTACCGGGGACGTCGGTACGGCTGCCGCGGCCCGGCTGCCGGGGAACGCGCGGTCGGCGCGGGATGGGCGCCGGGGCGGCGGGTGCCTCGGCCGGTGCCCGCTCCAGCTCGGCGGCGAGGGCGGCGACCGTGGGCGAGGTGAACAGCTGGCCGGCCGTCACCGTGCGCCCGGTGCTGGTGAGGCGGGCCGCGACCCGTACCGCGCGCAGCGAGTTGCCGCCGAGCCGGAAGAAGTCGTCATCCGGACCGATGTGCTCCATCCCGAGGACGTCGGACCAGACGGCGGCGATCTCCCGGTGCAGCGCGGAGTCCGTCGGGACGCCTGCCGAGGTCGCGGGGGTGAGGACAGCGTCCCGCGCCGCGTCCGCCCGCCGGGGAGGCTCCGGCAGCTCGAGCCGGGACAGCGGTACGTCCGGCTCGGCGGCCCCCGCGCGCAGCGCCTCGACGACCGCGTCCGCCAGCCACTCGACGAACTCCGGCTCCAGACACGAGGTCCGGTACTCGAAGACCAGCGTCATGCCGTCCGGCGCGCCCGACGCCCCGTGGTCGTCGGTGACGTCGACCAGCAGCTCGAAGCGCGCGGTTCCGGTGCGCAGCGGCTCCACGCCGGACTCGGCGCCGGGCAGGTCCACCTCGGCCCGGGCGTTGTTCTGCAACGCCAGCACGACCTCGGTGAACGGCTGCCGCCCCGGGGGCCGTACCGGGTTGAGCGCTCCCACGACCTCCTCGAACGGCACGTCCTGGTGGGCGAAGGTGTCCAGCGCCGTCTCCCGGGTACGCGCGAGCAGCTGCCGGGCCGTGGGGTCGCCGGAGGCGTCGTTGCGCAGCACCAGCATGTTGACGAAGAACCCGACGACGTCGTCGACCGCGCCGTCGTGCCCCCGCCCGGCGATGGGGGAGCCGACCGCCAGATCCTCGCCGGCCCCCGCACGCACCAGCACGGCGGCGAGGGCGGCGTGCAACGCCATGAAGAGCGTGGCGCCCTCCGCCCGGGCCCCGTCGACGATCAGCGCATGCGCTCGGGCGTCCAGCCGCCGTACGACCGTGGCGGCTTCCCGGCCCGGCACGGCGGGCCTTCCAGGGCGCCGCGGGAGCAGGGGGCCGCCGGTCGGAAGGCCCGCCAATGCCTTGCGCCAGAAGGTGAGGTGGGCCGCGGCGAGCGATCCCGGATCGTCCGCCGAACCCAGCCGCCCCTGCTGCCGGCGGGCGAAATCGGCGTACGGCACCGGCAGCGGGGCGAGCTCCGGCGCGGAGCCGGAGACCCGGGTGGCGTAGGCGCGCGACAGGTCCCGGAAGAGCGGGGGCAGCGACCAGCCGTCACCCGCGATGTGGTGCAGCACAAGCAGCAGCGCGTGCTCGCCCGGCCGGTCCTGGATGCCGAACAGCACGGCGTGCAGGGGAAGTTCGGCAGCGAGGTCGAAACGGTGCCGGGCGGCTTCCGCGACAGCCGTGACCAATTGGCCGGATGTCACGTCGACTTGCCGAAGCCGAGGCAGTGCTTCGGCGCCGACCCGTACCCGCTGCCACGGCTCACCGTCGCGCTCCTCGAAGACCGTACGCAGCGCCGTCTGCCGGGCGGCCACGTCCCCGAGAGCGGCCCGAAGAGCCTCCGGATCGACCGTGCCGCGCAGCCGCACCAGCACCGGAAGCGTGTAGGCGTTACCCGCGTCGACCTGGTCGAGGAACCAGAGGCGGCGCTGGGCGTACGACAGGGGCAGCGCATCCCCCTCCGGGGCGACTGCGGGCTCCTCGACCCTCCCTGCCTCCGCCTTGCAGGCCTTCTCCACATACGGCACCAGCGCCGCCGGCGTCCGGCACTCGAACAGCGTCCGTACGCCGATCCCGGCGCCCAGCGTCGACTGGATCCGCCCCAGCAGCCGCGCCACCGTCAGCGAGTTGCCGCCGAGCGCGAAGAAGTCGTCCTCGGGGCCGATCGACGCCACCCCCAGCACCTCGGAGAACAGCTCGCACAGCGCCCCCTCGACCGGGCCGGACGGCTGTCGTGCCGACGCCGACGCGAGGGAGCCGGTGATGGGGCCGGGCTCCGGCAGGGCGGCGCGGTCCAGCTTGCCGTTGGGGGTGAGGGGCAGGGCGTCGAGGACCACGAAGGCGGCCGGGACGAGATAGTCGGCCAGGACGCGCGTCGCGTGGTCCCGCAGTTCCGCTGCCGGCAGCTGTTGCCGATGACCTTCCCGAGGGACGACGTACGCGATCAGCCGCTTGTCACCCGTGGCGTCGGGACGGGCGACCACGGCGGCCCGGACCACGCCCGGATGGCCGGTCAGCACCGTCTCCACCTCGCCGGGCTCCACCCGAAACCCGCGGATCTTCACCTGCGCGTCGGCCCGCCCCAAATACTCCAGCACTCCGTCCGCCCGGCGCCGCACCAGGTCACCGGTGCGGTACATCCGGCCACCGGCGGGCCCGTACGGGTCGGCCACGAACCGCTCGGCCGTCAACTCGCGGCGGCCGCAGTAGCCGAGGGCGACGCCCGCCCCGGCGGCGTACAGCTCACCCGTCTCCCCGTCGGCGACCGGCCGCAGCCGCTCGTCGAGCACCCGGAGTCGTTTGCCGGCCAGCGGGCGGCCGATCGGCACCGGGCTGCCGTCCCGTACCTCGTCGGCGGTGACCGGATGGACGGTCAGGAAGACCATGCCCTCGACCGGGCCGTAGCCGTTGCTCAGCCGCAGCGCGGGGTGGCGCTCCAGGGCGCGGGCCGCGTGCGCGGGCGACAACGGTTCGCCTCCGACGATCAGTTCGCGTACACCGGCGAGGGCCCGCGGGTACTCGTCGACGATCACGTGGAAGAGGGAGGCGGAGAGGTACAGGGAGGTGACGGCGTGCCGCTCGACCAGACCGGCCATCACCACCGGGTCGGGGCGCCGGCCCGGGTGCAGTACGCACAGACCGCCGTTCAGCAGCGGACCCCACAGCTCCATCGCGAACGCGTCCCAGGACACGGGGGAGCACTGCAGCCAGACCGCGCCGGGCCCGAACGACGCGAAGTCCTGCCCGGTCAGTGTCCCGGTGATCGCGGCGTGGGAGGCGACGATGCCCTTCGGGCGGCCGGTGGAGCCGGAGGTGAACATCACGCAGGCCGGGTCCTGCGGCCGTACCTCCACGGTGCCGCGCCGCAGTGGCCCGGCCTGTTCGGCGTCCTCCACGGTCACCGACCCGACCGCGGATAAGGGCTGTTGGGAGCCACGCCGGGACACCACCAGCGCGACGCCCGCGTCGGCCGCCATCCCGCGCAGCCGTTCCGCCGGAAAGCCCGGGTCGAGCATCGCGTAGCCGGCACCGGCCTTGAGCGTGCCGAGCAGTGCCGCCACCATCTCGGCGGACCGCTCCAGATGAACGCCCACCAGGGCTCCCGGCCGTACGCCGTGGTCCCGCAGCAGCCCGGCCAACCGGTCGGCCCGCGCGTCGAGTTCGCCGTAGCTCAGCCGCTGGTCGCCGGACACCAGCGCGGTCGCCGCCGGTGTCCGCCGGGCCTGTTCCTCGAAGAGTTCATGCACGCCGTGCAACGCCCCCGTTGCGTTCGTCTCAGGCATCGGAGGCCGTGCGGGTGGGACATATGTCCGTCCAGCGGTCTTCGACGAAGGCGAGGCAGTCCGCGCGGCTGCTCGCGGTCAGGGCAACGTCCCACCCGTCCGGCACGGTGATCCCGTCGGGCCACAGCGAGAACTGGCCCTCGGCGTTGGTGAGTACGAGGTAGGTGCCGCTCTCGTCCTCGAACGGATTGGTGGTCATGGTCAGCCCTCCACAAGCTCTTTGTTCCCGGGGTTGTCGGGGTGGTCGGGGTTCTCCGGGTCCTCGGGATCGCCGGGGCGTCCGGAGCCGTCGGTGGCATCGATGTCGGTGGTGCCGATGTCGGCCGTGTCGGGGGAGTCGTCGGTGACATCGGGCAGCAGCGTGTCGATCTCCCGCACCGTGCGCCGCGTCATGCTCAGCACCCCGACGGCGATGCCGCACAGGCCGGCGATGAGCAGCATCGCGGCCATGCCGCTGCCCGGCCCGTCGCCCACGAGCGGCCCCAGCACCACGAAGATCCCGGTGCCCTCCGCGGCCTGCGGTTCGAAGACCTCGTCGGCGAGCGGCCCGGAGACGGCGGTCGCCAGCGGGACGGAGATCTGCGACAGGAACATCACGGCGCCGAAGACCCGGCCGTGCCACTCCTGAGGCACCTTGGTCTGGACGATCGCCTGCATCACGCCGTTGATCATCGGCATCAGCGCCGCGCCCACCAGAATGGCCGCGCACCAGCCGACCACGCCCCCCACGAGTGCCATCGCCACCTGGGCGGACAGGCACATGCCGATGATCCCGAGCAGCATGCCCCGGGCCCGGTTCCTCGGCCCGCTCCACGCCGCCATCAGCAGCCCGCCCGCGACCCCGCCGACGCCGATCGCGGTGTTGACGCCGGCCAGCGCCGCGGTCTCACCGCCGGACCGGGCCAGAACCATGGGTTGTACGGCGGCGAAGCCGAAGACCATGACCAGGTTGACCACGCAGAAGGCCAGCATCAGATCGCGCAGGCTCGGATACCGGAAGAGGAATCGCATCCCCTCCATGGCCTCCGCGGTGAGCTTCTTGCGCGGCCCGCCCGCCGGTTTGCTCGCGGGACCGGTGTCCCCCCGCATCCGCACGACCCGGATGGCGACCAGCGCGAGAGCGAAGCTCACCAGGTCGGCGACGAGGATGAAACCGAGCCCGGAGAACGCCACCAGGAGCCCGCCCAGAGCGGGACCGCCGACATCCGCCGTGCTCTTGGCGCTGGCGAGCAGACTGTTGGCCCGCTGCAGTTGGGCCTTGTCCACGAGCAGCGGCACCGAGGCGCCCAGCGCCGGGAACTGGAAGGCGGCGGCCGAGCCGAGCAGCATGACCGCCGCGTAGACCTCCCAGGTGTGCAGCCCGCCGGTGAAGTGCAGGACGCCGAGCAGCGCCACGATCAACAGCCCGCCGCCGTCCGCCACCTGCAGCGCGGTACGTCGCCTGACCCGGTCGACGAAGGCCCCGGCGAGCGGGCTCAGCAGCACCTGGGGGAGGAGGGCACACAGCGACAGCGTGGTCAGCGCCGTCGCGCGGCCGGTGGCCGACCAGGTCTCGAAGACGAAGGCGAAACGCAGGACGGAATTACCGACCAGCGATATCGCCTGCCCGCTCCAGACGAGCATGAAGGGGCCCATGCCGGTGAACCGGCCCGGCTTTCCCCCGTCCTGCGCGGTGTCGTCGAGCGAGCGCGCCGAATCGGCCACGTGCGTACCCCCGTCGAATGTGGCTTCCGACCGAGAACCCTAGTTCGAAGTGGCGCGCAGCACAGCCCCGATCTTGAAAGGCGTCCGAGAAGCCCTCACGGATGCGGCTCCATGACGGTGAGGGCGCGCTCTGACTGGCGTCGAACTGCAGTGCCTCGTATACATCTACGAACCTTTGACGACACAACGACATCCGGGACGAGAGACGCTCTCTCCGGACAATTCCGTTGCCTCGCGGCCGGGTTGAGTCGCACTCCGGCCGCCGGTTCCCCCGGCGGCCACTCGCCCTCCGCTCGCCGAGGGCACATTTCTCCGGCGGTTGACCGATGGACTGGCCCCACCAACTGCCGCCTCCCTAGGATGTGTTGTCGGCGAGGTGATCTCCTCGGCCGGCCCTGTGACTGGGGGAAACGATGGAGCCTGGAAAGCAGCTGTCCACGTCGATCGATGCCGCGATCCCGACAGCCGCGCGCATGTACGACTACTACCTCGGCGGCAAGGACAACTACGCCTCCGACCGAGCCGCCTGCGAGGAGCTGGACAAGGTCGTCCCCAGCACCCGCGCCCTCGCCCTGAACAACCGCCGCTTCCTGCAGCGGGTGGTCAGGACACTGGCCGAGGACCACGGCATCCGGCAGTTCCTCGACCACGGCTCAGGCCTGCCCACCCAGAACAACGTCCACCAGGTCGCGCAGTCCATCGACCCGTCCTCGCGCGTGGTCTATGTCGACAACGACCCGATGGTCCTGGTCCACGGCCGCGCCCTGCTGGACCAGAACGACAACACGGCCGTCATTCACGCCGACATGCGCGAGACCGACGCGATCTTCGCCCACCCCGACACCGAGCGCCTGATCGACTTCTCGCAGCCGGTGGCGGTGCTGTTCAACTCGGTCTTCCACTGCATCCCCGACAGCGACACCGACGGCCCCCTCGCCGTGGCCCGCCGGGTGCGCGAGCACCTCGCGCCCGGCAGCTTCATGCTGATGTGCCAGCTGGTCAGCGAGGACCCCAAGGTCCGTGAGTTCGTCACCGACTTCATGGACCAGGCGACCCAGGGTCACTGGGGCCGGGTGCGCCAGGAGAAGGACGTCGCGGAGTACTTCGAGGGCCTGGAGATTCTCGACCCCGGCCTGGTGGAGGTCTCCACCTGGCGCCCCGACACCGAGGTGGCGCCGCGTCAACTCACCCAGGAGTGGATCGAGTTCGGCGGCGTGGGCCGCCTGCCGTAACGAGGCCTCGCCCACGGGGCGCAGTGCCGTACTGGTTGCGGTGTCCTACGGCGTGCAGTGTCCTACGGGGCAGGGGAGTAGCGGGCCTTCGTCTCACGCAGCCGCTCCAGCGACTCGCGCGGGTTGAGGGCCTCGTCGCCGAGACGGTCCAGGGCGATCCGGTACTCCTCCGTCTCGTCCTGGTCCTCCAGGAACGCGGCGCTCTTGATGTGCTCCAGATAGACGATGTCGGCCAGATCGATGCCGCCGAAGCGCAGATAGGTGACGGGAATGGCCGGCGCGGACGCGTTGGTCACGTCCAGGGGCACGATCTGCAGGGTCACATGGGGGAGCCGCGCCATCTCCTCCAGATACTCGAGCTGCTCGCGCATCACCTCGCGGCTGCCCAGCATCCGCAGCAGCACCGACTCGTCGACGATCGCCCACAGCTGAGGCGGGTCCGCGCGGTGCAGAAGCTGGCGCCGCCGCATCCGCAGCTCCACACGCCGCTCCACCTCGCGGCCGGGCGCCGACGGCAGCCCGCGCTCCACCACGGCCCGTGCGTATGCCTCGGTCTGCAACAGGCCGGGCACGTACTGGATCTCGAAGGTACGGATGGCCGTCGCGGCCTCCTGCAGCCCGACCAGCCGGTCGAACCACTCGGGCATCAGCCGCTTGTCATAGCGCTGCCACCACCCCGGCTCACCGGCACGCTTCAGCAACTGCAGCAGCACCGAGGCCTCGTACTCCTCGGTCCGGTACTCGTTCAGCAGCAGGCGGACATCGGCCTCCGCCGGCGGCCGACGCCCCTTGCCCGCCTCGATGCGCGACAGCTTCGCCGGACTGAAACCCACGGCACGCGCCGCCTGGTCCTGGGAGAGGCCCGCGTCGTCGCGGATACCCGCCAACTGGACGCCGACCAGCATCTTCAGCAGGGTCGGCGCGGGTTCGGTCCGGCTGAGGTAGGGCTCGAGGCGGGAGATGCGAGGTGACTCGGCGGACATCCTGACTCCCCGTAGACCGGCATACGACAGACCGCATTATCGCATCCCGCCGCCTCCTGCTGCCGGAACCGCAGCAATTAGAAGGCTCAACTTCCGCTTCCCGGCGGTGTTTCGCCTCCCGCCCGGTTCTCCGTCCAGGTCACACGAGGTGGTCGAACTCTCCCTCCTTGGCGCCCGCCAGGAACGCGGTGATCTCGGCCGGGGTGTACACCAGGGCCGGCCCCTCGGGGTCGCGGGAGTTGCGCATCGCGATGCTGCCGTCGCCCAGGCTCGCCACCTCGACGCAGTTGCCCTCGGCATTGCTGTGCCGGCTCTTGATCCAGCGGACGCCCAACGAGCTTGCCCGTACGCCGTTCTGTGCTGTTGGCACTGCACTCTCCTTGCTCACGTTCGGCCACGCGCGCACCCCGACGCCCCGCCGGACACCGGCCGCACCACGTGCTCTGCGCCGACACCTTCCCGCAATTTCCCGTGAAATTGCACGGAGGAGCCGTCGGCGTGGATAATAGTCCGTGGCGTCAACGGCAGTGCGGACGCCCTGTCCTGACCATGTATCAGGGAGACGTTGTGTCCTTACCTGCGTACGAAGGGCTCCAACTGCCCGGCAGCGCTGCGCCCCATGCGGGGCTGACGGTGACGCCGGAAGCACAGCGCGGCACCTCGGGCCTCCGCCCGCTCGGCAGCCCCGAGCCCCCGCGTACCTCGCCTCGTTCCGCCGCCCTGCGCCTGGTCGGCGCCGAACAGGGCTGCGGCCGAGCCCGCGACTTCGTCCGTCGCACGCTCGACGACTGGGCACTGGACCACTGCAGCGCCGACGCCCTCACGGTGGTCACCGAACTGCTCGCCAACGCCGTGCTGCACGCCGTATCGCCCCCCTCGCCCTGCTCGGCCGACGCAACCCCGTCGCGCCCCGAGACCGAGATCTGGCTGAGGCTCAGCCTCCGGCGCCCGGCCCACCTCGTCTGCGCCGTCGTCGACCCGAGCGACAACCTCCCTGTCTACCCGCACACCAGTGACCCCTTCGATGAGCACGGCCGCGGGCTGCGCATCATCGACGCCCTGTCCGAACACTGGGGCTGGACGAGACGCCAGCCTGCGGGCAAGACGGTCTGGGCGATGCTCCCGACGGCCAGGCAGGCCTGACCCGCCCTCCGGGACCCGGCGATGCCGGTGCATGCGCAAATGTGCGGTAAATGTACGGCCGCACGCGCCTATTGAGGCAAGTACCCGAATAGGCCGGCATATTGCCGCTGTTTGGGGACGATCAGGGCAGCGGTGTAACACGGTCACGTCCGCATGACGCAGAACCAGGCAGAAGCAGGTCATCCTCGACGTCCGTTTCCGGTTTCGCGGGATGGCTCACACCCTCCGCCCGGCAACGCGTCAGAACGGATTTCCTCGTGAACACCGACCCGATTCCCGGCTACCAGCCCTACGACCAGCCCCCACCCCCCGACCGCCCCCAGCACAACCCGGACACCGCACGCAAAGCGGCCCTGACAATCTGCACGATTGCCGACGTCGCGGCAGGTCTGCTAGGCCTGTGGATCGTGCTGTACCTGCTCGACGCGAACCAAGGCAACGCGTTCGTGGAATTCGTGCACGGATCGGCGGACTGGCTGTCCGGATGGGCACAGGACATTTTCACGATGGACACAGAGGGCCTCCGAGTCCTCCTCAATTACGGCCTCCCGGCCGTCCTCTATCTGCTCCTCGGGCACGGAATTGCCGCCCGACTCAACAGGGCCTGACGGCATTACCCAGCGAAGGACCAGCTTTATGGCACCCACTCCCCGCACTCCCACCGGAAGCGATCACCTGCCGATCTATGAAGACCTGGTGCGCGAACGCGGAGACGCCGTGACGGAAGCACAAATAGCAGCCGCACACACCCAGCACCAGGCGTCCGAACTGCTGACCCCCGGGGAGCTTCCTCACCGGGACCACCACCACTTCGGCTGAGCGGCGACGACGGGCCCGCCGGACCGAGCCTCCAACGAGTGGCAGCCACGCACCCCAGCAGCAACGCAACAGCGACACAGGCAGACACCGACGCCCGAACAGGCGCACCACGTGACTCGCCACCGCCAGCCCCTGAGCGGGCCTTGGTGAGGTGCCGGCCACCCCCAGCGGGAGCTGCGGGTGGCCTCCACCGCGCGACGAGTGTCCTGGTGGGCCGCCGCCTGGCGCCGGTGCGGGCCCTTGCCTCCGACATCGGGCCGCTCCGGGCGGCATAACGCCTGCAGATACGCGAAGACCCCGTCCTCAGCGCTCTCGCTGATGGCGGGGTCTTTGGGCACCTCATACAGGGTGCCCCCGGCAGGATTCGAACCTGCGCACACGGCTCCGGAGGCCGTTGCTCTATCCCCTGAGCTACGGGGGCGTGTCGGGCGCCTTGCTTGGCGGCGACGGGTAGAACCCTACCAGCTTCGGTGGGGTGTTCATGAACGGGCTTATGGGGTCGCCGCACGGGGTGTGACCTGGGGTGGCTCGCTCGCAGGGGGTGGAAGTGGGGAAAACCCGGACGCGGTGGCCGGTCCGGACCTACTCTCGAGTTGTGCCAGGCGCGTCGGGCCGGGTGCTTGTTGTGGACGACAACAAGGTCATCCGGCAGCTGATCAGGGTCAATCTCGAGCTGGAGGGGCTTGAGGTGGTGACCGCGGCCGATGGTGCCGAGTGTCTGGAAGTCGTTCATCAGGTGCGGCCCGACGTGGTCACCCTGGACGTCGTCATGCCGCGGCTCGACGGGTTGCGCACCGCCGCTCGGCTGCGCGCCGATCCGCGTACCCGTGATCTTCCCGTCGCCATCATCAGTGCCTGTACGCAGTACGAGGTCGACACCGGCCTCGACGTCGGCGTTGACGCCTTCCTCGCCAAGCCCTTCGAGCCCGCCGAACTCGTCAGCCTCGTAGGGAGGTTGATCGAGGTGAGGAGGAACGCGGAACGGGCTCTGCAAAGGGGCGCGGAACGCGACGGCGGGAGCGAGGACACGGCCGTGTTCGGGGGCGTCCTGGGGGCAGCCGGCGAGGCCGCCGGGCGCACCGGAAGCTGACGCCGAGGGCCGTTCCGGACCGGCACAACAGGGCTTGACGGCCCGGCATCCCGGTCGACAGACGCATCCCCGGGCGTGCCCGACCCACGTCGGCAGCCCACCCCCCGGTCGGTCAGACGCATCCCCGGCCATACCCGACCCACGTCGGCAGCCCACCCCCCGGTCGGTCAGACGCATCCCTGGGCGTGCCCGACCCACGTCGGCAGCCCACCGGCACCCACACCCACCCGCCGCGCCACCCCCCACACACACCCGTCCACCCATCCACCCGTCCACATCCCGGACCCTCCCCAAACCCATTCGCATACCCACCCCCCTCCTCCCATACGCTTGTCCCGTGACCCCCGTCGAGCTCTCCCGTACCGTGCTGCGCGCGGTGCGTCGTGCTGTCGATGACGGGGAGCTGCGGGTCGCCGTGCCGGAGCGGGTCGTGGTCACAGCCCCGGGGCCCGGGGGCTGTGGGGACTACGCCACCAACATCGCGCTTCAGCTCGCGCGCCCGGCCGGGCGGCCGCCGAGGGAGGTTGCCGAGATCCTGCAGGCCCTCCTGCTCAGCAGCGACGGCGTCAGCAGCGGCGTCACCGATGGCGCAACCGGTGGCGCAACCGACGGCATCACCGACGTCGTCATCACCGGCCCCGGTTTCCTGAACATCAGCCTCGGCGCCACCGCCTCCGCCACCGTCGTCGAGGAGATCCGGCGGCGCGGCACGCGGTACGGATACGTCAACGGCCCCTCGGCGGACTTCATCCCGCTGTACTGCCCCCACGAGGTACGGGCCGTCGTGGTGATGGACGCCCTCGCCCGGATTCTGCAGTCCCAGGGGGCCGCCGTCCGCACCGGATGCGAGGCGCCCCTCGATCCGCGCTGGGTCGACATCCTCGGCGTACGGGTCGACGGGCGTCGTATGCAGGACTCACCCGCGCTGCCCCACTACGCCGTGCGTCCGGTGCCCGCCCCCGTCGACCCCCTCCCGCTCGGCCGTGACGCCGCACGCTGGGCCCTGCTTCATCCCGCCGGTCACGACCGGCCCCGTGTTACGGACGGGCACCTCGTCCAGCGTGAGAGCAACCCTCTCTTCCGCGTCCGGTACGCCCACGCCCGCACCCGGGCTCTCAGCCGCAACGCCGCCGACCTGGGGTTCGACGCCGAGCCCGGGGACGTACGGCACGACGTCGTCGTCCTGCTCGCGGATCACCCCCGCTTGCTGGCCCAGGCGGCAGCCCACCGTGCCCCCGACCGTCTCGCCCGGCACCTCGTCACCGTCGCCGATGCCGTCCTGCCCCTGCTGCCCGCCGTCCTTCCCCGCGGTGCGGAGAAACCCTCGGCCACCCACCGCGCCCGGCTCGCGCTCGCCGAAGCCGCCGGGACGGTGCTGGCCGGTGGCCTGTCCCTGCTCGGCATCGACGCACCCGACCATCTCTGAGAGAGCCCACGAAAGTCATGAGCCGTTCCGCACACCCCGCCGGGCCCCGCCACGCCGACGTTTTCCCCGAGGGCCACTACTCCGCCCCGCCCGCCGACCTCAACACCCTCGACCCGAAGGTGTGGGCCGAGACCGTCGGCCGCAACGCCGACGGCGTCGTCACCGTCGGCGGTATCGACGTGAAGACCCTGGCCGAACAGCACGGCACCCCGGCCTACTTCATGGACGAGGCCGACTTCCGGTCCCGGGCCCGCGCCTGGCGCAGCGCCTTCGGGACCGACGCCGACGTCTTCTACGCCGGCAAGGCGTTCCTGTCCCGTGCCGTCGTGCGGTGGCTGCACGAGGAAGGGCTCAACCTGGATGTGTGCTCCGGGGGTGAGCTCGCCACCGCCCTCTCCGCCGGCATGCCCGCCGACCGCATCGCCTTCCACGGCAACAACAAGTCCGTCGAGGAGATCCGCCGCGCGATCACCGCAGGCGTCGGACGTATCGTCCTCGACTCCTTCCAGGAGATCGTCCGCGTCGCCCACATCGCGCAGGAGCTCGGCACGCGGCAGCGCGTCCAGATCCGTATCACCGTGGGCGTGGAAGCACACACCCACGAGTTCATCGCGACCGCCCACGAGGACCAGAAGTTCGGGATTCCGCTGGCCGGTGGGCAGGCCGCCGAGGCCGTGCGGCGGGCGCTCCAGCTCGAGGGGCTGGACGTCATCGGGATCCACTCGCACATCGGGTCGCAGATCTTCGACATGTCGGGCTTCGAAGTCGCCGCCCACCGGGTGGTCTCGCTTCTCAAGGACATCCGTGACGAGCACGGCGTGGAGCTGCCCGAGATCGACCTCGGCGGCGGGCTCGGGATCGCCTACACGAGTGACGACGACCCCCGTGAGCCGCACGAGATCGCCAAGGCGCTGACCGAGATCGTCACCCGTGAGTGCGAGGCCGCCCGTCTGCGGACCCCCCGTATCTCCGTCGAGCCGGGGCGCGCCATCGTCGGGCCGACCGCCTTCACGCTCTACGAGGTCGGCACCATCAAGCCGCTCGACGGGCTGCGGACGTACGTCTCCGTCGACGGCGGCATGTCGGACAACATCCGTACGGCGCTGTACGACGCCGAGTACAGCGTCGCCCTCGTGTCCCGGACGAGCGACGCCGAGCCGATGCTCGCCCGTGTCGTCGGCAAGCACTGCGAGAGCGGGGACATCGTGGTCAAGGACGCGTTCCTGCCGGCCGACCTGGCGCCGGGTGACCTCATCGCCGTACCGGCGACGGGTGCGTACTGCCGGTCCATGGCCAGCAACTACAACCATGTCCTCCGGCCGCCCGTCGTCGCGGTGAACGACGGCGAGTCCCGGGTGATCGTCCGCCGGGAGACGGAGGAGGACCTCCTCCGTCTCGATGTCGGGTAACCCGCAAAGACACCGGGGTGGAAGATCTCCTGTCTTCCACCCCGGTAGAAATGAAATCGATATCTCACGATCCGGACGAAGGGCAGAAAGTCCCGTCCGGTGAGTGAGACTGGTGCAACCGTAGACGGTAAGAGGAAACGAGGTCGGATGATGCGTACGCGTCCGCTGAAGGTGGCGCTGCTGGGCTGTGGAGTGGTCGGCTCAGAGGTGGCGCGCATCATGACGACGCACGCCGACGACCTCGCCGCCCGGATCGGGGCGCCCGTGGAGCTCGCGGGCGTGGCCGTACGGCGGCCCTCCAAGGTCCGTGAGGGCATCGACCCGTCGCTGATCACCACCGATGCCACCGCCCTCGTCAAACGCGGCGACATCGACGTCGTGGTCGAGGTCATCGGCGGCATCGAGCCCGCCCGCACCCTCATCACCACCGCCTTCGAGCACGGCGCGTCCGTCGTCTCCGCCAACAAGGCGCTCCTCGCCCAGGACGGGGCCACCCTGCACGCGGCGGCGGAAGCGAACAGCAAGGACCTCTACTACGAGGCCGCCGTCGCCGGCGCCATCCCGCTGATCCGCCCGCTGCGCGAGTCCCTCGCCGGCGACAAGGTCAACCGGGTCCTCGGCATCGTCAACGGCACCACGAACTTCATCCTCGACAAGATGGACTCGACCGGCGCCGGGTATCAGGAGGCCCTCGACGAGGCCACCGCCCTGGGGTACGCGGAGGCCGACCCCACCGCCGACGTCGAAGGATTCGACGCCGCCGCCAAGGCCGCGATCCTCGCCGGTATCGCCTTCCACACGCGCGTGCGCCTCGACGACGTCTACCGCGAGGGCATGAACGAGGTGACCGCGGCCGACTTCGCCTCCGCCAAGGAGATGGGCTGCACCATCAAGCTGCTCGCCATCTGCGAGCGGGCCGAGGACGGCGCGTCCGTCACCGCGCGCGTGCACCCCGCGATGATCCCGCTGAGCCACCCGCTGGCCTCCGTGCGCGGCGCGTACAACGCCGTGTTCGTCGAGTCCGACGCCTCCGGCCAGCTCATGTTCTACGGCCCCGGCGCGGGTGGTTCCCCGACCGCCTCGGCCGTGCTCGGCGACCTCGTCGCCGTCTGCCGCAACCGGCTCAGCGGGGCAACGGGGCCCGGCGAGTCGGCGTACGCCGCCCTGCCCGTGTCGGGGATGGGTGAGGTTGTCACCCGCTACCACATCAGCCTCGACGTGGCGGACAAACCGGGTGTTCTCGCCCAGGTGGCGACCGTGTTCGCAGAGCACGGTGTCTCGATCGATACGGTTCGCCAGCAGGGCAAGGACGGCGAGGCCTCCCTCGTCGTCGTCACCCACCGTGCGTCCGACGCGGCCCTGGTCGGGACCGTCGAGGCGTTGCGCAAGCTCGACACCGTGCGGGGTGTCGCCAGCATCATGCGGGTTGAAGGAGAGTAACCAGCAATGACCCACCAGTGGCGCGGAATCATCGAGGAGTACCGGGACCGGCTGCCCGTCTCCGACACCACTCCGGTCGTGACGCTCCGCGAGGGCGGCACGCCCCTCGTGCCCGCGCAGGTGCTCTCCGAGCGCACGGGCTGCGAGGTCCACCTCAAGGTGGAGGGTGCGAACCCGACCGGCTCCTTCAAGGACCGCGGCATGACCATGGCCATCACGCGGGCCAAGGAGGAGGGCGCGAAGGCCGTCATCTGCGCCTCCACCGGCAACACGTCGGCCTCGGCCGCCGCCTACGCCGTCCGCGCGGGCATGGTTTCGGCCGTTCTCGTCCCGCAGGGCAAGATCGCGCTCGGCAAGATGGGCCAGGCCCTCGTGCACGGCGCGAAGATCCTCCAGGTGGACGGCAACTTCGACGACTGCCTCACGCTCGCCCGGGCCCTGAGCGACAACTACCCCGTGGCGCTGGTCAATTCGGTTAACCCGGTGCGTATCGAAGGGCAGAAGACGGCCGCCTTCGAGATCGTGGACATGCTGGGCGACGCCCCCGACATCCACGTCCTGCCGGTCGGCAACGCGGGCAACATCACCGCGTACTGGAAGGGCTACAAGGAGTACGCCGCCGACGGTGTCTCGAAGCGGACCCCCCGCATGTGGGGATTCCAGGCCTCCGGCTCCGCGCCCATCGTGCGCGGCGAGATCGTCAAGGACCCGTCGACCATCGCCACCGCCATCCGCATCGGCAACCCGGCGTCCTGGCAGTACGCGCTCGCCGCGCGGGACGAGTCCGGCGGGTCGATCGACGAGGTGACGGACCGTGAAATCCTGCGCGCCTACCGGCTGTTGGCCGCGCAGGAGGGCGTCTTCGTCGAGCCCGCGTCCGCCGCGTCCGTCGCCGGTCTGCTGAAGGCCGCCGAGCAGGGCAAGGTCGACCCGGGCCAGCGCATCGTCTGCACCGTCACCGGCAACGGCCTCAAGGACCCCGACTGGGCCGTCGCCGGCGCCCCGCAGCCCGTCACCGTCCCGGTCGACGCGGCCACGGCGGCCGAGCGGCTCGGGCTGGCGTAAGCGCAGGCGTAAGCGGGCCACACCCCGTCGTACGGGGCTCGCGTCCGCGAGTACGAGGGCGCTTACCTGGGGAACTTCCCGACAGGGGGTGCACAGGGGGCATACGACACGCATCGTGCGCCTCCTGTGCGCCCTATGTCGCCACAGAACCTACCTTCGATAGGCTGTACCGAACCCGCCCGCCGCATATGCCTCCGCATGGGGTGCGGTGCCGCGCCGTCTCCGCGGCCCGGAAGCGGCCCCAGGGGTGTTCGTACGTCATCGAATGTCTTCGACAATCACGCAGTTCAAGGAGAGTCATCAAGCGATGGCCGGTCCAGCGTTCCGCGCCGCCGCCGTCCGGGTGCGCGTCCCCGCCACCAGCGCCAACCTCGGCCCGGGCTTCGACGCCCTGGGCCTGTCGCTGGGGCTCTACGACGACGTTGTCGTCCGGGTGGCCGACTCCGGGCTGCACATCGACATCGCGGGTGAGGGCAGCGAGACGCTGCCGCGTGACGAAAGCCACCTTCTCGTACGTTCCCTGCGTACCGCCTTCGACCTGCTCGGCGGCCAGCCGCGCGGCCTCGAGATCGTCTGCGCCAACCGCATCCCGCATGGCAGGGGCCTCGGTTCCTCCTCGGCCGCCATCTGCGCCGGCATCGTCGCCGCGCGCGCCGTGACCATAGGCGGCGAGGCCAAGCTCGACGACACGGCCCTGCTGGAGCTCGCCACCGAGATCGAGGGCCACCCCGACAACGTGGCGGCGTGTCTGCTCGGCGGGTTCACCCTCTCCTGGATGGAGGCGGGTGCCGCGCGAGCGATCAGGATGGAGCCGGCCGATTCCATCGTTCCGGTGGTTTTCGTGCCCGGGAAGCCGGTGCTCACCGAGACCGCGCGCGGCCTGCTCCCGCGCACCGTGCCGCATGTCGACGCCGCCACCAACGCCGGCCGTGCCGCCCTGCTCGTAGAGGCCCTGACCAGGCGCCCCGAGCTGCTGCTGCCGGCCACCGAGGACCGTCTCCACCAGGAGTACCGCGCGCCCGCCATGCCGGAGAGCGCGGCGCTGGTGGAGCGGCTGCGGGCCGACGGAGTGCCGGCGGTCATCTCCGGCGCGGGTCCCACCGTTCTGGCGCTGGCGGATCACGACAGCGCCGACAAGGTGGCTCATCTGGCAGGCGACGGCTGGGCCGCGAACCGGCTCGAGCTGGATGCCCAGGGAGCGAGCGTGCTGCCGCTTGCGACCTGACACTCGGTTGCCGGATTTCGAGAGGGGGAATGTTTGTTGGATCCGGTAGTGTTAACCTCAAGTCTGCACCCGACCCCACCATGGCGAGGTGCTTGTTGTCCCCGTCAGGGACAGACATTCTTCCGGGAGCCTCCCAAGCCGCACTGTGTTCCGTACGACGTACGCGGGCAGTACCTCGTACGCGGGCGCTGAGCGACTTGCCGGGCACGCTCCGGAACCGGCGATACCGAGCCGAGTGACACAGACACTCCGTGCCACGGCTCTGGGAACCGTCATCACCAGATATTTCTTCCGCCGCTTTGGCGGACCACCGCCCCGGCACGGTCCACACACCAGGGACCGAAGCCGGACAGCACAACCGGTCGCCGAGCCAGACAGGCCGACGTCCGCTCCAGGGAAGGACCCTTCGTGAGCGACACCACCGATCTGATGGGCGCACGTGTCGAGGAGACCGCTGCCGCGCCCGCCACGGACGCCTCCGCGCCTGCCAGCGGTGCCGGCTCCCGGCGGCGCCGCGGTACCGGCCTCGAGGGCATGGTGCTGGCCGAGCTTCAGCAGGTCGCATCCGGCCTCGGCATCAGGGGCACGGCGCGCATGCGCAAGAGCCAGCTGATCGAGGTCATCAAGGAGGCGCAGGCCGGGGGAGGTGCCGCGGCTCCGAAGGCGGAGGCCGCCACCGAGACCAAGCCCAAGCGCCGCGCCACCTCCAAGGCCCGTACCGGCGACGACGCCGAGAAGAAGGCGGAGAAGGCGGCTGAGGCCCCCGCCGAGAAGGCCGTGGCCCAGCAGCAGATCGAGATTCCCGGCCAGCCGGCCAGCGACGACGCCCCGGCCGAGCGCCGCCGTCGCCGTGCCACCGCCGATGCCGGATCCCCCGAGACGGTCGCCGCCGAGGCGAAGAGCGAGTCGAAGGCGGAGACGCCCGCGCAGTCGCAGGGCGACGCCAAGGGCGACGCCGGTGACGGCGGCGAGGGCCGTCGTCGTGACCGCCGTGAGCGCGGCCGCGACCGTGACCGTGGCGACCGCGGTGACCGCGGTGACCGCCGCAAGGGCGACGACCAGCAGGGCGGTGGCCGTCAGGACCGTGGCCAGCAGCAGAACCAGCAGCAGGGCGGCGGTCGTCAGGACCGTGGTCAGCAGCAGCAGGACGATGACGACTTCGAGGGTGGCCGCCGTGGCCGTCGCGGGCGTTACCGCGACCGTCGTGGCCGTCGCGGCCGTGACGAGATGGCCTCGGAGCCGCAGATCAACGAGGACGACGTCCTGATCCCGGTCGCGGGCATCCTGGACATCCTCGACAACTACGCCTTCATCCGTACGTCGGGCTACCTGCCGGGCCCCAACGACGTGTACGTCTCCCTCGCCCAGGTCCGCAAGAACGGCCTGCGCAAGGGCGACCACATCACCGGTGCGGTCCGTCAGCCCAAGGAAGGCGAGCGGCGCGAGAAGTTCAACGCGCTGGTCCGCCTCGACTCCGTCAACGGCATGGCGCCCGAACACGGCCGCGGCCGCCCGGAGTTCAACAAGCTCACCCCGCTGTACCCGCAGGACCGGCTCCGTCTGGAGACCGACCCGGGCGTGCTGACCACCCGCATCATCGACCTCGTGTCGCCGATCGGTAAGGGCCAGCGCGGTCTGATCGTGGCCCCGCCGAAGACCGGTAAGACCATGATCATGCAGGCGATCGCCAACGCGATCACGCACAACAACCCCGAGTGCCACCTGATGGTCGTCCTCGTCGACGAGCGTCCGGAAGAGGTCACCGACATGCAGCGGTCGGTGAAGGGCGAGGTCATCTCCTCGACCTTCGACCGTCCGGCCGAGGACCACACCACGGTCGCCGAGCTCGCCATCGAGCGTGCGAAGCGACTGGTGGAGCTGGGTCACGACGTCGTCGTGCTGCTCGACTCCATCACGCGTCTGGGCCGTGCGTACAACCTCGCCGCCCCGGCCTCCGGCCGCATCCTGTCCGGTGGTGTCGACTCGACCGCGCTGTACCCGCCGAAGCGCTTCTTCGGTGCCGCGCGCAACATCGAGGACGGCGGCTCGCTGACCATCCTCGCCACCGCGCTGGTGGACACCGGGTCCCGCATGGACGAGGTGATCTTCGAGGAGTTCAAGGGCACCGGCAACGCCGAGCTCAAGCTCGACCGGAAGCTCGCCGACAAGCGCATCTTCCCGGCGGTGGACGTCGACGCGTCCGGTACCCGTAAGGAAGAGATCCTGCTGGCTCCCGACGAGCTTGCCATCGTCTGGAAGCTGCGCCGGGTGCTGCACGCCCTCGACCAGCAGCAGGCGGTCGAGCTGCTCCTCGACAAGATGAAGCAGACGAAGTCGAACGCCGAGTTCCTGATGCAGATTCAGAAGACGACGCCGGCCCCCGGCAACGGAGACTGAGCACAGCGATCCCACAAGGCCGCTTCCCGTCAATCAGTGACGGGAAGCGGCCTTTTGGCGCTGATAGGGACGGGCGTATCAGTACGCCCCTTCCTACTCTTGTGTCTCTGGGGGGACCTACTTGAGCACCACCATGTCCGGCAGTGGTCGTCACAGACGCCGGATACGTTTCGGGCTGCCCGTCGCCGCCGCCGGCCTCGCCGCGGCCGTCGCCGCCGCGCTGCTGACCTCGTCCGCCGGGGCCGCGACCGCGCTGCCCAGGCCCACCGTGAAGCCCGCCACCAGCTCCGCCTCGCTCGCCGAGCTGGAGCGGCGGGTCGCGGGCGCCGTAGTCGGCGACGACACCGCGGGGGAGACGACCGGGAAGTCGTCGTTCGGCGCGAGCAGCAGCTCTTCCGATGACTCCACCGTGAGTCCCATGGTCATCGGCGGCACCACGACCGGCATCACCTCGGCGCCCTGGATGGCGCAGCTCTGGTACCACGACGACCAGGGCACCGCCGACGAGGCCGACGACCTCGGGTTCTTCTGCGGCGGCGCCGTCGTCGCGCCGACGAAGATCCTCACCGCCGCGCACTGCGTCAAGGGCTACGACTGGCACAACTTCGGCGCCGTCATCACCGGCACCGCCCAGCTGCCGACCACCGACGATGCCGGCAACAGCGACCTGCACGGCGGCACCGTCACACTGCCGCACCGGCAGTGGTACCACCCGTCGTACAACTCGACGACGATCGACAACGACATGGCCGTCATCACGCTGGCGAACGCGGTCAAGGCGACGCCGATCCGCATGACGACCGCCGGTGACACCGCCTCGTACGCCGCCGGGACCAGCGCCAAGGTCTACGGCTGGGGCCGTACCAGCTCCACCAGTTCGGACATCTCCCAGACGCTGAAGACGGCCACGCTGCCCATCCAGTCCGACACCACCTGCGCCGGCTATTACGGCGGCGGGTTCGTCAAGGGCCACATGGTCTGTGCGGGCAAGCCGGCGAGCGGCGCCGACAGCGGCACCACCTCCGCCTGCAACGGGGACTCCGGCGGGCCGCTCGTCGTGAACGGCCGGATCGTCGGCGTCGTCTCCTGGGGCGTGCGGGACTGCGTCGCCAAGGGCGCGTACAGCGTGTTCGCCAAGGTGACGAGCTATGTCGGCGCCGCCCACCCGCGCGTCGACGACACCAACCTCAGCGGGGACCACCGGGCCGACCTGTGGCTGCGCAACGCCTCCAGCAGGACGGGCTACTCGAAGGACTCGACCGGCACCTCGTTCGGGGCGCGCGAGTCCTGGGGCAACTGGGACGGCGTCAACGTCGTGCTGCAGACCGACCTCGACCGGGACGGCTACCAGGACCTGGTCTACCGGCGCAGCTCCGACGGCGACCTGTTCTGGTCGCACTTCGTGCCCTCCAGCGGCAGTTGGGCCACCAAGCAGCTCGCCGACAACTGGAAGACCCGCACCCGCATCGTCACCCCGGGCGATGTCACCGGCGACTACCTGCCCGACCTGCTGTCGGTCGACTCCGGCGGCTATCTGTGGATCTACCCGGGCAAGGGCAACGGCACCTTCGGTGCCCGAGTGCAGGTCGGCTCCGGCTGGAACCAGTACAACTCCCTGCGCGGCCACGGCGACTTCACCGGCGACGGCAGGACCGACCTGATCGCGCGCAGCAAGACCGGCGGCCATGTCTACCTGTTCAAGGGCACCGGCAAGGCCGGCACCGGCGCCTTCGCCGGCCGCGTCAAGGTGCGTACCTGGGAGAGCTACACGGCCTTCGACGCCGTCGGTGATGTGACCGGCGACGGCAAGGCGGACTTCCTGGCCCGCAACTCCTCCGGAACGCTCTATCTGTACCCGGGTTCCGGCAAGGCCACCAGCGAGATCTTTACCACAGCAAGATCCGTAGGAACCGATTACAAGCAGTACGACATCTTCGGCTGAAATCGCAGGTGAGGCCGGTTTGCCCGGCCTCTCCGACTACGGACCGTGCCCATCGCCTGCGAGCGGTGGGCACGGTCCGTTGTGCAACCCTTCTCCGAGTTTCCCCGTCTGACCGGACGGGGTGACGATGGTGTGGTACGGGCCAAATGGCCACGCCTGACCCTGAAAGCAGGGGGTAACCGACCGGACGAGAACCGAGGAGCACAGTGTCTGCCGAGAGCACGCCGGAGCCTGCCATACCGGGCGAGAACGGCACCAAGGGTCCGCGTGGCCGCGCCAAGGGCCGCCGACGCAAGCCGCGCGACAAGCGCAAGGGCCTGCTGATCATGGCCTGGACGGCCGCCGGGATCGTGGTCCTGGGCGGCACCGGTGCGGGTTACCTGTACTTCAAGCTCAACGGCAACCTCAAGAGCGTCGACATCGACCAGGTCCTGGGCACCGACCGGCCCGAGAAGGTCGACAACGGCTCGGAGAACATCCTCATCCTCGGCTCGGACACCCGCTCCGGCAGCAACAAGAAGCTCGGCGGCGGCGCCGACGACGGCAGTGCCCGCTCGGACACGGCGATGATCCTGCACGTCTACGAGGGCCACAAGAAGGCGAGCGTCGTCTCCATCCCGCGCGACACGCTCATCGACCGGCCCGACTGCACCGACACCAACGGCAAGAGATACCCGGCCGACTCCGACGTGATGTTCAACTCCGCGTACACGACGGGCGGTGCGGCCTGTGCGGTGAAGACGGTGGAGTCCGTCTCCGGTATCCGCATGGACCACTACCTGGAGGTCGACTTCTCCGGCTTCCAGAAGCTGGTCGACAAGCTCGGCGGCGTCGAGGTCACCACCACCAAGGCCATCAACGACCCCGACAGCCATCTCAACCTCGAGGCCGGCACCCACCAGCTCACCGGCAAGCAGGCCCTCGGTCTGGTCCGTACCCGGCACGGCGTCGGCGACGGCTCCGACCTCGGCCGCATCCAGCTCCAGCAGGCCTTCATCAAGGCACTGATCAACCAGGTCAAGGACATCAACCTCTTCGGCAACCCGAAGAAGCTCTACGACCTGGCCAACACCGCCACCAAGACGGTGACCACCGACTCCGACCTGGGCTCGGTCAACTCCCTGATGTCGTTCGCAGGCGGCCTCAAGAGCATCGACTCCAAGAACATGACCATGGTCACGATGCCGGTCCGGTACGACCCCGCGGACCCGAACCGCGTGATCGTGGCCGAGTCGCAGGCCCAGCAGGTGTGGACGGCCCTGAAGAACGACAAGCCGATCCCGAAGTCGGCCACAAAGGGCACGGCGAAGGGCGACGCCAACAGTGTGGTGACGCCCTGAGGGGCGCGGGTTCGCGGCGGGGTCAGCCCACCCAGCGGGCGCTGTGACGATGCCGGCCCAGCCCCACGGCCGAGAACTCGTCGCCGCCGGCCCGTGCCACCGCACCCAGCCGGCGAAGAGCCTGTGAGATCGGGCTGCCGGCCACCGGGAAGCCCTGGTCCTCCCCGATGCCCAGCGGCCCCAGCACCAGGGCACCGTCGTCCCACACGGCCGCGCGCTGCTCACCCACGCCACCGAAGTACTCGGCCTCCACGAAGGCGACCGGCCCGTCGGCCGACCAAGCGGCGAGGCGGCCCTCGAACCCCCCGGGTAGTCCCCGGAACCCCAGGGCCCGGGTGGCGTCGCCGTTAGTGGCGGAGTCGAAGAGGTCGCCCGTTATCGGCATCAGCGCCAGGCCCTGCTCAAGAGACGCCCGGGCGGCGGGCACATCCCTCGTGACCGTGCACAGCAGCGCCTCACCGGCGATCACCGCCCGCAACTCGTAACTCATCCCCGCACCCCTCGCTCCCGGCCCCCGGGAATAGATCGCACCGCCCCCCGGTTTTGGGGGATGGCCCCAGTCCTGGCAGACTGGTACGTCGGCTCCGGTTCACGCTCTCGTATCCCGCGGCAGCGACCCGGCGCCCTCCCGAAACTAGGAGACACCCTTGAAGCGCGACATCCACCCCGAGTACGTCGAGACGCAGGTCAGCTGCACCTGTGGCGCGTCGTTCACCACCCGCAGCACGATCTCCAGCGGCACCATCCGTGCCGAGGTCTGCTCCGAGTGCCACCCGTTCTACACGGGTAAGCAGAAGATCCTCGACACCGGTGGCCGTGTGGCCCGCTTCGAGGCCCGCTTCGGCAAGGCTTCTGCCGGCTCCAAGAAGTAGCGAGCTCCAATTCGCCGGTCCACGGTCGCGCCCTACTCAGGCGCGCCGGGACCGGCGTTTTTGGTCGCCCGCCCTTCACAGACGTACCTACACAGGAGCCAAAGATGTTCGAGGCCGTCGAGGAGCTCGTCGCAGAGCACGCCGACCTGGAGACGAAGCTCGCCGACCCGTCGGTCCACGCGGACCAGGCGAACGCGCGCAAGCTGAACAAGCGCTACGCCGAGCTCACCCCGATCGTCGCCACGTACCGCTCCTGGAAGCAGACCGGCGACGACATCGAGACGGCGAAGGAATTCGCCGCCGACGACCCGGACTTCGCGGCCGAGGTCAAGGAGCTCGACAAGCAGCGCGAGGAACTGACCGAGAAGCTGCGCCTGCTGCTCGTCCCGCGTGACCCGAGTGACGACAAGGACGTCATTCTGGAGATCAAGGCCGGGGCCGGCGGGGACGAGTCCGCACTGTTCGCGGGCGACCTGCTGCGCATGTACCTCCGGTACGCCGAGCGCGTCGGCTGGAAGACCGAGATCATCGACTCGACCGAGTCCGAGCTGGGCGGCTACAAGGACGTCCAGGTCGCCGTGAAGACCAAGGGCGGCAACGGCGCCACCGAGCCCGGGCAGGGCGTCTGGGCCCGGATGAAGTACGAGGGCGGCGTGCACCGCGTGCAGCGTGTGCCTGCGACCGAGTCGCAGGGCCGTATCCACACGTCGGCGGCCGGTGTGCTCGTGACGCCCGAGGCCGAGGAAGTCGACGTCGAGATCAACCCCAACGACCTCCGCATCGACGTCTACCGGTCCTCCGGACCCGGTGGCCAGTCCGTCAACACCACCGACTCCGCCGTGCGCATCACGCACATTCCCACCGGAGTCGTCGCCTCCTGCCAGAACGAGAAGAGCCAGCTGCAGAACAAGGAGCAGGCACTGCGTATCCTGCGCTCCAGGCTGCTCGCAGCGGCGCAGGAGGAAGCGGAGAAGGAAGCAGCCGACGCCCGCCGCAGCCAGGTCCGCACCGTCGACCGCTCCGAGAAGATCCGCACCTACAACTTCCCGGAGAATCGCATCTCGGACCACCGCGTCGGCTTCAAGGCGTACAACCTGGACCAGGTCCTGGACGGCGAACTCGACGCGGTGATCCAGGCCTGCGTCGACGCGGACTCGGCAGCGAAGCTGGCGGCTGCGTAACGACGTACGTACGCACGTACGAGTACGACACGGAGGACTTGCGTGCAGCAATTCATTGGGGGGCGACCCTCAAGCCCCCGCAGCGTGCTGCTCGCGGAGGTGGCACAGGCCACCCAGCGGCTGGCCGACGCCGGCGTGCCCTCGCCGCGCACCGACGCGGAGGAGCTCGCCGCGTTCGTGCACGGCGTGAAGCGGGGCGAGCTGCACTCCGTGAAGGACTCGGACTTCGACGCCCGCTACTGGGAGGTCATCGCCCGCCGTGAGCAGCGCGAGCCGCTGCAGCACATCACCGGGCGGGCCTACTTCCGCTACCTCGAACTCCAAGTCGGGCCCGGGGTGTTCGTGCCCCGCCCCGAGACCGAGTCGGTGGTCGGGTGGGCCATAGACGCAGTGCGCGCGATGGACGTCGTCGAGCCCTGCATCGTCGACCTGTGCGCCGGCTCCGGGGCCATCGCGCTCGCCCTCGCCCAGGAGGTCCCGCGCTCGCGCGTGCACGCCGTGGAGCTGTCCGAGGACGCCCTGCGCTGGACGCGCAAGAACGTCGAGGGGTCCAGGGTCGACCTGCGCCAGGGCAACGCCCTGGACGCCTTCCCCGACCTCGACGGCCAGGTCGACCTGGTCATCTCCAACCCGCCCTACATCCCGCTGACCGAATGGGAGTACGTCGCTCCCGAGGCGCGGGACTACGATCCCGAACTCGCCCTGTTCTCGGGCGAGGACGGCCTGGAGCTCATCCGCGGCCTGGAACGCACCGCACACCGTCTCCTGCGTCCCGGCGGCGTCGTCGTCATCGAGCACGCCGACACCCAGGGCGGCCAGGTGCCGTGGATCTTCACCGAGGAGCGGGGCTGGGCCGACGCGGCCGACCACCCCGACCTCAACAACCGCCCGAGGTTCGCGACCGCCCGCAAGGCACTGCCGTGACCGCCCCCGAGACTCTTTCCCCGCGTTACGTGTACTTCGTGTACGAGGAGGCCCGCTAGATATGGCACGGCGATACGACACCAACGACGCGACCGACCGCACGACCGGTCTGCGTGAAGCCGCGTCCGCCGTCCGCCGTGGCGAGCTCGTGGTCCTCCCGACCGACACGGTGTACGGCATCGGCGCGGACGCCTTCGCCAAGGAGGCCGTCGGCGATCTGCTGGAGGCCAAGGGCCGGGGCCGCACCATGCCCACCCCTGTCCTGATCGGCTCCCCGAACACGCTCCATGGTCTCGTCACGGACTTCTCCGAGCTGGCGTGGGAGCTGGTCGACGCCTTCTGGCCGGGCGCGCTGACACTCGTCGCCAAGCACCAGCCGTCGCTGCAGTGGGACCTGGGTGACACCCGGGGCACGGTTGCCGTGCGCATGCCACTCCACCCGATCGCCATCGAGCTGCTGACGGAGGTCGGCCCGATGGCGGTGTCCTCGGCGAACCTGACGGGTCACCCCGCCCCCGAGGACTGCGACGCGGCACAGGAGATGCTCGGCGACTCGGTGTCCGTGTACCTGGACGGCGGTCCGACCCCCGGCAACGTCCCGTCGTCGATCGTCGACGTGACGCGCGAGGTGCCCCTCCTCCTGCGTGCGGGCGCGATCTCCGCGGAAGAGCTGCGGAAGGTCGTACCCGACCTCGAGGTGGCCAATTGACAGCCCCTGAAGCGGGGCGTGGCATAGGCAACGGGGAAAGCGCGGCGGAGATCACGACGACGTTCGTCGGCCTCCCGCGTGACAGCTTCCGCATCCTCCACGTCAGCACCGGAAATGTGTGCCGCTCGCCGATCACCGAGCGGCTGACCCGTCATTTCGTGGCGCAGCGGCTCGGTGTGCTCGGCGGCGGGCTGATCGTGGAGAGCGCGGGCACCTGGGGCCACGAGGGCGCGCCCATGGAATCCAACGCGGAGACCGTCCTCGCCGACTTCGGCGCGGACGCCTCCGGCTTCGTCGGCCGTGAGCTCCTCGACGAACACGTCATCCGGGCCGACCTGGTCCTGACGGCCACCCGAGACCACCGTGCCCAGGTCATCTCCATGGGCCATTCGGCGGGCCTGCGCACCTTCACCCTCAAGGAGTTCACCCGCCTGGTGAAGGCCATAGACCCGGCGACGCTCCCTCCGCTGGAGGACGGCGTGGTCTTCCGCGCCCGTGCCCTGGTCCGTGCGGCCGCCGCGCTACGCGGGTGGCTGCTCGCGCCGACGGCGGAGGCGGACGAGGTGTACGACCCGTACGGGGCACCGCTGACGTTCTTCCGGTCGGTGGGGGACGAGATACACGAGGCACTGGATCCGGTGGTGACGGCGTTGACGGGGGTTCGTGCGCGCGCGTGACAACACCGGGCGCGGCTGACGTCCGCGGCCTACATTGGACGTACGTCACCGTCGACGCACGCCCGGAGCTCAATATGTCGGTCACCCATACCCTCGAGGCCGATGTCCTGCGCCGCCAGGACCCGCAGCTCGCCGACATCCTGCTCGGGGAGCTCGAGCGGCAGTCGACGACGCTTCAGCTCATCGCCGCCGAGAACTACACCTCGCCGGCCGTGCTGGCGGCGCTCGGGTCGCCGCTCGCCAACAAGTACGCGGAGGGGTACCCGGGCGCCCGCTACCACGGCGGGTGCGAGATGGTCGACGTCGCCGAGCGCCTCGCCGTCGAGCGGGCCAAGGCACTGTTCGGCGCCGAACACGCCAACGTCCAGTCGCACTCGGGGTCTTCGGCCGTCCTCGCCGCGTACGCCGCCCTGCTGCGCCCCGGCGACACCGTCCTCGCCCTCGGGCTGCCGTACGGCGGACACCTCACGCACGGTTCGCCCGCCAACTTCTCCGGCCGCTGGTTCGACTTCGTCGGCTACGGGGTGGACGCCGAGACCGGGCTCATCGACTACGACCAGGTGCGCACGCTGGCCCGCAACCACCGGCCCAAGGCCGTCGTGTGCGGGTCCATCGCCTACCCGCGCCACATCGACTACGCCCTCTTCCGTGACATCGCGGACGAGGTGGGTGCGTATCTCATCGCCGACGCCGCCCACCCGATGGGGCTCGTCGCGGGGGGAGCGGCGCCGAACCCGGTGCCGTACGCCGATGTGGTGTGCGCCACCACCCACAAGGTGCTGCGCGGTCCGCGCGGCGGCATGATCCTGTGCGGCTCGGACCCGGCCGAGCGGATCGACCGCGCTGTGTTTCCTTTCACACAGGGCGGCGCTCAGATGCACACCATCGCCGCCAAGGCCGTCGCGTTCGGCGAGGCGGCAACCCCGGCGTTCGCGGTGTACACCCATCAGGTGGTCGCCAATGCCAGGACGCTGGCCGCCGGGCTGACCGCGGAGGGGCTGGTCGTCACCACGGGCGGCACCGACACGCACCTCATCACCGCCGACCCGGCGCCCCTCGGCGCCGACGGCCGGGACGCGCGCGGACGGCTCGCGGCGGCCGGGATCGTGCTCGACTGCTGCGCCCTGCCGCACGGCGACGCCCGCGGCCTGCGCCTCGGCACGGCGGCCGTGACCACGCAGGGCATGGGGGAGACGGAGATGGTGTGGCTCTCCGCACTGCTGGCGAGTGTGCTGCGGGGAGAGACCGAAAGTCACAAGGCGCGTGAAGAAGTGCGGGAGCTGGCCGGTAGATTTCTGCCGTATCCCGGCTGAGACGGGGTAGACGCACCTGCGCACACAGCCACACGTGCAACCATCGTCGCTACCCGGAAGTCCCCACACATATGCGTCGCGTATCTGTACGTCGCTAGGGTGTGGGGCTGAGATGGCCAGCGAGACTTGTGGGGAAGCCCGTGCGTGAATACCTGCTGACGCTCTGCATCACGGCCGCGGTGACGTATCTGCTGACAGGGCCGGTGCGTAAGTTCGCGATCGTGGCCGGAGCGATGCCGGAGATCCGGGCACGTGACGTGCACCGGGAACCCACTCCGCGGCTCGGCGGTATCGCGATGTTCTTCGGCCTGTGCGCGGGCCTGCTGGTCGCGGACCACCTGACCAACCTCAGTACGGTCTTCGAGAAGTCCAACGAACCGCGGGCGCTGCTCTCCGGAGCGGCGCTCATCTGGCTGATCGGCGTCCTGGACGACAAGTTCGAGATCGACGCCCTGATCAAGCTGGGCGGCCAGATGATCGCCGCCGGCGTCATGGTCATGCAGGGTCTGACGATCCTGTGGCTGCCGATCCCGACCGTCGGCAATGTCGCGCTGACCCAGTGGCAGGGCACCCTGCTCACCGTCGCCCTGGTCGTCATCACCATCAACGCGGTCAACTTCGTCGACGGCCTCGACGGCCTGGCAGCAGGCATGGTCTGCATCGCCTCGGCCGCGTTCTTCCTCTACGCCTACCGCGTCTGGGTGTCGTACGGCATCGAGGCCGCCGCCCCCGCCACCCTGTTTTCGGCGATCCTGATGGGCATGTGCCTGGGCTTCCTGCCGCACAACATGCACCCGGCGCGGATCTTCATGGGTGACTCCGGCTCGATGCTCATCGGCCTCGTCCTCGCCGCGGGCGCGATCTCCATCACCGGCCAGGTCGACCCGGACGCGCTGAAGCTGTTCGCCGGCTCCGAGAAGGCGGCCGTGCACCAGACGGTGCCGGTCTACATCCCTCTCCTGCTGCCTCTGACGATCATCGCGATCCCGGCCGCCGACCTGGTGCTGGCAATCGTCCGCCGCACCTGGCGCGGCCAGTCGCCGTTCGCCGCGGACCGGGGCCACCTGCACCACCGCCTGCTGGAGATCGGCCACTCGCACAGCCGCGCGGTGATGATCATGTACTTCTGGTCCGCCCTGATCGCCTTCGGCGCGCTCGCCTACTCCGTGAACTCGGCGTCCATGTGGATCGTGCTGAGCGTGGTGTTCCTGAGCGCCATCGGCCTGGCCCTGCTGCTGCTCCCTCGCTTCACACCGCGCGCTCCGCGCTGGGCCGAGGCCTTCGTGCCGCCGCGCTACCGCCGGGGCGGCACCGTCGCGGAGCCGGCGGCCACCACACCGCAGTCCGGCGGAGCGGGGGAGGCCGGGTCCGAACAGGAGCCGCGCACTCCGGTCGCCGCCGGCGCCTCGCGCGTCAACGGGGCGACCGCGATCGGCGCGCGTTCGTACCCTGTGGACCGGCGGAAGGTCGACACCACCCGTACGTGACCTGCTCAGTCCTGGAGCGCGGCCGCCACAAACACCGTGGCAGCCGCGCTTTTTGCTGCGCATGAGGCTTGCGGACCGTGGCGATCCAGGGAGGTACATCGAAGATGGCTAAAACATACGTTCGAAACCGGAAGCGGGTGCTCAAGATCGCTCCCCAATGGTGTGCATATCGGCGCTTACGGGGCGAGGGTCAGGGCTGAACGGGCCGGGCTGTTCCTCCTGCAAAGGGGAAGTGGCGCGCGTTTCGGCCCGATTGATGCAGCTGTAAACGCTTTCCCCGGCGCTAACGCGTTGAGGTGATTCGCCTTTGCGTGTTACAAAATCCGACGTCCGAGGCGAGATGGCGTGCACATGACCATGCCGCCCTTCTCGCCATGACCAATCGGAAGAAACGGGGAGTAATAATGCGCAAAGTTGTAAGCGCTGCCGTCGCGGCCGTCCTGACTGCCGGAACGCTCGCGGTTGGGGCAGTGGAGGTGTCGGCTGCCACGACCAAGGCGCTGCCGACAGGGAAGTTCCACATCCACACCAGGCCGACGGAGAAGACGGAGTCCGATCAGAAGTTCAAGGCGACCAAGACCGGCAAGATCCAGTACACGCTGACGAAGAAGCAGTACAACAACGGCGTTGGCGTGCGCCTCATCACGTGCGGCAGCGACTGGAAGTCCCTTACCGGCTGGAAGGACTTCAAGAAGGAGTACGGCGACTACTACACCCTCGACAAGAAGGTGAAGAAGGGAACCTGCTTCCGTATCCAGGCCGGCCGCTCCTGGGCCAAGGACATCGACGGCAAGGTCAAGGGTCACCTGAAGAAGGCTTGACTCTGGCCCCTCGGGGATGAGTGAACGGCTGGGGCCGTGCGCGAGTGCACCGCGCACGGCCCCAGCCGCGTTCTCGTCCGACGCGGACCAACCTCCAGGAGTCGGCCAAGGTAAGAATCTGACTAGAGCATTGCCAAGTCATGGGGGAGCGAAGCGCCCCAATACCAGACAAGTCGACCAGGGGCCCGCACAGACGCGCACCATCACTCTCATGTGTGACTCTGGGCACGCTCCCAGGTAAAGACCTCATCAAATAGTTTGTGATACGGTTCACGAGAACCCCCCGGATAGAGCCGAAGGGCCGTAGTGCGACGGTCCATTGGTGTGAGGTTCTCTCTCAGCCCGGGACTACGCTCGTCCATGACGACACCCTGCCCCCACCGTGAAAGCGGAGTTGCCGCCATGCCGTCCAATGACGCCCGGATCCTGCTCCAGGCCGCCGTACCCACAGCCGCCGCCGGTGCTGTCGCCGCCGTCGTCAGTGGGGTGGTTGCCGGTGGCAAGGGGGCGATCGGGGCGGTCATCGCGACACTTGTCGTGATCCTGTTCATGGGGCTCGGTCTCTACGTTCTTCAGCGCACCGCCAAATCGCTTCCGCATCTGTTCCAGGCAATGGGCCTGATGCTGTATATGGCGCAGATCCTGCTGCTGTTCATCTTCATGGCCGCGTTCAAGAACACCACGCTCTTCAATCCCCGGGCCTTCGCGGCCACGCTGCTCGCCACCACCCTCGTGTGGATCGCGTTGCAGACCCGTGCCCACATGAAGGCCAAGATCCTCTACGTCGAACCCGATTCGGGTGTCTCCTCGAAGGGTGACAAGCCCGAAAAGACGGGGCACTCGTCGTGAGGGGTAGGGCCGGGATAAAGCCGCTTGAGAAGTCCTGCTATCGTCCGGTGCCAACTGCGGCATCGCGGGCGCGGGCATCTGAGCTGACGCCTGCTCAATCGCGAGGCGAGATGCCCCACAGCCGCCCCCACATCCGTAACACCAGTCCCGTGCCGAACCGCGGCTGCGCGCCGCGCCGACACAACGAGGTTGCCGTACCTATGCGCCACGCTGAAGGAGCCCGCGGTGAGTGCTGACCCGACGCAGGTGCTCGCCTTCGACACCAACTGCCACCTCTTCGACGGGTGTGGCTTCGCCGATGTGTCCCCGGGCCTGCACTCGTTCATGTTCCAGCCCCTGTGGGGTGACGGCGACAGCAGCGTGTACTTCAACAAGACGATGCTGCTGGCGCTGCTCGGCTCGATCATCATCGTGGGCTTCTTCTGGGCCGCGTTCCGCAGGCCGCAGGTGGTCCCGGGCAAGCTCCAGATGGTCGCCGAGGCGGGCTACGACTTCATCCGGCGCGGTGTCGTCTACGAGACCATCGGCAAGAAGGAAGGCGAGAAGTACGTACCACTCGTCGTCTCGCTCTTCTTCTTCGTCTGGATGCTGAACCTCTGGTCGATCATCCCGATCGCCCAGTTCCCGGTCACCTCGATCATCTCGTATCCGCTGGTCCTGGCCCTGATCGTCTACATCCTGTGGGTGTCCCTGACGTTCAAGCGGCACGGCTTCGTCGGCTTCTGGAAGAACGTCACCGGCTACGACAAGTCGCTCGGCGCGGTGCTTCCGCTGGCCATGCTGATCGAGCTGTTCTCGAACCTGCTGATCCGGCCGTTCACCCACGCCGTGCGACTCTTTGCGAACATGTTCGCTGGTCACACCCTGCTGCTGCTCTTCACGATCGCCAGCTGGTACATGCTGAACGGCTTCGGTATCGCCTACGCGGGTGTCTCGTTCGTGATGGTCATCGTGATGACTGCCTTCGAGCTGTTCATCCAGGCTCTGCAGGCGTACGTGTTCGTCCTGCTGACGTGCACCTACATCCAGGGCGCTCTCGCCGAGCACCACTGAGCCACTCCCCTCAGGACCTCTACAAGTCGTCCGGTGGCCAACCCCCACCGGTCCGTTAAGGAAAAGGAAGAACTGGCATGTCCCAGACCCTTGCCGCTGTCACCGGCTCGCTCGGCTCCATCGGATATGGCCTTGCTGCCATCGGCCCGGGCGTCGGCGTCGGCATCATCTTCGGTAACGGCACCCAGGCCCTCGCCCGTCAGCCCGAGGCTGCCGGCCTGATCCGTGCCAACCAGATCCTCGGCTTCGCCTTCTGTGAGGCGCTCGCCCTGATCGGTCTCGTTATGCCGTTCGTCTACGGCTACAACTAAACCGCTGAACCAGCCGACCAGACGAAAGGCACTCACATGAGCCAGCTGCTCATTGCGGCGAGCGAGGGGGAGAACCCTCTTGTCCCGCCGATCCCCGAGCTCGTCATCGGCCTGATCGCCTTCGCCATCGTCTTCGGCTTCCTCGCCAAGAAGCTCCTCCCGAACATCAACAAGGTTCTGGAAGAGCGCCGCGAGGCCATCGAGGGCGGTATCGAGAAGGCCGAGGCCGCCCAGACCGAGGCCCAGAGCGTTCTGGAGCAGTACAAGGCCCAGCTCGCCGAGGCCCGGCACGAGGCCGCGCGTCTGCGTCAGGAGGCGCAGGAGCAGGGCGCCACGCTCATCGCCGAGATGCGCGCGGAAGGCCAGCGGCAGCGCGAGGAGATCGTCGCCGCCGGTCACGCCCAGATCGAGGCCGACCGCAAGGCCGCGTCCTCCGCGCTGCGCCAGGACGTCGGCAAGCTCGCCACCGAACTGGCAGGCAAGCTCGTCGGCGAGTCCCTCGAGGACCACGCCCGGCAGAGCCGTGTCATCGACCGCTTCCTCGAGGACCTCGAGGAGAAGGCCGAGGCCGCGCGATGAACGGAGCGAGCCGCGAGGCCCTGGCAGCCGCACGTGAGCGTCTCGACGCGCTGACGGACAACACGTCCGTCGACGCGGCCAAGCTCGCCGACGAGCTGGCCGCCGTCACCGCGCTGCTCGACCGCGAGGTGTCGCTGCGTCGGGTCCTCACCGACCCGGCGCAGGCCGGCGAGGCCAAGGCCGAGCTGGCTCAGCGCCTGCTCGGCGGCCAGGTCGGCGGCGAGACCGCTGACCTGCTGGCCGGCATGGTGCGTTCCCGCTGGTCGCAGTCCCGCGACCTGGTGGACGCGCTGGAGGAGCTGGCGAACACCGCCGACCTCACCGCCGCGCAGCGCACGGGCAGGCTCGACGACGTCGAGGACGAGCTGTTCCGGTTCGGCCGGATCGTCTCCTCGAACACCGAGCTGCGCGCCGCGCTGACCAACCGCGCCGCGACGGCGTCGGCCAAGGGCGAGCTGCTGCGCAGCCTGCTCGGCGGCCGGGCCAAGGCGACCACCGAGCGTCTGGTGACGCGTCTTGTGACCGCGCCGCGTGGACGTAGCCTGGAGTCGGGACTGGAGTCCCTGTCCAAGCTCGCCGCCGAGCGCCGGGACCGCATGGTGGCCATCGTCACCTCGGCGGTGCCGCTGAGCGACCCGCAGAAGCAGCGCCTGGGCGCCGCCCTCGCGAAGCTCTACGGCCGCCAGATGCACCTCAACCTCGACGTGGACCCCGAGGTCGTCGGCGGAATCCGGGTGCAGGTCGGTGACGAGGTCATCAACGGCTCCCTCGCGGACCGCATCGAGGACGCCGGCCGCCGACTGGCGAGCTAGCAGCAACTTCATAGCAAGAGCAGTACGTACTTACGACGGCCCATGTTGGGCCGTGCAGAGGATTCACCTCTTTTACGGGGGGAGTCCCCATCCCCCCAAAGTGAAACTTCGGGCCCAACAAGGAGAGCAGGGAACCCAGATGGCGGAGCTCACGATCCGGCCGGAGGAGATCCGGGACGCGCTGGAGAACTTCGTCCAGTCGTACAAGCCGGACGCGGCCTCGCGCGAGGAGGTCGGTACGGTCACCCTTGCCGGCGACGGCATCGCGAAGGTCGAGGGCCTGCCCTCGGCCATGGCCAACGAACTGCTGAAGTTCGAGGACGGCACCCTCGGACTCGCGCTCAACCTGGAAGAGCGCGAGATCGGCGCCGTCATCCTCGGTGAGTTCAGCGGCATCGAGGAGGGTCAGCCGGTCTCCCGTACCGGTGAGGTCCTCTCCGTGGCTGTCGGCGAGGGCTACCTCGGCCGCGTCGTCGACCCGCTCGGCAACCCGATCGACGGCCTCGGCGAGATCGAGACGTCCGGCCGCCGCGCCCTCGAGCTGCAGGCTCCGGGCGTCATGGCCCGTAAGTCGGTGCACGAGCCGATGGAGACCGGCTACAAGGCCGTCGACGCGATGACCCCGATCGGCCGTGGTCAGCGTCAGCTGATCATCGGTGACCGCCAGACCGGCAAGACCGCCCTGGCCGTCGACACGATCATCAACCAGCGCGACAACTGGCGCTCGGGCGACGTGAACAAGCAGGTCCGCTGCATCTACGTCGCCATCGGCCAGAAGGGCTCGACCATCGCGTCGGTCCGCCGCGCGCTGGAGGAGAACGGCGCGCTCGAGTACACGACCATCGTCGCCGCTCCGGCGTCCGACCCGGCGGGCTTCAAGTACCTGGCCCCGTACACCGGTTCGGCCATCGGTCAGCAGTGGATGTACGAGGGCAAGCACGTCCTCATCATCTTCGACGACCTCTCGAAGCAGGCCGACGCCTACCGCGCCGTGTCCCTGCTGCTGCGCCGCCCGCCGGGCCGTGAGGCCTACCCGGGTGACGTCTTCTACCTGCACTCCCGTCTGCTGGAGCGCTGCGCGAAGCTCTCCGACGACATGGGCGCCGGTTCGATGACGGGTCTGCCGATCGTCGAGACCAAGGCCAACGACGTCTCGGCGTTCATCCCGACCAACGTCATCTCCATCACCGACGGCCAGTGCTTCCTGGAGTCGGACCTGTTCAACGCCGGTCAGCGCCCCGCGCTGAACGTGGGTATCTCCGTCTCCCGAGTCGGTGGTTCCGCGCAGCACAAGGCGATGAAGCAGGTCTCCGGCCGTCTCCGTCTGGACCTGGCCCAGTACCGCGAGCTGGAGGCGTTCGCCGCCTTCGGTTCCGACCTGGACGCCGCGTCGAAGGCGCAGCTGGAGCGTGGTTCGCGTCTGGTCGAGCTGCTCAAGCAGGCGCAGTACCAGCCGATGGCCACCGAGGACCAGGTCGTCTCGGTCTGGGGTGCCACCACCGGCAAGATGGACGACGTTCCGGTCAACGACATCCGCCGCTTCGAGAAGGAGCTCCTCGAGTACCTGCACCGCAAGGAGCAGGGCCTCATGACCTCCATCAAGGAGGGCGGCAAGATGTCGGACGACACCCTCACCGCTGTTGCCGACGCGATCGCCGACTTCAAGAAGCAGTTCGAGACCTCGGACGGCAAGCTTCTCGGCGAGGACGCCCCGGCCTCCGGCAAGTGACGTAAGGAAGGGACCTGACTCATGGGAGCCCAGCTCCGGGTCTACAAGCGTCGCATCCGATCCGTCACCGCGACCAAGAAGATCACCAAGGCGATGGAGATGATCGCCGCCTCGCGCGTCGTCAAGGCGCAGCGCAAGGTGGCGGCCTCCACGCCGTACGCGACCGAGCTCACCCGCGCGGTCACGGCGGTCGGTACCGGCTCGAACACCAAGCACCCGCTGACCACGCAGGCCGAGACGGTCACGCGGTCCGCGGTGCTGCTCCTGACGAGCGACCGCGGTCTCGCCGGCGCCTTCAACGCGAACGCCATCAAGATCGCGGAGCAGCTGACCGCGCGTCTTGAGGGCGAGGGCCAGGAGGTCGAGATCTACATCGTCGGCCGCCGTGGTGTCGCCCACTACAACTTCCGTGAGCGCAAGATCGCGGAGTCGTGGAGCGGCTTCACCGACGAGCCGTCGTACGCGGACGCCAAGAAGGTCGCGGCGCCGCTGATCGAGGCGATCGAGAAGGACACGGCCGAGGGCGGCGTGGACGAACTCCACATCGTCTTCACCGAGTTCGTCTCGATGATGACGCAGACGGCCCTCGACGACCGTCTGCTGCCGCTCAGCCTCGAAGAGGTGGCCAAGGAGTCCGCGCCCTCGGGCGAGATCCGTCCGCTGTTCGACTTCGAGCCCTCGGCGGAGGACGTCCTCGACGCCCTGCTGCCGCGCTATGTGGAGAGCCGTATCTACAACGCGCTGCTCCAGTCGGCCGCCTCCAAGCACGCCGCCACGCGGCGCGCGATGAAGTCGGCCACCGACAACGCGGGAGAGCTCATCGAGACGCTCTCGCGGCTTGCCAACGCGGCCCGCCAGGCCGAAATCACCCAGGAAATCAGCGAGATCGTCGGTGGCTCCGCAGCCCTGGCCGACGCGACCGCGGGGAGTGACAGGTAATGACGACGACAGTTGAGACGGCCGTTGCCACGGGCCGCGTCGCCCGGGTCATCGGCCCGGTCGTCGACGTGGAATTCCCCGTCGACGCCATGCCGGAGATCTACAACGCCCTTCACGTCGAGGTCGCCGACCCGGCCAAGGACGGCGAGAAGAAGACGCTGACCCTGGAGGTCGCCCAGCACCTGGGTGACGGCCTGGTCCGCACGATCTCGATGCAGCCCACCGACGGTCTGGTCCGCCAGGCCCCGGTCACCGACACCGGTGCCTCCATCACGGTGCCCGTCGGCGACTTCACCAAGGGCAAGGTGTTCAACACCCTCGGTGAGGTGCTGAACGTCGACGAGAGCTACGACGGCGAGCGCTGGGGCATCCACCGCAAGGCGCCGAACTTCGACGAGCTCGAGTCGAAGACCGAGATGTTCGAGACCGGCGTCAAGGTCATCGACCTTCTCACCCCGTACGTCAAGGGTGGAAAGATCGGTCTGTTCGGTGGTGCCGGTGTCGGCAAGACGGTGCTCATCCAGGAGATGATCTACCGCGTCGCCAACAACCACGACGGTGTCTCCGTGTTCGCCGGTGTCGGTGAGCGCACCCGTGAGGGCAACGACCTCATCGAGGAGATGGCCGAGTCGGGCGTCATCGACAAGACCGCCCTGGTCTTCGGTCAGATGGACGAGCCCCCGGGCACCCGTCTGCGCGTCGCGCTGGCCGGCCTCACCATGGCCGAGTACTTCCGTGACGTCCAGAAGCAGGACGTGCTGTTCTTCATCGACAACATCTTCCGCTTCACGCAGGCCGGTTCCGAGGTCTCGACCCTGCTCGGCCGGATGCCCTCCGCGGTGGGTTACCAGCCGAACCTGGCCGACGAGATGGGTCTCCTCCAGGAGCGCATCACCTCGACCCGTGGTCACTCGATCACCTCGATGCAGGCGATCTACGTCCCCGCGGACGACCTGACCGACCCGGCCCCGGCCACCACGTTCGCCCACCTCGACGCGACGACGGTTCTCTCCCGTCCGATCTCCGAGAAGGGCATCTACCCGGCCGTGGACCCGCTGGACTCCACGTCCCGGATTCTGGACCCGCGCTACATCGCGGCGGATCACTACAACACGGCCATGCGCGTCAAGGGGATCCTGCAGAAGTACAAGGACCTCCAGGACATCATCGCGATCCTCGGCATCGACGAGCTCGGCGAGGAGGACAAGCTGGTCGTCCAGCGTGCCCGCCGTGTCGAGCGCTTCCTGTCCCAGAACACCCACGTCGCCAAGCAGTTCACCGGCGTGGACGGCTCGGACGTGCCGCTGGACGAGTCGATCACCGCGTTCAACGCGATCATCGACGGTGACTTCGACCACTTCCCGGAGCAGGCATTCTTCCTCTGCGGTGGTATCGAGGACCTGAAGAAGAACGCGAAGGAGCTGGGCGTCTCCTGACGCACCGGTGCTTGTGAGCCTTGTGCTCTTGGTGAGGGGGCGGGGCACGTCCCGCCCCCTCTTCCATGCCTATTAGACTTGTAACCAACACCCGGCAGAACCCGCCGGGTGGTGACCCGAGGAGCCACCTTGGCTGCTGAGCTGCACGTCGCGCTGGTCGCCGCCGACCGTGAGGTCTGGTCGGGCCAGGCCACCCTGGTCGTCGCGCGTACCACGTCCGGCGACATCGGCGTCATGCCCGGTCACCAGCCGCTGCTCGGTGTGCTGGAGTCGGGCCCGGTGACCATCCGTACGAGTGAAGGTGGAACCGTCATCGCCGCGGTGCACGGCGGTTTCGTCTCCTTCGCTGACGACAAGCTGTCGCTGCTGGCCGAGATCGCCGAGCTGTCGGACGAGATCGATGTCCAGCGCGCGGAGCGGGCGCTGGAGCGCGCGCAGTCCGACGACGATGCCTCCGCCGAGCGCCGCGCGGAGGTCCGTCTGCGGGCGGCGACGGCGCGCTGACCCCTGGAGGTACCTCCCGGGCCCTTTAGGCTCTGGAGGGAGCGCACGCGAAGACGTCACTCAGCCGCGGCTGGGACCGGAGCAATCCGGTGCCGGTCGCGGCTGAGGCAGATATGGAAGTTTTTTCCGTTCCGTTACCTAGGAGACGAGGAGGTCGGTGTCGATGGTCCTCGCTCTGACTGTGTGCGGAATCGTCGTCGCCCTCGTGGTGCTGGGGTTGTTCGTCTTCGGCCTGCGCCGAAGGCTCATCCAGCGCTCGGGCGGCACTTTCGACTGTTCCCTGCGCTGGGACGTGCCGGAGAAACCCGATACCAGCGGCAAGGGCTGGAGCTACGGCGTCGCCCGCTACAACGGCGACCGTATCGAGTGGTACCGCGTCTTCTCCTACGCCTACCGCCCGCGCCGCATCCTGGAGCGTTCCGCCATCGAGGTGGCCGGCCGCCGGGTACCCGACGGCGAGGAGGAACTGGCGCTGCTCTCCGACGCGGTGATCCTCACCTGTCTCCATCGGGGCACCCGCCTCGAACTCGCCATGAGCGAAGACGCGCTGACCGGATTTCTCGCGTGGCTGGAAGCAGCCCCGCCCGGACAGCGAGTGAATGTGGCGTAGCCACATTCACTCGCTGGGTGGGGGTCCCCCCGGACGAAGTCTGGGGGAGCGTCAATGTTGCTTAATGGGCTTACTTCAGCCCGCTGTTGATGGCGGTCACCAGCTCACCGTTGCTGGTGTCGCCGCTGAACTCCCAGAAGAACGCGCCGCCGAGGCCCTGGTTCTTGGCCCAGGTCATCTTTCCGGCGATGGTCGACGGGGTGTCGTAGGACCACCAGTTGTTGCCGCAGTGCGCGTAGGCCGTGCCTGCGATGGTGCCGGTCGACGGGCACGAGTTCTTGAGGACCTTGTAGTCCTCGATGCCCGCCTCGTAGGTACCGGGGGCCGCGCCGGTCGCCGAGCCGCCGGGGGCGGACTGGGTGACGCCGGTCCAGCCGCGGCCGTAGAAGCCGATGCCGAGGAGCAGCTTGGCGGACGGTACGCCCTTCGACTTCAGCTTGGCGATCGCGTCGGCGGAGTTGAAGCCCGCCTGCGGGATGCCGGCGTACGAGGTCAGCGGCGAGTGCGGGGCGGTCGGACCGTCCGCGTCGAAGGCGCCGAAGTAGTCGTACGTCATCACGTTGTACCAGTCGAGGTACTGGGCGGCACCGCCGTAGTCGGCCGCGTCGATCTTGCCGCCGTTGGAGCCGTCGGCGGTGATGGCAGCGGTGACCAGGTAGTTGGAGCCGAACTCGGTGCGCAGGGCGGACATCAGGTTCTTGAACGCGGCAGGTCCTGAGGTGTCGCAGGTCAGGCCGCAGGCGTTCGGGTACTCCCAGTCGATGTCGATGCCGTCGAAGACGTCGGCCCAGCGCGGGTCCTCCACGACGGCCTTGCAGGACTTGGCGAACGCCGCCGCGTTGGCCGCCGCCTGGCCGAAGCCGCCGGAGTAGGTCCAGCCGCCGAACGAGTACAGCACCTTGATGTGCGGGTACTTGGCCTTCAGCTGGCGCAGCTGGTTGAAGTTGCCGCGCAGCGGCTGGTCCCAGGTGTCCGCGGCGCCACTGACGGACTGGTCGGCGGTGTAGGCCTTGTCGTAGGCGGCGTAGGTGTCGTCGACGGTGCACTGACCGTTCTTGACGTTGCCGAAGGCGTAGTTGATGTGGGTGATCTTCGAGGCGGAGCCCGAGGTCACCAGGTTCTTGACGTGGTAGTTGCGGCCGTAGACGCCCCACTCGGTGAAGTACCCGAGGTTGATCTTCGCGCCGGGGTTCGGGTCGGTGCCGCCGCCGGTGGTGCGCACCGCGCGGGCGCCGCTGGCCGGACCGGTCTGGTCGGCGGTGTCGCGGGCCTGGACGGTGTAGGAGTAGTCGGTGCCGGCGGTCAGACCGCTGTCGGTGTACGACGTGGCCGTCACCGTGGCGACCTTGGTGCCGTCGCGCAGGACGTCGTAGTTCTTGATGCCCTTGTCGTCGGTGGCGGCCGACCAGCTCAGCTTCACCGAAGTGTTGGTGATGTCGGAGGCACCGGGCGTGCCGGGAGCGGACGGTGGGTTGTCGCCGGGGACGCTGCCGCCGTCACAACTGCCGCCGTTGAGCTTGCAGTTGGCGGGAGAGCCGGCGCCGCTGCCGTTGAAGCCGAAGGTGACGGAGGCGCCGGGGGCGAGGGAACCGTTCCAGGACTTGTTCTTGGCGGTCCAGTGGGTGCCGGAGGAGGTGACGTCGGCGTCCCAGGCGGAGGTGACGGACGTGCCGGAGGGGAAGTCCCACTCGACGGTCCAGGAGCTGAGGGCGGTCGTGCCGGTGTTCTTCACCGTCCACTTGCCCTCGAAGCCGGAGCCCCAGTCCTGGGTCTTGGCGTAGGTGGCGGTGGCGGACGTGGCTGCTTCGGCCGGGCTCGCGAGGCCGACCAGACCGGCCAGCGGGAGCAGCAGGGTCGCGAACCCTGCCACGGCTCTGTGTCTGAAGCGCATGCTGCGCCTCCTTGATGGGGAGTCACGGGGCGCGACTGAGCCTCACGCCCACTCATGGTGCGGTGAGAATAGAAAGGTCTGGACCACCGGTCAATAGGTCTGGACCAGTTCCGAGGCGTAAACCTCAGATCCCCAACTCCTGCGCCAATACGGCCGCTTGGACCCGACTGCGCAGCTCCAGTTTCCCCAGCAATCGGCTGACATGTGTCTTTACGGTCGCCTCTGCCATGTCGAGCCGGGACGCGATGTCGGCGTTCGACAGACCCTCGCCCAGGCAGGACAGCACCTCGCGTTCGCGCCGGGTGAGGCTGTCCAGGACGGACAGGTCGGCCGTCGGCTCGCGCACGGGCTTCGCGGCGAACTCGGCGATCAGGCGCCGGGTGACGGCCGGGGCGATGAGGCCCTCGCCGCGCGCCACCGTGCGTACCGCCTCCAGCAGGTCCTTGGCGTCGGTGTTCTTGAGCAGGAACCCGGACGCGCCCGCCCGCAGCGCCCCGAACACGTACTCGTCGAGGTCGAAGGTGGTCAGCACGAGCACGTCGGCCAGCCGCTCGGCGACTACCTGCCGGGTGGCCGACACCCCGTCCAGGCGCGGCATCTGTACGTCCATCAGCACCAGGTCGGGCCGCAGTTCACGGGCCAGGGCCACCGCCTGCTCACCGTCCGCCGCCTCGCCGACCACCTCGATGTCGGGCGCGCTGCGCAGGATGAGGACCAGGCCGGCGCGGACGGCGGACTGGTCCTCGGCGACGAGCACGCGGATCATGCGGGGTCTCCTTCGACCGTGTCGGTGACGGGGAGGGCGGCGCGTACGGCCCAGACCTTGCCGTCAGGCGAGTCCTCGGGGCCGGCCTCGAAGGTGCCGTCCAGCAGCGCGACGCGTTCGCGCATGCCGACCAGACCGGCACCGGAGCCGGGGGCGCGCGGACCGTCACGGTCGCCGTACGGGCTGGTCACCGTCACGGTGAGCGAGCCGCCCCACCGGGCGAGGGACACGGTGACCCGGCCCGGGCCGGCGTGCTTGAGGGCGTTGGTCAGCGATTCCTGCACGAGGCGGTAGGCGGCGAGTTCGACGGGGGTGGGGACGGTGCCGGGGTCCGCGTCGAGGTCGACGTCGAGGCCGTTGGTGCGGGCGCCCTCGACCAGTGCGTCCAGCCCGTCGAGCGTGGGGGCGGCGACCGGCTCGGTGTCGCCACTGGAGTCGCGCAGGATGCCGATGAGCCGCCGCATCTCGGCGAGGCCCTCGACGCTGTTCTCGCGGATGACCGTCAGGGCGTCCCGGGAGGTCTTCGGATCGTCGAGGGAGAGCGCGGCCGTGGAGTGGATGGCGATGGCGGAGAGGTGGTTGGCGACCATGTCGTGCAACTCGCGTGCCATGCGCGAGCGTTCCGAGGTCACGGCCTGCGCGCGGTCCATCTCGGCGAGCAGCGCGGTCTGTTCGGCGCGCAGCCGGGCGGCCTCGGCGGCGTCACGGTGGTTGCGCACGATCCAGCCCGTGGCGGCGGGGCCGTAGGCCACGACTCCGACGACCACGCCGATCAGCAGCGCCTCCGGTTCGCGCCACACTGCGAACGGCACCAGTGTCGCGGTCACCGTGAGCAGGCCGGTGATCCACTGGATGCGCCGGGCCGAGGCGAGCGGGCCGTACAGCACGGCCGCGTAGACGATGTCGGTGAACATCAGGACCGTGGCCAGATTGCCCTGCGTCACGACGTCCGCGCAGATCGCGACCGTGCCGGTCAGCAGGGCTGCGCGCGGGGCCGCCCGGCGCAGCAGCTCGCAGCAGGACATGACAGCGAGCGGCACCAGGATGGGCCAGGGGCCGTCGAAGAGCGTGATCGGGTCGTCGGCGGGCCGGGTGCCCAGGCCGATGCCCACCAGCAGCAGGCCGCCGAGCAGCCCGCCGACCGCGATGTACACGTCGAAGCGGCGGGGGCGGGGGAGGAGCATGGCTCCATCCAACACGGTGTGCGAGTTCCGCGCCTGATTCCCGGGAAGGGTCCTGGACTGCATCTTTCGATGTACCGCGAGTTCGTCAGTGGCGACGACGAAAGCGGCCGGTCCCGACGGGAGCCTGGAAGGGTGACCGAAGGGAGCAAGTTGTGATCGTCGCCCTCATCATCGCCTGCGAGGTCGGCTTCTGGGTGCTGCTGGCCCTGGGACTCGCCGTCCGCTACCTGCTGAAGTGGCGCCGTACGAGCGTGGTGCTGCTGCTGTGCGAGCCGGTGCTGGAGCTGGTCCTGTTCGTCGCCACGGCGATCGACCTGAAGAACGGCGCCGAGCCGGGCTGGGAGCACGGCCTGGCCGCGATCTACATCGGCTACACCGTGGCGTACGGCCACTACACGATCCGCTGGCTGGACGGCCACGCCGCCCACCGCTTCGGCGGCGCCCCGCGCCCGCCCAAGCCTGCGCAGTACGGCATGGCACGGGCCCGGCACGAGGGACGCCTGTGGCTGCGGACGTTGCTCGCGGCGGCGGTGGCCTGTGCGCTCCTCCAGGGCGCCGTCTGGTACGTCGGGGACGGCGACACCTCGTCCCTGCGGTCCTTCCAGTGGGTGGCACTGCGCGCCGCCGGCATCCACGGCCTGGTCGCGCTGGCCTACCTGATCTGGCCCAAGCAGCCCAAGGGTGAGACGGCGTCGGCCGAGCAGTTCGCCGCGCCGAAGGAGAAGGCCCGCCGGTGAACGCCTAGCGTTCCCCGCCCGGCACCCACAGCACGTCCCCGACCTCCTTGTTCGCCGTCCTCGCGAGGATGAACAGGAGGTCGGACAGGCGGTTCAGATAGGTCGCCGTCAGCGGGTTCATCACCTCGCCGTGGACCTCCAGCGCCGCCCACGTCGAGCGCTCGGCCCGGCGTACGACCGTGCAGGCCTGGTGCAGCAGGGCCGCGCCCGGTGTGCCGCCCGGCAGGATGAAGGACCGCAGCTTCTCCAGCTGCTCGTTGAAGTGGTCGCAGTCGGCTTCCAGCTTGTCGATGTAGAACTGCTCGACCCGCAGGGGTGGGAACTCGGGGTTCTCGACCACCGGCGTCGACAGGTCCGCGCCCACGTCGAACAGGTCGTTCTGCACGCGGGTGAGGACCTTGACGACCTCCTCGTCGAGCCCGCCCAGCGCGATGGCGGTGCCGAGCACCGCATTGGCCTCGTTGGCGTCGGCGTAGGCCGAGATCCGCAGATCGGTCTTGGTGACCCGGCTCATGTCGCCGAGGGCTGTGGTGCCCTGGTCGCCGGTCCTGGTGTAGATGCGCGTCAGATTGACCATGTGGCCAGCGTAGTTACGCTCCGGCGGTTCGGAACACGCGTGTGCCGACCGTCACGGCCAGTCCGGCGAAGGCGATGGCGACCAGGACGCCGTACAGCATGGGCGTTGTCGCGTACGAGCCCACGTACGCGTCGCGCACGGCGTCCACCAGATAGCGGAACGGCACGAAGTGCGACAACACGTCCAGCCACGTCGGCCCCAGTGTCATCGGCAGCATCAGGCCCGACAGCAGCATCATCGGCATCGTCATGGCGTTGATCGCCGGGCCGAACTCCTGCGGGGTGCGGACCTTCATGGCGAGCGCGTACGACAGCGAGGCGAGCGACACCGTCAGCAGCCCGACGAACGCGAAGCCGATCAGCACGCCGGGCAGGGGTGCTCGCAGGCCCATCACCAGCGCCGCGAGCACCAGCAGCACCGCCTGGAAGACGAACACCGTGGCATCGCGCAGCACCCGGCCCAGCAGCAGCGCGAGTCGGCTGACGGGCGTCACCCGCATCCGCTCCACCACCCCCTGGCCCTTCTCGATGATGATCGAGAAACCGGCGAACGAGGCCCCGAACAGGCCCAGTTGAAGCAGCAGCCCCGGGACGAGGACCTGCCACGAACTGCCCTCCCCGCCCAGCGGCAGATCCGTCAGCAGCGGGCCGAAGAACAGCAGGTACAGCAGCGGCATCAGCACGCCGAAGAGCAGGGCGAAGCGGGAGCGCAGGGACTGACGGAGATAGCGGCCGTAGATGAGGGCCGTGTCGTGCAGCAGCATCAGAGGGGTCCTAAGGGGTACTGAGGGGTCCTATACGGCTACGGGGGCGGCGTCGGCCGGGGCGGGACCGCGGCCGGTGATGGCGAGGAACGTGTCCTGGAGGCTTGCGTCGATCGAGCCGCCGTACTCCAGCTTCAGCGCGGTCGGCGTGCCCTCGGCCACGACCACGCCCCGGTCGACGACGACCAGGCGGTCGGAGAGGGCGTCGGCCTCGTCGAGGTAGTGGGTCGTCAGGAACACGGTGGTGCCGTGCTCGTCGCGCAGGCGCCGGATCAGGTCCCACAGGTCGGCGCGGCTGCCGGGGTCGAGCCCGGTCGTCGGCTCGTCGAGGAACAGGACCTTCGGGCGGTGCGTGAGCGCCAGCGCGATGTCGAGGCGTCGGCGCTGGCCGCCGGAGAGGGCGCCGGCCTTGCGGTCGAGGAGGTCGGCCAGGCCCAGATCGCGGGCCAACTCCTCGGCGCGCTCACCCGCCTGCGCCTTCGTCAGGCGGTAGAGCCGGCCCTGGGTGACGAGCTCCTCCCGCACGCTGATCTGCGGGTCGACCCCGCCCGACTGGGCCACGTAACCGCACGCCCGCCGCACTCCGGCGGGGTCGGTCGCGAGATCGCAGCCCGCCACGGTGGCCGCGCCTCCGGTGGGCGCCAGCAGGGTCGTCAGCATCCGCAGGGTCGTCGTCTTGCCGGCCCCGTTCGGTCCCAGGAAGCCGAGGATCTCGCCCTCGCGCACGGTCAGGTCGATGCCGCGCACGGCCTCCACCGGGCCGAGCTTGGTCTGGAAGGTACGGGCCAGTCCGGCCGTACTGATGATTGGCATGGCCCCAGAAAAACAGACTCTCTTAAAGTTTGCAATGACCCCAAAGTTTTAGCGACCCCATCGAAGTTAGGATGGGGGCATGGCTGAAGGGCTCAGGGAGCGGAAGAAGCGCGAGACGAGGCAGCGGATCTCGGACATCGCCACCGGGCTGTTCCTGGAGCACGGCTTTGTGACCGTGACCATCGCGGAGGTGGCGGAGGCCGCCGACGTCTCCGTGAACACCGTCTACAACTACTTCCCGGCGAAGGAGGACCTCTTCTTCGACCGCTCCGCCGGTGTCGTCGATCAGCTCTCGCGCTGGGTCCGCGGCCGGGAGGACGGGGAGTCGGCCGTCCGGGCCGTGTTGCGCGAACTGCGCGCCGAGGTCGAGGCGGTCTCGCCCCGGGTCGGCCTCCTCGAGGGCTACGACCGCTTCATGCGCTGCATCCAGGAGGCGCCGCCGCTGCGCTCCCGGCTGTGGAGCATGCAGCAGGAGATCCACGACCACCTGGCGTCGACCCTGCGCGAGGAGACCGGCGCGGACGCCGCCGACCCGTTGCCGGGGCTGATCGCCGGTCAGATCGCCTGGATCCACCAGGCGGTGTTCGTCCGCATCGGGCAGGAGATGGCCGCCGGGCGCAATCCGGGCAAAGTGTCACGAGAGACGCTGGTCCTTCTCGACGACATCGAGGAGCTGTTGGGCGAGAAGGTGCTCAACTACGCCGTCCGTGGCGCGTAATGGCCCGTGCCGGTGTGATGTCCGTCAAGTGAGACGTGACTCGCGTTACTAACCGGTCACACAGTCCCTCACGAGCGCTAAGGTCCGCCGAAGAGCAACCTAAACAGGGTGTAAGGCGTTTCAAAGGGGAGTCGCAACAGTGGCACGGAAGCTTGCCGTCATCGGCGCCGGCTTGATGGGTTCCGGGATCGCTCAGGTCTCCGCTCAGGCGGGCTGGGACGTGGTCCTGCGTGACGTCACCGACGAGGCGTTGAAGCGCGGCACCGACGGCATCAAGGCGTCGTACGACAAGTTCGTCAGCAAGGGCAAGCTCGAGGCGCACGACGCCGACGCCGCCCTGGCCCGTATCACCGCGACCACCGACCTGGACGCCGCCGCCGACGCGGACGTCGTCGTCGAGGCCGTCTTCGAGAAGCTCGAAGTCAAGCACGAGATCTTCCGCGCCCTCGACAAGGTCGTGCGCGAGGACACCGTGCTCGCCTCCAACACCTCCGCCATCCCGATCACCAAGATCGCGGCCGCCACCGAGCGCCCCGAGCGGGTCGTGGGTGTGCACTTCTTCTCGCCCGTCCCGATGATGCAGCTGTGCGAGCTGGTCCGCGGTTACAAGACGAGTGACGAAACCCTCGCCACCGCGCGTGAGTTCGCCGAGTCCGTCGGCAAGACCTGCATCGTCGTCAACCGGGACGTCGCCGGCTTCGTGACGACCCGCCTCATCTCCGCGCTCGTCGTCGAGGCCGCCAAGCTCTACGAGTCGGGCGTCGCCACCGCCGAGGACATCGACCTCGCCTGCAAGCTGGGCTTCGGTCACGCCATGGGGCCCCTCGCCACGGCCGACCTCACCGGCGTCGACATCCTGCTGCACGCCACCAGCAACATCTACACCGAGTCCCAGGACGAGAAGTTCGCCCCGCCGGAGCTGATGCGCCGGATGGTGGACGCGGGTGACATCGGACGCAAGAGCGGGCAAGGCTTTTACAGCTACTGAGGTTTCGTAGACCACCGCACAGCCCCCCGGCGCGTCACGCGATGGGGTGAATTCGGTATCGGTTCGCTTACAGACGGCAACCTCTGACCGCTCAACGCAGTCAGAGGTTGCATCACCGGCCACATCGAAGACTCATAGCCAACACAGACACAGGCACATACGCAGACAACACATCGCGGAGCACGAACGCACGCTTGGGGAGCGCATATGCACATCAGGGGCGACCACGCCGAACTGGTCGTCGGGGGCGTCCTCGACGTCCGCAGCGCGGCGGACGCCCGTACGGTCCTGCACTCGGCCGTCGATGACGGAGTCGGCGATCTGGTGCTCGACCTGTCCGAGCTGGTCTCCTGGGACGCCACCGGACTCGGGGTGATCATGGGGGCCCACCGGCGGGCCGGCCGCTGCGGCCGGCGCCTGGTGCTGCGCGGCGTACCGCCGCAGATGCAGCGCCTGCTGGTGGCCACCCGGCTGCACCGGATCCTGGCGATCGAGGGCGGCATCGGGGTGGAGTCCCTGCCTCGGGTGTGACACCCGGCACGGGTGGGGCGGGACAGACGGACGTTCCGGTTGCGAATCGTACGTCGCGAACAATTCTCACGAGACTGTGATGTCTCGGGCGGCGCGGTACCCCGAGCTGTCGTAGATACTGTGCGAAGGTTTAGGGTTCGGCTGCCCGCTGCCTAGACAAACCCCTTCGAGCGGGCCCGGACCAGAAGCGACAGCGCGGTGTGCAAAGGCCGGGAGGGGCCGCAAACGCACACGAGACGCTTTTGGGGGGCTTGAACCGATGGACCCGAACACCCGGGGACCCGAGGAGTACGGCCATGACGGCGACGGCCAGTCGTCCCGCCAGCGCCCGCCCAGGGATCCCCTCACACCCGACTTCGGACAGCACTCGCCCGCACTGGCCCGCACGGTGCAGCTGGTCTCGGGCGACTTCCTGCTCACCGTCAACCCCGTCGACGGCAGCGAGATCGAGGCCTGCCCGCCGGCGGAGCGGCCCTCGCGGCCCGAGAAGCTGACCCCGGCCGAACGCGCCGAGGTCGACCGCGCCGCCAGACCGCCCGTGCCGCCCGGCCCGACCCGTCCCGCCCAACCGCTCCTGGCCCGCCAGGACGAGCGCGAACAGCTGGTACGGATGCTGGCCCGCGGCCGCTCCGTACGTCTGGTCGGCTCGCCGGGCGCCGGCCGCACCAGCCTCCTCGACCTCGTCGCCGAGGACTGCGCGGACCTCGCCCCCGACGGCGTGGTCCGCCTCACCGGCTACCGCCGCACGCCCGCCGATCTGCTGTACGAGCTCTTCTACTCCGTCTACGGCGCACCCCTGCACCGTCCGGATCAGGACGAACTGCTCGGCTTTGTGCGTGAGATCGGCGCGGTCGTCGTCCTGGACGACATCGAGTTCGGCGGCGCCGCGCTCGACGAGCTGCTGGACGCGACCCCCGAGTGCGCGTTCCTGATCGGCGCAACGCCCGACGTCCCCGCGCCCTCCACCGAGTCCGGCATCGAGGAGGTCGCCCTCGGCGGTCTCGAGCGTGCCGACAGCGTGGAGCTGCTGGAGCGCCAGGTCGGCCGGGTCCTCACCGAGGACGAGGCGAACTGGGCGGGCGACCTGTGGTTCGAGTCGGAGGGCCTGCCGCTGCGGTTCGTCCAGGCCGGAGCCCTGCTGCGGCAGCGGGACCGGCTGCGGGCCGGCGCGGACGCGGTCGACGAGTACGGCGTCTTCGAGGACGCGCCGCCGGTCGACGCCCCCTTCGACACGCCTGTCGACGGGCCGTTCGGCACCGAGAGCGGCGGCGTGGAGACACCCCTGCCGTCGCTCGGCGAGGCGGCAGGACCCGCTCCGCTGCTCGCCTCACGGCTCAGCGCCTCGGCCCGCGCCACTCTGAAGTTCGCCGTCGCGCTCGGCGGCGAGGTGCCGCACCAGGCGCATCTTCCGGCGCTGGTCGGCGACACCCACGCGGACGCCGCCCTCGGCGAGCTGGCCGACTGCGGGCTGGTCACGCCGGTCGGCTCCCGCTACCGCCTCGCCGCCGGCGTACAGGCCCAGCTGGAGGCCGCCGGATACACCGAGGACGTCCGGGAGGGCGCCCTCGCCGCCGCGCGGCACTACGCCTGGTGGGCCGGGCACCCCTCGGTCACACCGGAGCGGGTCGCCGCCGAGGCGGACGCCGTGCTCGCCGCCCTCGCAGTGCTCGTACCGGGCACCACACCGCCCGCCGAGGGCGAGGAGAGCCCGACCGTGGAGCTGGCCCGCACGGCGGCGCCCGCGTTCGCGGCGGGGCTGTACTGGAGTGCCTGGGAGCGGGCCCTGCGGGCCGGCGCCGAGGCCGCGCGCCTGGCCGGTGACGTGACCGAACAGGCCTATTTCCACCACGAGCTGGGCATCCTCGCGCTCTGCGGCGGCCAGCTGGACCGGGCCCGCGCCGAGCTGGAGACCTCCATCGGCCTGCGCGGCGCCCTCGCCGACAAGCGCGGCACGGTCGCGGGCCGCCGCGCCCTCGCCCTGGTCTCGGACCGCTCCGGTACGACGCCGGGAGTGGCCGCGTTCGGCGCGACGGCGGGGGAGGAGGTGCCGGACGCGCGATACGAGGAGTCGCAGTCGCCGCCCGGCGGCGTACCGGCCGCTTTCCTGCCCGCCGGTGACGCCACGACGCTGGTCACGCACCGGGCCTCGTCCGTGTCCCCGTCGTCCCCGGCCTCGCACAAGGGCCGCGGCGGTGTCCGGGGGTTCGCGCGTCGCAACCTCGTCGCGGCCGGCGCGGGCGCACTGCTCGTGGCCGTGCTCGGCACGGTGGTGACGCTCGGCGCCACGTCCGACAACGACCCCGACGGCCCGGCCACCCAGGTCGGCCCCAACCCGTCCGCCAGCCAGGGCGTCGGCGACGACAGCCTCGGCGCCGACAAGGCGGAGGGCGACGACGGGGAGGGCTCCGGCGACACGGGCACGCCCACCAGCCGCCCGACCGACCCGGGCCCCGACGGGACCTACGGCACCTCGGACGACCCGACACCGACCGACGGTGAGACGGATCCGTCGGACGACCCGAGCGGGACGCAGGGGCCGGGCGGCGGTCCGTCGAACTCGCCGAAGCCGCCGTCGTCGACGTCGAAGCCGCCGACCTCGCCCAAGCCGCCCACCGAGACGGAGACCGAGGACCCGACGGACCCGCCGACCGAGGAGCCGACCGACCCGCCGACCGAGACGCCGACGGACCCGCCGACCTCGCCGACGGACACCCCGACCAGCTCGACGTCGGCCAGCGGCCCGGCCTCCTCCAGCCCGGCGGAGACCACCAGTTCGGCATCCGCTCCCCAGAGCACGGACGAGGGCTCGCCCAGCAGCGGCTCCGACTCCCTGATCTGACGCCCGCTTCCGGACAAGAGGGCCGGGTCCATCCTCAGGACCCGGCCCTCTTCGTCGTACAACTGCCGAGAACGGCGCGTCAGAACAAGCGCAGCTTGTCGTCCTCGATGCCCCGCATCGCGTCGTAGTCCAGCACCTGGCAGCCGATGCCGCGGTCCGTCGCCAGGACCCGGGCCTGCGGCTTGATCTCCTGGGCCGCGAAGATGCCGCGGACCGGCGCGAGGTGGGGATCGCGGTTCAACAGCTCCAGATAGCGCGTGAGTTGCTCCACGCCGTCGATCTCGCCGCGTCGCTTGATCTCCACCGCGACCGTCCGGCCCTCGGCGTCCCGGCACAGGATGTCGACCGGGCCGATGGCGGTCATGTACTCGCGGCGGATGAGCGTGTAGCCCTCGCCGAGGGTCTCGATGCGGTCGGCGAGGAGCTCCTGGAGGTGCGCTTCCACGCCGTCCTTGATCAGGCCGGGGTCCACGCCGAGTTCGTGCGAGGAGTCGTGGAGGACTTCCTCCATCGTGATGATCAGCTTCTCGCCCGCTTTGTTGATGACCGTCCAGACGTCCTTCTGCTCGCCGTCACCCTCCTTCAGGGTGCAGGGCGGCGACATCCAGTTCAGGGGCTTGTAGGCCCGGTCGTCCGCGTGGATCGAGACGCTGCCGTCCGCCTTGACCAGGATCAGACGGGGCGCCGAGGGCAGGTGGGCGGTGAGCCGGCCCGCGTAGTCGACGGAGCATCGGGCAATGACGAGACGCATGGTCCGCAACGCTACTCGACGGGCCGGTGTCGACGCGATTCGCCCTGGGAGAGTCCGTAAGACCCCGGACTGCCCCTGTTCATTTCTGGCCGATTGTGCGCCTAACGAGGACCGCCCATGTACGCATTCTCCTGGTGCCGTCACCGTCCGTTGCCTACCGTATTAAACGGGAGGTCGCGAGGCGTGTACGCAGAGTGTTCGATATCGCGAACTCCCCTATCTGTCCGGCAACCCCCGCTGCTGCGGGGGTGCGAGAGGAGAACCCATGTCGCTCGACGTCTCACCGGCCCTACTCGAACAGGCCGAGCGAGGCGAGGTCGACGAAGCCGCCTTCGTCGACTGCGTCCGGACCTCCCTGCCCTATGCGTGGGAGATGATCAGCTCCCTGGTGGCCCAGCTGAAGGTCGACGGCGGCTCGTTCGCCGACAACCAGACGCCCCCGCCGGACGAGCAGGCACGTGGCCAGCTGCTGCGTGCGCTTGCGAGTGACGCGATACGCGGCGCGCTGCAGCGGCACTTCGGGGTGCGACTGGCCTTCCAGAACTGCCACCGGGTGGCGGTGTTCCCGCTTGACTCCTCGGTCGACGAGACGCTGACCCGCTTCACCTCGGTCCGCAGTCAGGTGATGAACCAGTCGCCGGAATTCAGGGACTGCTGACGCAGTAGCCGCTTGCTTGCCGCTCCGTACGCGGGAGGTGCGATCAGTACTGGGGCGGCAAGCCCTCTGACGGACCGGGACGTTGACTCGCGACCGGGCGATTCAGCCGAGGTGGGGGAGGACTTCGGCGCCCAGCCGCCGTACGTTCTCCTCGGTCGCCGCCAGGTCGCCCGAGCCCTCGACCAGCAGGGCGAAGCGGGAGATCCCGGTCCGCTCGCTGGTCGCCGCCAGGCGGTCGGCGCACAGGCGCGGGGTGCCCACCGGGTGCAGTCCGCAGAGCAGTTCGGTGTACGCCAGCGGGTCACGCATCGCGCGATGACGGCCGTCCACCGTCACATGGGCCTCCAGGCCCTGCCGCAGCCAGCCCGGCATCGCCTTCGTCAGCGCCTCGACCGCGTCCGTGCGCCGGTCCGCGATCTGGCAGACGCCGGCCGACACATGGGCCGCGCCCCGGATCTCGTCGGCGGGCCGCCCGGCCGCACGCGCACACTCCCGCCACAGGGCGACCATCTCGGCCTTCTCCTCGTCGCCCACATGCATCCCGAGCAGCATCGGCAGCCCGCGCTCGGCCGCGAGACGCACACTGTGCGGTGACGTACACGCGACGACGACCTCGGGCCCCGTGGCATCCGTGAGGCACTCCGACGGCCTGGGTACGACGGGAACCTCGCGAAAGCTGAACTGCTCGCCGGCGGCCGCGACCGACGGTTCGCGCAGCCAGCGCAGCAGCAGGTCGAGTGATTCGGGGAACCCCTCCTCGTACGCCTGCAGACCCGAGCCGAACACCTCCAGGTCGACCCAGGGGCCGCCGCGCCCCACGCCCAGCGAGAACCGCCCGCCGGAGGCGATGTGCAGCAGCGCGGCCTGTTCGCCGAGGGCCACCGGGTGCGCGGTGGGCAGTACGCTGACCGCCGTGCCGACCCGCAACCGCCGGGTACGGCCGAGCAGCAAAGCGGCCAGCGTGATCGCGGACGGACAGGTGCCGTACGGCACGAAGTGGTGCTCGGCCAGCCAGACCGTGTCGAGCCCCGCTTCCTCGGCGACCTCGGCGGAGCGGACCGCGCGGTGCAGCGCCTCCCCGTCGCCCTGTCCCGGGAACCGGGCCGCCAACACGAAACTACCTACGTGCATTGCCTTTTCCTGCTTCCTTGGCTCCGACGCGGAGCTCCCCCACCCGGCATAACCGTCTGACACGTGCCGAGGACACGGCTTGACGAAGAGATTTGCGGATTGTCTGCAGAATGCTTCGTCGGAGCGAGGGACTTGTGGGGGTTGGTGCCGTACGACTACCCCTGACCGCGCCGCGTAGGCTGGACACGGTTCCCGCATCCTGTATAGCCCCGTGAGGTGTTCCGTGTCCCCGCGTCGCAACCGACCCAAGGGAGTCGGCTCGTCCGGAAGCAGCGCCGAGGACGACCGTTCCGGCCGTTACGGCGGCTGGCAGTCCACGGAGAACTGGCAGGGCGAGGAGTGGAACGTGCGGCATGTGGCGGGCGCCAGCGCGCAGGGCAAGGCGTACCGCTGCCCGGGCTGCGACCAGCTGATCCCGGACGGCGTCCCGCATGTCGTCGCCTGGCCGGACCATGGCGGCGTCGACGACCGCCGGCACTGGCACAAGGCGTGCTGGAACGCGAAGGACCGCCGCACCACGCGGGTGCAGCGGTCCCGGAACGCGCCGAAATTCTGAGCCGGAGCTACACGTCCCGCTTCTCCAGCAGCGCGTAGGCGCCGGCGAACGCGACCGCCGTCACGGCGAGCATGATCCACAGCGGGTCCCAGCCGGACGGGCCGGTGTCGGTGAGGGACTGGGCGTAGAAGACGCTCAGCTGGTTCGGGATGGAGTACTCGAAGAGGGCCTGCTGAAGGTCCTGCAGGGACTCCGAGAACATGAACAGCGCGAGCACCAGCGGCGCCAGCACGACACCGATCATGATCGTGATCGCGCCCGCGGAGTGGCGGATGATCGAGCCGACGACCAGGGAGAGCAGCCCGAGCAGCGCGATGTAGAGCGAGATGCCGACCGTGCCCTTCAGCCACTCCTGGGTGCTGGGCTCGCGCGCGTCCAGCATGGCCACGTCGGCGAGGGCGACGAGCACGGCCGACGCCAGCGTCACCACGAAAGCGACCGCGAAGAACACGATCGACTTCGCCAGCAGCACCCGGCCGCGGGTCGGGCAGGCGGTCATCGTGGTCCGGATCATGCCGGTGCCGTACTCCGAGGCGGTGGTCAGCACGCCGAGCGTGATGATGCAGATACTGCCGAGCAGCAGCCCGAAGAAGCCGAAGGCCAGCGGGTTCTCGCCGCTCACGCTGCCGTCGGCGGAGTTGGCGGCGACCAGAGCGGCGGCGGCCAGCCCGATGCCGATGACGAGCACCACGAAAACGCCGAGCGTCCACATCGTGGAGCGCACCGACCGGATCTTCGTCCACTCGGAGGCGAGCGCGTGCCCGAGGTGCGTGCGCACGACGGGGATCGGCGAGGTGTAGGTGGGGTACGACGAGCCGGGCGCCGCCTGCCAGTTCGGTGCGGCGGTCTGCGGCATCGGGGGCTGGGGCGTGCTCATCGGGCGTCCTCGGGCGTGGTCGGGGCGGCGGGTGCAGGGGCGGCGGGGGCGACAGGCGGCTGAGCGGGCGCCTGCTGGGGCGCGGGCGCGGCGAAGGCCTGCGGGGCGGCGGGCTGGGCCGGAGGCGGTCCCTGGGGCGCCTGGGGCGCCTGCTGGGCGTACGGGTTGGCCGTACCGGCGCCAGGGTCGGTGCCGGGCGCCGCGGGAGCGCCGTAGGGACCGGCGGGCGCATGGCCCGGCGCGCCCGGCATCGGCTGACCCTGCGGCGCGGCGAACGGCTGCCCGCCCTGCTCGGGCGGCGGCGGGGCGTACCAGCCGGGCTGGCCATGGCCCGGAACCGGCATCGGCGGCTGCGCGCCAGGCGCCAGCGGCTGCTGGAGCCCGGTCTTCTGGTCGACGGTCGAGCGGTAGTCGACGGCGCCCTGCGTCATCCGCATGTACGCCTCCTCCAGCGAGGCCTGGTGCGGAGACAGCTCCCACAGCCGTACGTCGGTGTCGTGCGCGATGTCGCTGATGCGGGGGAGCGGCAGCCCGGTCACCCGGAGCGCGCCGTCCTGCTCGGGCAGCACGTGCCCGCCCGCCTCGGTGAGCGCGCCGGCCAGCTTCTCGCGCAGCTGCGGCTCGGTGTCGGGCGTACGGACCCGGGCGAAGCCGGCGGAGTTCGCCGCGATGAAGTCCTTGACGCCCATGTCGGCCAGCAGCTGTCCGCGCCCGATGACGATCAGGTGGTCGGCGGTCAGCGCCATCTCGCTCATCAGGTGCGAGGAGACGAAGACGGTGCGGCCCTCGGCGGCCAGCGACTTCATCAGGTTCCGCACCCAGAGGATGCCCTCGGGGTCGAGACCGTTGACCGGCTCGTCGAACAGCAGCACCTGGGGGTCGCCGAGCAGCGCGGCGGCGATGCCGAGGCGCTGGCCCATACCGAGCGAGAAGCCGTTGGAGCGACGCTTGGCCACGTCCTGGAGGCCGACCACGCCGAGTACCTCGTCCACGCGCCGGGGCGGGATGCCGGACAGCTGGGCGAGCGACAGCAGATGGTTGCGGGCGGCCCGGCCGCCGTGCACCGCCTTGGCGTCCAGCAGCGCGCCGACCTGGCGGGGGGCGTTGGGCAGCCTGCGGTACGGGTAGCCGCCGATCGTGACGTGCCCCGCCGTCGGATTGTCCAGGCCGAGGATCATCCGCATCGTCGTCGACTTGCCCGAGCCGTTGGGGCCCAGGAAGCCGGTGACGGCTCCGGGCCGCACTTGGAAGGACAGGTTGTACACAGCGGTCTTGTCGCCGTAGCGCTTGGTCAGGCCGACTGCCTCGATCATGCTCCGCACCCATCGAAAGGTTCAGGACAGCGGGGCACACGCCCCCCGTAAGGGTTAGGAGGATACCGAGGCGCTGACGGTTCCACTCAAGAGCAAGTAAAACCTCGTGCCAACCGTGACCCTACGCGTCCCGTTTCTTCAGCGTGATGTAACCGCCCACGAGCGCCGCGATCACCCACAGCAGCATGATCCCGAGCCCGCCCCAGGGGCCGTACGGCTTGTCGTCGTCGATCGGGGTGACCACCTGCATGATCCTGCTTCCGGCCTGGTCAGGCAGGTACTGGCCGACCTTCTCGGTGGCCGAGACATTGCCGAGGATGTTGGAGACCAGGAAGAAGAACGGCATCAGGATGCCCAGCGACAGCATCGGTGAGCGCAGCATCGCGGCGACGCCCATCGAGAACATCGCGATGAGCGTCATGTAGAGCCCGCCGCCGATCACCGCGCGCAGCACGCCCGGGTCACCGATCTCCGCCCGGTGCTCGCCCAGCATCGCCTGCCCCAGGAAGAAGGTGACGAAGCTGGTGGCCAGGCCGACGACCAGCGCGAGGCCGGTCGCCACCGCGATCTTGCTGGCCAGAAAGGTCCCACGCCGGGGCACCGCGGCCAGCGAGGTGCGGATCATGCCGGTGCTGTACTCGTTCGAGACGACGAGCACACCGAACACGATCAGTGCGAGCTGACCGAGTGTCATCCCCGCGAAGCTGATGAAGGTCGGATCGAAGGAGAGCCTGTCCCGCTCGCTCATGTTGTCGAACTCACTGTTCGACAGGCCCGAGATCAGCATCCCGAGGGCGATGGTGACGACCACCGCGAGGGACAGCGTCCACACGGTGGAGGCCACGGACCGGATCTTGGTCCACTCGGAGCGGACGACCTGCGTGGCTGCCATGCTCAGCTCCTCCTCCAGTCGTCGCCCCACTGCGGCCCCGGCTCGGGCGGCAGCGGCGCGCCGGTGTGCGCGTGGTACTCCACCGACTCCGCGGTGAGCTGCATGAACGCCTCTTCCAGGGAGGCCTGCTGCGGGCTCAGCTCGTGCAGCACGATCCCGTGCCGCGCCGCCAGCTCGCCGATCTGCTCGGCCTTGCTGCCGTCCACTTCGAGCGTGCCGTCACCCGTCTGCACGGCCGTGATCCCGGCCGTGGGCAGGACGTCGAGCAGCCGCTCCCGCTGCGGGGTGCGGATCCGGACGTACGACCGTGAGTTGCGCTCGATGAAGTCGGCCATGGACGTGTCGGCCAGCAGCCGCCCCTGACCGATGACGACGAGGTGGTCCGCGGTCAGCGCCATCTCGCTCATCAGGTGACTGGAGACGAACACCGTCCGCCCCTGGGCGGCCAGGGACTTCATCAGGTTCCGGATCCAGTGGATGCCCTCGGGGTCGAGCCCGTTGACCGGCTCGTCGAACATCAGGATCCGCGGATCGCCGAGCAGCGCGCCCGCGATACCGAGCCGCTGCCCCATACCCATGGAGAAGCCCTTGGTCTTCTTGCGCGCGACCGCCGTCAGCCCGACCGTGTCCAGCACCTCGCGCACCCGGCTCCTCGGGATGCCGTTGCTCTGGGCGAGGCACAGCAGGTGGTTGTGGGCGCTGCGCCCGCCGTGCCAGGCCTTGGCCTCTAGCAGCGCGCCGATGTACGTCAGCGGGTCCTTGAGCTGGTCGTAGCGCTTGCCGTCGATCCGGACGCCGCCGGCGGTGGGGTAGTCGAGGCCGAGGATCATCCGCATGGTCGTGGACTTCCCGGCGCCGTTGGGGCCGAGGAACCCGGTGACGATGCCGGGTCTGACGGTGAAGGTGAGGTTGTTGACCGCCACCTTGTCGCCGTACCGCTTCGTCAGCCCCTCGAGCTCGATCATGCCGACCACGCTAAAACGCCGTAAAGCCCCCTGCCACCCGAGTGGCAAGGGGCTTCACAGATGTTCAGACGACGTACGCCGAACGGTTACCGGGTCTGCTGCGCCGGAACACCGCGGGAGATCGGCTCGTCCTCGGCCGGGGTGCCGGCGGCGGCCACCGCGGCGCCCGTGAGGGTCGCCAGCATCTCGCGGACGTTCGTCAGCTGAGCGTTGATGCTGTCGCGGCGGTTGGTGAGAGCCGCGAGCTCGCGCTCGGATTCCGAACGGATCCGGTCGGCCTTGGCGTTCGCGTCGGCCACGATGTCCTCGGCCTGACGCTGAGCCGTCTCCACCGTCTGGCGGGCCCGGCGCTCGGCGTCCGTGCGCAGCTTCTCGGCCTCCAGGCGCAGCTGCTCCGCGCGGTGCTCGATCTCCGCGAGGCGCTTCTCCGCCTTCTGCTGACGGGACGCCAGGTCGCGCTCGGACTGCTCGCGGCGCTTGGCGAGGTTCGTCTCGAAGTCGGCGGCGGCCTGCGCGGCCTTGGCGCGGGTCTCCTCGAAGAGGGCGTCGGCCTCCTCGCGCTTGGACTGCGCGTCCTTCTGGGCCTCGGCACGCAGCTGCGAGGCGTCACTCTTGGCCTTCTCGACGATGCGGACGCCCTCGTCCTCCGCCTTGGACTTGCGCTCGGCAGCGAACGATTCTGCGTCGTTGCGGACCTGCTGGGCCGCCGACTCGGCGAGCTCGCGGTGCTGCTCGGCGGCGCGGCGTGCCTCCTCGCGCAGATCCTTGGCCTCTTCCTCGGCGAGGCGGAGGATCTTCTCGACACGCGCGCCGAGGCCGGCGTACGACGGCTCGGCGTCGGTTACCTGGGCCTGGGCGTTCTGCGTCTCGAGGTGGAGCTCCTCGATGCGCTTTTCCAGAGCGGTGATGCGGGCCAGAGCGCTGTCGCGGTCGGAGACGAGCTTCGAGATGCGTTCGTCCACCTGCGCGCGGTCGTACCCACGCCGCACAAGCTCGAAGCCGTAGGGGGAAGTGTCGCTCATGGGGTTCCTGTCGAATGAGACCGGTGAGGTGATAAGTGGAATCCTAGGGGCCGAAGCGGTGTGTCATCGAGCGGATACGTGTTTGATCTGGAGAATGAGACCCCTTTTGAGTGGCTAACCGTCGGACGGCTTGCCAAAAACTTGGTCAAAGGCCCCAGGAGACACCGGAACCCGCTCGTTCCGCTAGCTGTCTGACGACTTGCCACCCGATCGAGGGGCGCCCACCGTCGCACCTGCCTTGACCCCGTTGTCCTTGCCGCCGCCCGGTGTCTCGAAGGACTCCAACGCCTCCAGGACGTCCTGGACACGGGAGATTTCGGCGTTGATGTCCTCCCGGCGCCTGACGAGGACCTCCAGCTCGCGCTTGCCCTCCTCGACCGTGCGCTTGGCCTCGCGGATCGCCTCGGCCCTGAGCTCCTCGGCCTCCTTGATCAGCGAGGAGCGCTTCTGCTCGGCCTCCTTCAGCAGGCCCTCGGCCTTCTTCACGGCGGCGATGCGGACCTTGCCCGCCTCGGAGTTGGCCTCCGAAACCAGTTCCTTGGCCTTCGCCTGCGCCTTGGACAGCTGCTCCTCGGCGGCCTTGATGAGGGCGTCGCACCGGTCGCCGGTCGACTTCATCGTCTCGGAGGCCTCGCGGCGGGCCCGCTCGTGCAGCTCCTCGATCTCGTTCGTGATGCGGTCGCGCAGCTCCTCGGCGCGCTCCCTTATCGAGGTGGCGTCCCGGCGCGCGCCGACGAGCAGCTCGTCCGCGTCCGTACGGGACTTCTCCACCCGCGAGTTGCCCTCCACCGTCGCCTCGGAGACCAGCCGGTCGGCCTCCTTGCGGGCGGCGCCCACCATGGTGTCGGCCTGCGCCTCGGCGTCCGCGGTCGTCTTGTGCGCCTGCTGCTGCGCCTCGGTGAGCAGCTTGTCCGCCTCGGCGGTGGTCTCCGTGATGAGCTTGTCGACCTGCTCGGCCACGTCCTGGCGCCGCTTGCCCGCGTCCTTGCGTGCCTCGTCGAGGGTGCGCTCGGCCTCCTCACGGGCGGCGGACACGAGCCGTTCGGCCTCCGCGGCCGCCTCGGCCTTGACCCGCTCGGACTCGCTGCGGGTGCGCTCCGCGTGCTGCTGGGCCGACCCCACCGTCTCGGCGGCCTCGGCGCGCAGCCGCTCCGCGTCCGACGTGGCGTCCCCGACCAGCTTCTCGGCCTTGGCGAGCGCCTCGGTGCGCACCCGGTCGGCCTCCGTGACCGTCTCCGACTGCAGCCGCTCCGCCTCGGAACGCGCCTCGGTGATGAGGGTGTCGGCCTGCGTCGCCGCGTCCGAACGGATCCGGTTGGCGTCGTCGCGGGCGTCCGCGCGGGTGCGGGACGCGGCCTGCTCGGCCTCGGCGATCTTGTCGGAGGCCTCGGTACGGATGCGCTGCGCGTGCTCGGTGGCGTCCGCCCGCAGCCGGTCCGCCTCGGCGATGGCCTCCCCGACGGTTCGCTCGGCGAGGGACTTGGCGGCGGCCGACTCCTCGTTCGCCTCGCGCCGGACGCGGCCCGCGTCCTCGCTGGCCCGCTCCCGCTCGGCGTAGGCGTCGGAGCGGACCCGGTCCGACTCCTCCTCGGCCTCCCGGCGGGTACGGTCCGCCGCGTGCTCGGCGGCGCTGCGCAGGCCGGTGATCTCCTCCTGGGCCTGCTCGTGCAGCCCGGACACGGCGTCGCGGACCTGCTGGGCGTGCTGCTCGGCCGCGGAGACCATCTCGGTGGCGCGCCGGTCGGCCTCCTCGACCAGCCGCACCGCCTCGGTCTGCGCCTCCTCCACCCGGCCCCGGGCGACAGCCAGCAGCTCCTCGCTCTGCTCGCGGGCCCGCTCGCGCTCCTGGTCGGCCTCCTGGCGGGCGGAGCCGAGGAGGTCCTCGGCCTCGCGGCGGCGCCGGGTCGCCTCCTCCTGGGCGGCGGCCAGCGTCTCGGACGCCTCGGTGCCGAGCCGCTCGGCGGCGGCCTGCGCCTCCGCACGGACCCGGTCGGCGGTGTCCTGTGCCTCCGACTTCAGCCGCTCGGCCTCGGCCGCGGCCTCCGACCTGAGGCGTACGGCGACGGCCTCGCCCTCGGCCCGGGACGCGGACGCGTCCGACGCGGCCTCGTTGCGGAGCCGGTCGGCCTCCTCCTCGGCCTGCTGCTGGAGGGTGCGGATCCGCTCGGCCGCCTCGGTGCGCAGCCGGTCGGACTCCTCGCCGGCCTCGCGCCGGATGCGCGCGGCCTCCTCACGGGCGTCGGTGAGCGCCTCTTCGGCCGTCGCGAGCCGCTGCTCGGCGTCGGTGTGAAGGCGCGTCAGCTCCTCGGCGGCCTCGGCCCGGCGGGCCTCGACGCCGCGCTCGGTCTCCTCGCGCAGCTCACGGGCGGCCTGCTCGGCGTCGGCCTTGATGCCCTCGGCCTGCTCGACGACCTCGTCACGGTGCCGTTCGGCCTCCTGGCGGGTGCGCTGGAGGGTCTCCTCGGCCTGCCGGCGCAGCGTCGTCGCCCGCTCGATGGCCTCGGTGCGGACCTTCTCGCTGTCCGTGGTGGCCTTCTGGCGCAGCTCGTCCGCGTCCTGCCTGGCCTTGGACAGCAGCTCCTCGGCGGTCTTGGCCGCCTCCTCGATCTGCTGGACGGCCTCCTTGCGGGCCTCCGCGCGGATCTTCTCGCCCTCGGCGACCGCCTCGGAGCGCAGCTGCTCGGCCTCGCCGCGCAGCCGTCGGGCCTCCTCCTGGAGCTCGACGGTCTTGGCGCGGTACTCCTTGGTGTCGTCCTTCGCCGAGCCCTTGAGCTGCTCGGCGATGTCGTGCGCCTCGGCCCGCAGCCGGTCCGCCTCGGATTCGGCCTCCGTGCGGATCCGCTCGGCCTCCTCGGCCGCGGCCTTGGTGGTGTTCTGAGCGTCCTCCTGCGCCTTGTTGAGGACGTCCTCGGCGGTCTTGGCCGCCTTCGACAGCTGGGTCGCGCTCTCCTCGGCGGTGAGCGTGCGGGCCTTCTCGGAGGCCTCGGCGACGATCTTCTCGGCCTCCGCGCGGGCGTCGGCGACGACCTGCTCGGCGTCCGACTTGGTGCTCTCGGCCTCCTTGGTGGCCTCGCTGACCAGCCGGGCGACCTGCTCCTTGGCCGTACGCATGCGCTGTTCGTTGGCCGATTCGGCGCTCGACAGGGCCTTCTCGGCGGCCGTCGTGGCCTCGGCGACCAGCTTCTCGGCCTCGGACTGCGCCTTGCGCAGCGCCTCCTCGGCCTCCGTCATGCGCTGCTCGGCGGCCCGGCTGAGCTCGGTGGCCTGGCGGCGGGCGCTGTCCGACTCGGTCGCCGTGGAGCTGCGCAGCTGCTCGGCGTGGTCGGTGGCCTCCTGGGCCTGAGTGGACGCGGCGTTCAGCAGCCGCTCGGCGTCCGTGCGGGCCCGGAGCAGGATCTGCTCGGCCTCGGCGCGGGCCTCCTCGGCCGCGCCCGTGAGGCGCTGCCGGGCCTCGCCGGTGAGCCGTTCGGCCTCGGTACGCGCGGCCGACATGGCCTGCTCGGCCTCGGCACGCGACTCGTCGAGGAGCCGGCGGGCCTGCGACTCGCTGCGGGCGCGTAGCTGCTCCGCCCACGCCACGTTCTCGTTGACATGCGACTCGACGGTCTGGCGGCGCTCGGCCAGCTCCTGGTCGAGCTGCTGGCGGCGGGTCACCGCCTCCTGGTGCAGCTCGGCCTGAAGACGGGCCGCGTTCTCCGCGTGCTCCTGAAGGATCCGCTGGGTCTGCGCCCGGACCTGGCTGAGCTCGCGCTCGGCGTCCTGGCGGAGCTGGTCCGCCTGGACCTGGGCATTGCGCAGCAGCTGCTCGGCCTGATAGCCGATGTCCCCGCCGTCGAAGGCGGGCCGGGACATGATGGTCCGCCGCGCCTCGTGCAGCTTGGCGCGCAGCACCTCGACCTGGTAGCCGAGGTCCTCGGCGTGCTGGATCGCCTTTTCCCGCTCGGTCTTCAGCCGATCCATCTCGGCCTCGAACCGAGAGAGGTGGTCGACGTCAGCCGCCGGCTCTCGCTCCTGGCGTTCGTAGCCCCGCACTGCGCGGTCCCATCCGTCCCCTGGTCGCAAGTCTGTCCGTACGAGCACCGTCCATCCGCCGAACGGGGCCCCCGGGGAATGGTGTCAGATCAACGGCGGAGCACGGGCTGTTGCCCCACCCTCGCCCCCCGAAACCCGGACCCCGGCTCGGTCCCGCCGTCAAAAGGCAGGACCGGGTCGCCCTGGACTGAGCGGCGACCGCCCCCAACCCTACCGGCCCATATGTACGAGGGTCAGTGCTCAGGTGACTCAACAGGCGCCGAAGTGACCAGTTCTGTCAGTACGCCGTGGCAATCCTTCGGGTGCAGGAAGGTGATTCGTGACCCCATGGAGCCGCGCCGGGGCTCTTCGTACAGAACGCGTACGCCCTTCCCCTTGATGTCGGCGGCGTCGCCGTCCACATCCGCCGTACCGAAAGCGATGTGGTGGACACCCTCGCCGTTCTTGTCGAGCCACTTGGCGACGGTGGAGTCCGGGCGGGTGGGTTCGAGAAGCTGCAGGTAGGAGGCACCGCCGTCGGAGGTGTCGTTGATCTTGAGCATGGCCTCGCGGACGCCCTGCTCCTCGTTGACCTCGGAGTGGTACACCTCGAAGCCGTAGGTGGCCCGGTAGAACTCCACGGTCTTGTCCAGGTCGAAACAGGCGATCCCGATGTGGTCGATTCGCGTCAGCATGGAATTCAGTGCAGCGCGACGGCGATGGTTACGCAACGTGCCAGCGATCACACCGACGGCCCGGTGACGGCACGGAGTGCCATCAGTACATTCGAAGTAAACCCTCGTTCACTCCTCGGCAGTGCAGCCGGAAGGGGATCGCACCTCATGTCTGGAACGAACAGCAGTACCTCGGTGATCGTCGCGGGGGCCCGTACGCCCATGGGACGGTTGCTGGGCTCGCTGAAGTCCTTCTCCGGAGCCGACCTCGGCGGCTTCGCGATCAAGGCCGCCCTCGACCGTGCGGGGATCGGCGGCGACCAGGTGCAGTACGTGATCATGGGCCAGGTGCTGCAGGCCGGGGCGGGGCAGATCCCGGCGCGCCAGGCCGCGGTCAAGGCCGGAATCCCGATGAACGTCCCGGCGCTCACCATCAACAAGGTGTGTCTGTCGGGCCTCGACGCGATCGCGCTCGCGGACCAGCTGATCCGCGCCGGCGAGTTCGACGTGATCGTCGCGGGTGGTCAGGAGTCCATGACCAACGCCCCCCACCTGCTGCCGAAGTCCCGCGAGGGCTTCAAGTACGGCGCGATCGAGATGCTCGACTCGATGGCGTACGACGGTCTGACCGACTCCTTCGAGGGCATCGCCATGGGCGAGTCCACGGAGAAGCACAACACCCGCCTCGGCATCCAGCGCCCCGCGCAGGACGAGATCGCCGCCCAGTCCCACCAGCGCGCCGCCGCCGCGCAGAAGAACGGCCTGTTCGAGGCCGAGATCACTCCGGTCGAGATCCCGCAGCGCAAGGGCGACCCGGTCCTCTTCAGCAAGGACGAGGGCATCCGCGGCGACACCACGGCGGAGTCCCTGGGCAAGCTGCGCCCCGCCTTCTCCAAGGACGGCACGATCACGGCGGGCTCGGCCTCGCAGATCTCCGACGGCGCCGCCGCGGTCGTCGTCATGAGCAAGGCCAAGGCGCTGGAGCTCGGCCTGGACTGGATCGCCGAGATCGGCGCCCACGGCAATGTGGCGGGTCCGGACAACTCGCTCCAGTCCCAGCCCTCGAACGCCATCGAGCACGCCCTGAAGAAGGAGGGCCTGGAGGTCGCCGACCTCGACCTGATCGAGATCAACGAGGCCTTCGCCGCCGTCGCGGTGCAGTCAATGAAGGACCTCGGGGTGTCATCGGAAAGGGTGAACGTCAACGGCGGAGCCATCGCCCTGGGTCACCCGATCGGCATGTCCGGTGCGCGGCTCGTCCTGCACCTGGCCCTCGAGCTGAAGCGGCGCGGCGGCGGCGTCGGCGCGGCCGCCCTGTGCGGCGGTGGCGGCCAGGGTGACGCGCTGATCGTGCGGGTACCAAAGGCCTGAGACCTCGTACGTTTCCTTTCTGAACGGAGCAGTGATGCAGGACGTCTCCACACTCGTCGCCCAGGCGAGGGAGGGCCGGCCGCGGGCCGTGGCCCGGCTGATCTCCTTGGTGGAGGGGGCGTCCCCGCAACTCAGGGAGGTCATGGAGGCGCTGGCGCCGCTCACGGGCAACGCGTATGTCGTCGGGCTCACGGGTTCGCCCGGAGTCGGCAAGTCGACATCCACGTCGGCGCTCGTGACGGCGTACCGCAAGCAGGGCAAGCGGGTCGGCGTCCTGGCCGTCGACCCGTCCTCGCCCTTCTCCGGCGGCGCGCTGCTCGGCGACCGGGTCCGGATGTCGGACCACGCCTCCGACCCCGGCGTCTACATCCGCTCGATGGCGACGCGCGGCCACCTGGGCGGCCTTGCGTGGGCCGCCCCGCAGGCGATCCGCGTCCTGGACGCCGCCGGCTGCGACGTGGTGCTCGTCGAGACGGTCGGGGTCGGCCAGTCGGAGGTGGAGATCGCCTCCCAGGCGGACACGAGCGTCGTCCTGCTGGCCCCTGGCATGGGTGACGGCATCCAGGCGGCCAAGGCGGGCATCCTGGAGATCGGCGACGTGTACGTCGTCAACAAGGCCGACCGTGACGGCGCCGACGCCACCGCCCGCGAGCTCAACCACATGCTCGGCCTCGGCGAGTCCCGCGGCCCCGGCGACTGGCGCCCGCCGATCGTCAAGACGGTCGCCGCCCGCGCGGAGGGCATCGACGAGGTCGTGGAGGCCCTGGAGAAGCACCGCGCCTGGATGGAGGAGCGCGGGGTCCTCACCGAACGCCGCCGTGCTCGTGCCGCCCGCGAGGTCGAGACCATCGCCGTCACCGCCCTGCGCGAACGCATCGCGGACCTGCACGGCGACCGCAGGCTCGGGGCACTGGCGGAGAAGATCGTCGCCGGCGAGCTGGACCCGTACCGGGCGGCGGACGAGCTGGTGGAAGGGCTTACGGGGGCCTGACCTCCGCAGCGCCCCGGGAGTTTCCCCATGGTCAACTGCCGCCTTCCGCTGCTAGGTTGACCCGCATGTACCTCCTCATGGCATAGGGCACGCCTGCCCGCGCGCGGTGAACGACCGCTCGGTCGTGACCGGCGCGGCGATACGGCGTCCCCTTTTCCGCCTCGAGTCGAGGAACTCCCGTGTCTTCCACGCATGTCGTGCGGCCTTCGTATGCCGCCGTTCTCCGGATCCCCCATGCCCGCCGTACCTTCGTCGCAGCCCTGATCGGCCGGCTGTCGTACGGCATCGCCCCGCTGTCCGTGATGCTCGCCGTGACCCGGGCCTCCGGGTCGTACGCGGTGGCGGGTGTGGTGATGGCGCTGTTCTCCGCGACCAGCGTCTTCCTGTCGCCGGCGAGGGCGGCCCTCATCGACCGGTACGGGCCGCGCAGGGCGCTCGTGCCGATGGTCGCGGCCCACACCGGGCTGCTCGGTCTGCTGGCGGTGCTGCTCTGGCGTCCCGGCGCCGCCTCGCCCCTCGTCATCGCCGCCGTCAGCGGTCTCGCCGGTGCCTGCACTCCGCCGCTCGGGCCCACCATGCGGGCCGTGTGGGGGCGGCTGGCGCCGGACCGGGCGCTGATGCAGCGGGCGTACAGTCTCGACGCCGTCGCGGAGGAACTGCTCTTCGTCTCGGGGCCGTTGCTGGTGGGCCTGCTCGTCGGGTTCGCTCCGCCGGCGGCCGGCATCGTCGTGGGCGCGGCGCTGATGGTGGTGGGAACCGCCGGGTTCGTGTCGTCGCCCGTGGTGCGTGCCGTGCCGGCCGGCGGGCGCGAGCCGGGGCCGGACGCGGCCGGGCGGCGGGTGCTGCGCGGACTGGGCCGGCCGGTGATCGCCGCGGCGGCGGTCGGCCTGGCACTGGGCGTGGTCGACCTGCTGGTCGTGGCCTTCGCGGACGGGCACGGTCACGGCGCCGGCGGTGCGGCCTGGGTGCTCGCCGCCCTGTCCGCCGGAAGCGCCGTCGGCGGGCTGCTCAACGGGGCCGTCGAGTGGCGGGCCTCAGCCGCGACCCGGCTGTCCGTGCAGGCGGCCGGACTGGGGCTGGCGCTGTGCGGTGCCGGGCTGGCGCAGGGGCTCGGCACCCTGGCCGTGGCGGTCGCGGTCGCCGGTGTCTTCGTGTCCCCGCTGATCACCACCGCGTACCTCATCGCCGACGAGACCGCCGCGCCCGAGGCCCGGGTCCAGGCCGGGGCCTGGGTCAACACGGCTGTCAACGCGGGCATCACGGGCGGTGCCGCGGCGGCCGGCGTGCTCGTCGGGTGGCTGCCGGCGGGGGTGTGCTTCGCGGTCACCGGTGCGCTGATGCTGGTGACGGCGGTGGCGGTGGCCCGCGGCGCGGCATGCGAAAAGGGGTACGGGACATCCCGTACCCCTCGTACGACGCGCTGACGTCCCGACGTCAGTCGTCGTCGCCGTCGCGGTCGTCCTGGGCGGTGTCGTCGTCGTGGTCCTGGGTGACCTTGCCCGTCTTGAGGTCGACCTTCCACTCGCCCTTCGTGGTCTCCACGCTCCAGGCCACGGGGCCGTCGTCGTCCAGGTCGACGTCGGTGACGGTGCCCTTCGCCGCGCCGGCCTCGGCGGCCTCGCGGGCGTCCACGCTCGCGCCCTTCAGCGCGGCGAGGTCCTCGCGGCCGTCGTTGTCATCGTCGTCGTCGCGCTGGGCGCCGACGACCTTGGCGGTGTCGGGGGAGACCTGGACGCTGTACTCGGTGCCGTCGCCCTTGACGACGTTCACGTCCCAGGCGCCGGCGCCGTCGTCGTCCCGGTCGGCGGAGACGGCCGTGCCCGGCGTGTTCTTCAGCGCGCCGGCGATCGCGTCGACGGCCGTGATCTTGGAGCCGCGGGCCTCGGTGGCGTCGTCGTTCCGGTCGTCCGCGGCGTCGTTGCGGTCGTCGGTCGCGTCGTCCCGGTCGTCGGCCGCTTCATTGCGGTCATCGGCGTCGTCGTTCCGGTCGTCGGCGACCCGGACGCTCGTCTGACGCTGGGTGGGCGCGTTGCCGTCGTCGGCCGACGCGTAGGCCGCGACGGTGCCGCCGCCGATCAGAGCCGCGGCGGTGACGGTGGCGATGACGATGTTGCGCTTCATGGGGTTCCCTCCCGGGCGTTGCGTTTCGCGTCTCTTCGTGTGACTTCATGTCGCTTCGTTTCGACGAGGACCAATCTGCCGAACCGACGCTGAGAGGAACCTGAAGCCCCCTGAAGAGATCTTCAGCTTCGCTTTGCGAACCTTTACGCATGCGCCTGTTGATCGTGGAGGACGAGAAGCGGCTGGCCCTGTCGCTCGCCAAGGGCCTGACCGCCGAGGGATACGCCGTGGACGTCGTCCACGACGGCCGGGAAGGGCTGTACCGGGCCTCGGAGGGGTCGTACGACCTCGTGATCCTCGACATCATGCTGCCCGGCATGAACGGCTACCGCGTCTGCGCCGCCCTGCGCGGCGCCGGCCACGACGTGCCGATCCTGATGCTCACCGCCAAGGACGGCGAGTACGACGAGGCCGAGGGGCTGGACACCGGCGCCGACGACTACCTCACCAAGCCGTTCTCCTACGTCGTCCTCGTCGCCCGCGTCAAGGCGCTGCTGCGGCGTGGGGGCCAGGGCGCCGGGGCCTCGCCCGTGCACGTCCACGGCGACCTCAAGGTCGACACCGCCGCCCGCCGGGTCTTCCTCGGCGACGACGAGGTGTCCCTCACCACCAAGGAGTTCTCGGTCCTGGAGCAGCTCGTGCTGCGGGCCGGGGAGGTGGTGTCCAAGGCCGAGATCCTGGAGCACGTCTGGGACTTCGCCTACGAGGGCGATCCGAACATCGTCGAGGTGTACGTCAGCACCCTGCGGCGCAAGCTGCGCGCGGGGCTCATCAAGACGGTCCGCGGCGCCGGGTACCGGCTGGAGGCGCAACGATGAGACGGCTCTTCGGCTCGGTCCGGTCACGGGCCACGCTCGCCGCCACCCTCGTGGTGGCCGTGGCTCTGGTCGCGGCCGGCGCGGCGGTGCTGCTGTCGCTGCGGTCCAACCTGATCGACCAGGCGGGCAACGACGCGGAGCGCACGGCGCAGAACGTCGTCGCCCAGCTCAGCGCCGGGAAGCCGTACGACCAGCTGGACATCGACGACGACAGCCCGGTCCAGGTCGTCGACGCGAACGGCACGCTCGTCGCGGCCACCGAGGACCTGGAGCGGATCAGCGGCACGGGCACCGACACCGTGAAGCCGCAGCCGCGCAAGGGTGACACGGGGGGCACGGGCACCACCGCAGGTTCGGGCGGCGAGGACGCCGACGACGACGCGGACGACGACAAGGGTGACGACACCGCCCAGGACGCCGGCGAGATCGGCCAGGTGAGCGAGCTCACCGACGGCTCCGCGACGATCGACGGCGACACCGCCGACTACCGCTTCGCCGCCGTCCCGGTGGACACCGACGACCGCGGCACGCTCACCGTCTGGGCCGGCGGCTCGCTGGAGGCCGAGCAGAGCGCCGTGAACACCGCGCTCACCGTCATGCTCATCGGCTTCCCGCTGCTGCTCGGCGTCGTAGCGGCCGTGACCTGGCTGGTCACCCGGCGCGCACTGCGCCCCGTCGAGGGCATCCGGCGCGAGATGGCCGCGATCACCGCGTCCGAGGACCTCGCCCGGCGCGTCCCGGAGCCGGACACGCACGACGAGGTCGCCAGGCTCGCCCGCACCACCAACGAGACGCTGGCCGCACTGGAGACATCCGTGGAGCGCCAGCGCCGGTTCGTCGCCGACGCCTCGCACGAGCTGCGCAGCCCGATCGCCTCCCTGCGCACCCAGCTCGAAGTGGGCGTCGCCCACCCGGAGTTGCTGGACGTGCCGGGCGCGGTGGAGGACACCGTACGACTGCAGCGCCTGGCCGCCGACCTGTTGCTGCTCGCCCGCCTGGACGCGGGGGAGGGGCCCGGCGACAAGCGGGTCGACCTGGGTGAGGTGGCGCGGCGGGAGGCGCGGGGCCGGGAGAACGTGACCGTCGAGGCGGTGGTCGTCGAAGTGGCCGGGTCGCGGGGACAGTTGGAGCGGGTCCTGGGGAACCTGCTCGACAACGCTCAGCGGCACGCCCGGGAGACGGTCACCGTGTCCGTCGGGCGGGACGGGAACTGGGCGGTGGCGGCTGTGGCGGACGACGGGGACGGGGTGGCCGAGGCCGACCGGGAGCGGATCTTCGAGCGGTTCGTACGGCTGGACGAGGCCCGCACCCGCGACGACGGCGGCGCCGGGCTCGGACTCGCCATCGCCCGGGACGTGGCCGCACGCCACGGCGGCACACTCACGGTCCGCGACGCCCCGGCAGGCGGCGCCCTGTTCGAACTCCGCCTGCCGCTCACCCAGATCCGTCAGTGAGGACCTACCTGGGTGTCACGGACGTCCGCGCTGCCCGCGCAGATGCTCCGCGATCGGTTTGAGGCCCTTGTCGAGCTCCCCCAGGGCGTCGGTGGACAGCAGGTCGATGAAGTGCCTCCGCACGGACGCCACATGGTGCGGCGCGACCTTCTTCATCGTCTCCATGCCGTGCTCGGTGAGAACCGCGTAGAGCCCGCGGCGGTCGGACTCGCAGTTCTCACGTCGAACCAGGTTCGCGTTCTCCATGCGGGTGATCTGGTGGGAGAGGCGGCTCTTGGACTGGAGGGTGGCCGACGCGAGGTCGCTCATCCGCATCCGTACGTCCTCCGACTCGGACAGGTTCACCAGGATCTCGTAGTCGTTCATTGTCAGGCCGAACGGCTGCAGGTCTTTTTCGAGCTGGTACGTCAACAGCCTGTTGACCTCCAGGTGGGTGCGCCAGGCGCACTGCTCCGCATCGGTCAGCCAGCGGGTGGCCGTCTCGGTCTCCATGAATGAAGTCTACCTAAAAAGTTGAAAGGCGAACTAGTGAGGGTTTTCTGTGACACGACTGTGTGCGCACACGTTCGATGTCACACTCCGCAGACTACCGCTCACAGCCCGAAGCGACGCTGGAGGTCTCCCAGCTGTCCGGGAAGGCGCGGTGCCCCGGCCTGATGTGAAGGGCCTGTGTGCGTCCCTCCGGAACCAGGCACTCCGGGCTCCGGTGGAACCGCCCCCGTGGCCTGCTCGGCCATGAGGGTCTCGCTCGACTGGAGCAGGACCGTACCGGCTCCGACGAACTCGAACTGATGCTCCTCTCCGGAGGCCCCGCCGAGGCCTGTCAGTGCACGTAGACCGCCCATCACGCCGGTCATGTAGCCATGGTCGTAGTGATGGCACGGGGAGGGGCAGTCGGCCCAGCCGACGAGCGCCTGCGGGTCCACCCGGATCGGGGGTTCCATGAACACCACCGGACCGTTAGATGCGGCCACGAACTTTCCGGTTCCGATGAGTGTCAGAAAACCCGGCACGATCGATTGCTTGAGAGCGAGAGTTGGCTGAAAAGCGAGCAGATTGCCGGAGCGAATGGTCAGGTTGCCGTCTTCGAGGTCGTACGAATTGACGTCGAAGGCCCGGTCGGCCAGCAGCATCTTTCCGCTGCCCTCCGCCACGACCCAGTCGCTCGCGTGCAGTGGCGAATGGAAGGACGTACGGACAAGTCGGTCGAGTCGGCCGTGCCCGACGCCGTTGAAGTCCATCGAGCCGTAGTAGGCGATCATCTTCCCCTTCTGCAGGAACCACTGGCTCCCCTTGAGCTCCACGCAGAAGGTGTAGGCGTTGACGTTGTCGTCGGACGGCAGCGTCGTCGGGTCGAGGACCGCGGGGCCGCCGGGGGTTCCGTAGGGGGCGCTCACAGTTTCTCCTCAGACGCCTGGACGTACACCGCACCGTTGCCGCTGAGCTCCAGCTGGAAGGCCTCGCCGGAGCCGCGGCCCACCATGTCGCGCCAGCCCAGGGCCGTGGACAGCTTGTTGCGCACGTCGCCGTGGTGGGCGACGTAGGCCTGGGGGTCGACGTGCACGGGCCGCTGCGGGGTGATCGGGATCTCGAAGACGCCCCCGTGCGCCATGACAGCCACGGCCCCGTGCCCCTTGAGGGTGGTCGTGAACAGCCCCTGCCCGCTGATCTGCCCGCGGACCATGCCCATCACCCCGCCCTGCGAGCCGAGGAACATCGTGCCCTGCTGAAGGGTGCCCTCGAAGGCGAGGAGGCGGTCCGCCTCGACACACAGGGTGTCGCCGGCGAGGTTGATCACCTGGACATGGTGGCCGCCGTGCCCGAAGAGCACCGTGCCGTTGCCCTCGACGGTCATCAGCGGGGTGTCCTCGTTCGCCACCCGGCGCCCGATCATCGACATGATCCCGCCCTGGCCACCGGCCGTGTTGGGGGTGAAGGACACCTCGCCCTTGTAGGCGAGCATCGCCCCGCGCTGACTGAACAGCCGCTGCCCCGACATGACGGTCGCCTCGACCATCTTGGAGTTGATCTCACGGAAGGTCATCTCAGACATCCCCCGCGATCGTGTTCCGCTCGCTCGGCTGTACGTACACCAGCCCGTCTCCCTCGAACCGGATCTGGAAGGCCTCGCCACCGCCCTCGCCCATGAGGGTGCGGAAGGTCACACCGGACTGGAAGGACTGCCGCAGATTCCCCTGGTGGGCCACGTAGGCTCCCGGATCGACGGTCAGCGGGTACTGCGAGCTGACCCGCAGCACGACGGCCGGCCCGTCCGACATGATCGCCGCCTGCCCGTGCCCCTCGATGGTGGTCGTGAACAGCCCGTTGCCCTGCGAGGCGCCGCGCATCCCCGTGAAGGACGTGCCGGTCCGCAGCCCTCCGTCGGTCGCGAGCAGATTGCTCGACTCCACGTAGAGCTTGTCTCCCTGGAGGTTCACGAGATTGATCTCGGAGGCCCGGTCCGCGAACCAGCACGTCCCATGCCCCTTCACCTCCATCAGCGTCATCTGCTCACCGGTGAGCCGCCGGGTCACCATGCCCCGGATGCCCTCACCGCCGCCGCTCATCTTCTTGAAGGCCATCTGCCCGTCGTACGCGACCATCGAGCCGTTCTTCGCCTTCACGGCATCGCCTGTCATGTCGACGGCGAGCACCTTGCTGCCTTGCAGTCGGAACATCGCCACGCAGCGAAGGTAGCCGCCGGGGCCTGCCGCCAACAGATCCCAGAGACGGACTTCACCCCTGATGGTCCCCGGAGAGGTCAGCGGTCCCGAGCCGTATGACCGCCGTCCCCCTCCCCAGATCGACGGTCGACCGCGGCGGCGCCCCGTCCTCATCCTCGTCCCGCATCACCAGGGCGCTGCGCCGCTCCTCCAACTCGCTCTGCTTCCCGGGCGAGAAGGACGCGTGCAACTGCTCGAAGCCGGTCGCCGAGATCTGCCCCTGCCGCGCGACGTTCCGCCAGGGCAGCCACCCGGCCCGCCCCGCGCGCCCTCGCCCGTCGTCAGGGACCAGCCTCCTCGGCCGCGCAGACGTTGTCACCCACCCGATGCCGACCCGGTGGCCGGCGTTTGCCACAATGGGAGAAGTTTGTGCTTGTGTTCACAAGCTGATCCGAGCCGACCGACATCCCTCCCACTGAACCCACCGAAGGTGACCCGTGGACATCAAGACCGCCACCGCCCTCCGCCGCCTCCGCCTCGTCTCGGCCCCCGAGGCGGTGTCGTTCCTGCTCCTGCTCGTCTGCTCGGTGCTGAAGCGGACCACGGACTTCAACGCGGTGCCTGCCATGGGCATGATCCACGGCGTTCTCTTCATCCTGTACGTGATCTTCTGGGCGGACGCCTGGAACCGCACCAAGTGGTCCCTGAAGACCGCCGCGCTCTACTTCGTCCTCTCCGTCCTGCCGACCGGCGGCTTCTTCGCCGACCGCAAGCTCAAGCGCGAGGCCGAGAACGCGGTGATCGCCACCCGCGCCCGCAAGGAAGGAATCGTCGGCGCATGATCGTCGCGTTTTCCGTGACGCCGCTCGGCGTCGGCGAGGACGTGGGGGAGTACGTCGCCGACGCCGTCCGCGTGGTCCGCGAGTCGGGCCTGCCCAACCGCACCGACGCGATGTTCACCTCGATCGAGGGCGACTGGGACGAGGTCATGGACGTCGTCAAGCGCGCCGTGGCAGCAGTAGAAGAACGCGCCCCGCGCGTATCCCTGGTCCTCAAGGCCGACATCAGGCCCACCGTGACGGACGGCCTCACCTCCAAGGTGGAAACGGTGGAACGCCACCTGGCCTAGCCCCGCGGCGCAGTACCCGCGTACGGCGGCAAGGGGACGTGCCGGGGGGTGTCCGCCCGCAGTGGCCGGCGTCAAGAAACGGCACCTCTCTGCCCGACCCCAACCGCCGGTCCGAGGACGGAC
>NZ_JBSGVW010000024.1:0-145493 GCF_053608645.1 Streptomyces sp. NPDC055013
GTCCGGCGCCAAGGTCATCGAACTCGCCGGCCTCGACAACCTGGAACTCACCAAGCAGCGCACCCAGGGCTTCGACGACGCGCGTTGCAGTCGGGCGCGATGGCATCCTGGAGGCACGCCAAGGGCGCGTGAGAGGGCAGGTGAGAGTCATGGTGGGCGCGACCTCGCGCGCGAGTGCGGGGAACTCAGGCGCGGCGGCGACGCCGACGGCCCAGCCGCGTGTCATGCGCGCTGATGCCCGCCGCAACCATGAGCGCCTGCTGGCCGAGGCCCGGTCCGCCTTCGCCGCCCACGGCACGGACGCGTCCCTGGAGGACGTGGCCCGCCGCGCGGGCGTCGGGATCGGGACGCTGTACCGCCACTTCCCCAACCGCGACGCCCTGTTGAGTGCGGTCTTCGAGGACGCCGTCGGCGACCTGCTGACCCGCTCCCGCGAACTCCTGCACGCTCCGGAGCCCTGCGCGGCCCTGGTGACGTGGCTGCGCGAGATGGTCACCCATGCGGGCGAGTACCGCGGCCTGGCCAGGTCCCTGATGTCCGTCTCGTACGACAACACCTCGGCCCTGGCCCAGTGCAGCGGCCCGATCAGGGATGCGGGCGGCGCGCTGCTGGCACGGGCTCAGGAGTCGGGTGCCGTGAGGCCGGACGTCTCGATCAGCGACCTGCTCCAGCTGACCCACGCGATCGCGCTGGCGGCGGAGGAGACGCCGGGAGACCCGGACCTGGCGGACAGATTGCTGCACTTGACGCTGCGCGGCCTGAAAGGCACCTGAGGGCAGCCGACCCAAGGGGCGCGGGGCTGTGTCGATGTGCGGCTCCGCCGCGTGGGCGCGACCAGCCACACACAACCGGCACTCGCGCAACTACACCAACCCCTACGGCGAATAGGCGAACCTAACGCCGCCGCAGATCCGCAACCCGGGCCCGCTCACGTTCCCGCTCCGCCCCCTGCTCCCCCAGCACCGCAGCGGCCGACCGCAACCCCGCGGCACCGCCCGGCACCTGACCCCGCCGCGGCCCCGGCAGGGCACGCCGCCGCGCCGGGACCTCGTCACCCCCCGGGCTCCCGGTCGCCCCGGCCACGGCGATCTGCACCCCCTGATCGGCCAGGGCCTGGAGCTCGGTGTGGGCACGGTCGTCATGGGACGGCGGCTCGTCGGTGACCAGCCGGGTGATGACATCCGTGGGCACCGTCTGGAACATCGTGTCCGTACCGAGCTTGGTGTGGTCGGCGAGGACGACGACTTCCGCGGCCGCCTGGACGAGGGCCCGGTCGACGGAGGCCGAGAGCATGTTGGACGTGGACAGACCGCGCTCGGCGGTCAGGCCGCTCCCGGAGAGGAAGGCCCGCGACACCCGCAGCCCCTGCAGGGACTGCTCGGCACCGCTGCCCACCAGCGCGTAGTTCGACCCGCGGAGCGTCCCGCCGGTCATCACGACCTCGACCCGGTTGGCATGGGCCAACGCCTGCGCCACCAGCAGGGAGTTGGTGACGACGGTCAGTCCGGGCACCCGGGCGAGCCGGCGGGCCAGCTCCTGTGTGGTGGTCCCCGCCCCGACGACGATTGCCTCGCCCTCTTCCACGAAATTCGCGGCGAGGTCGGCGATGGCCGTCTTCTCGGCGGTCGCGAGATGTGACTTCTGCGGAAAGCCGGACTCCCGCGTGAACCCGCCCGGCAATACCGCACCGCCGTGCCGGCGGTCGAGGAGTCCTTCTGCCTCCAGTGCGCGCACGTCCCGCCGTACGGTCACTTCGGAGGTCTGGACGACGCGGGCGAGCTCACGGAGCGACACGGCCCCGTTCGCTCGCACCATTTCGAGGATCAATTGGCGACGTTCTGCAGCGAACACGAAACTGACAGTAACCCCAACGACCGTCTGGTTTCAGCAGTTTGCGCCGAATAACAGAAGTTGTTCGCACGCAAGGGCAAGGAGTGGTATAGGACCTAGTCCCGCCGCCTATGCCGTACGCATGCTCGACAACTCCCTGTGACCAGCAGGGAGTCACTTCCGGCCGTCAGAGTTCGCCGCCGGACTTCCGCGTGTGGAGCTGCCGTGCCACCTCGGCGATCGAGCCCGAAAGGGAGGGGTACACGGTGAAGGCGTTCGCGATCTGTTCGACCGTCAGATTGTTGTCGACCGCGATCGAGATCGGATGGATCAGTTCCGAGGCGCGTGGCGACACGACCACACCGCCGACCACGATGCCCGTGCCCGGCCGGCAGAAGATCTTGACGAAGCCGTCCCGGATGCCCTGCATCTTCGCGCGCGGGTTGCGCAGGAGGGGGAGCTTGACGACCCGGGCGTCGATCTTGCCCCCGTCGACGTCCGCCTGGGTGTAGCCGACGGTGGCGATCTCGGGGTCGGTGAAGACGTTGGAGGAGACCGTCTTCAGGTTCAGCGGGGCCACCGCGTCGCCGAGGAAGTGGTACATGGCGATACGTCCCTGCATCGCCGCGACCGACGCGAGGGCGAAGACTCCGGTGACGTCACCGGCCGCGTACACGCCGGGGGCCGTCGTCCTGGACACCTTGTCGGTCCAGATGTGCCCGGACTCGCGCAGCTTGACGCCGGCCTCCTCCAGGCCCATGCCCTCGGAGTTCGGGATGGCACCGACGGCCATGAGGCAGTGGCTGCCGCTGATGACGCGGCCGTCGGCGAGGGTGACCTCGACCCGGTCGCCGACCCGCTTGGCGGCTGCGGCACGCGAGCGCGCCATGACGTTCATGCCGCGGCGCCGGAAGACGTCCTCCAGGACGGCGGCGGCGTCCGGGTCCTCACCCGGCAGCACGCGGTCCCGGGACGACACGAGGGTGACCCGCGATCCGAGCGCCTGGTAGGCGCCGGCGAACTCGGCGCCGGTGACACCGGAACCGACCACGATGAGTTCCTCGGGCAGCTCGCCGAGGTCGTAGACCTGGGTCCAGTTCAGGATGCGCTCGCCGTCGGGCTGGGCGTCGGGCAGCTCGCGCGGGTGACCGCCGGTGGCGATGAGGACGGCGTCCGCGGTGAGGGTCTCCTCGGTGCCGTCGGCGGCACGGACGACGACCTTGCGCGAGCCGTCGAGGCCCTGCATGCCCTCCAGCCGGCCGCGGCCGCGCAGGACCCGGGCGCCGGCGCGCGTGACGGAGGCGGTGATGTCGTGGGACTGCGCGAGCGCGAGCCGCTTGACACGCCGGTTGACCTTGCCCAGGTCCACGCCGACGACGCGCGCGGGCGTGTCGATGTGCGGGGTGTCGTCGGCGACGATGATTCCCAGCTCCTCGTACGAGGAATCGAAGGTGGTCATCACCTCGGCCGTGGCGATAAGGGTCTTCGACGGCACGCAGTCGGTGAGCACCGACGCCCCGCCCAGACCGTCGCAGTCGACGACGGTCACCTCCGCGCCGAGCTGGGCGGCCACCAGGGCCGCCTCGTATCCGCCGGGTCCGCCACCGATGATCACGATCCGAGTCACGTACTCCATTGTCCCGCACGCATCACCGTGGTACTGCCTGGGGGCCCGCCCGAGACACCACCGTTACGGGAGGGGCACACGATTCACCTGCCGTACCCTCTCCCCATGTCGCTCTACGCCGCGTACGCCGGCAATCTCGACGCGCGGCTGATGACGCGCCGCGCCCCGCACTCGCCGCTGCGCGCCACCGGCTGGCTGAACGGGTGGCGACTGACGTTCGGGGGCGAGCAGCTCGGCTGGGACGGCGCGCTGGCCACACTCGTCGAGGAACCCGGCGAACAGGTCTTCGTCGCGCTGTACGACGTCGCCCCGATGGACGAGGACTCCCTGGACCGCTGGGAGGGCGTCGGGCTCGGCATATACCGCCGGCTGCGGGTGCGCGTGCACACGCTGGAGGGCGAGGAGTCGGCGTGGGTGTACGTGCTGAACGCGTACGAGGGCGGGCTGCCGTCGGCGCGGTACCTCGGCGAGGTCGCGGACGCGGCTGAGTCGGCCGGCGCGCCACACGATTACGTGATGGAGCTGCGGAAGCGCCCGTGCTGACGCAGGGCGGCTTCTAAACTGGGGGAATCGGCCCATCATCGGGAGAACTCATGGCCCCCACCACGTATGACGTCTACTACACGGTGCAGGCCGCCGAGGCCCGTGACCGGCTCGACGACAGGCAGCGCAACGCGTTCGACAAAGGCATCGCGCTGCTGGCCCGCGACCCGTTCCTCTCGGTGTCACGGCCCATAAGCTCCACGGGCGACGACCGTACGATCCGGCTCACACAGAACGTCCTCGTGGAGTACACGGTCAGTCGCGGCCGCCTGTTGATCTTCATCGTCGAGGTCTTCAACGACAAGGACGTCCTCATTCCCGAGGAGTGAGCGTGCCGCTTCCGGGCGCGCTCTTCGTTGGAAACGACAAGACAACGATCGCCATCCCGTGAGCTCTGTCATCTACGCGCGTAGGCCCAAACCGGCTACCCTCAGTCGCGTGAACGCATCTCTTCTTCCGGACGACATCCAGGGCGACCCGCACGCCGCCGCCGACGCCGCCGCCGCACGCCTGCGCGAACTCACGGGCGCCGAGACCCACGACGTCGCCCTCGTGATGGGCTCCGGCTGGGCTCCGGCCGTGGACGCCCTCGGCGAACCCGAGGCCGAGTTCCAGGTCACCGAGCTGCCGGGATTCCCCCCGCCGGCGGTGGAAGGGCACGGCGGCAAGATCCGCTCGTACCGGATCGGCAACAAGCGTGCGCTGGTCTTCCTGGGCCGCACCCACTACTACGAGGGCCGTGGGGTGGCCGCCGTCTCGCACGGGGTGCGCACCGCGGTGGCCGCCGGCTGCAAGACGATCGTGCTCACCAACGGCTGTGGCGGTCTGCGTGAGGGCATGCGTCCCGGGCAGCCGGTCCTGATCAGCGACCACATCAACCTCACGGCGACGTCCCCGATCATCGGCGCGAACTTCGTCGACCTCACGGACCTGTACTCGCCGCGGCTGCGGGCCCTGTGCAAGGAGATCGACCCGTCGCTGGAGGAGGGCGTCTACGCCCAGTTCCCCGGGCCGCACTACGAGACGCCGGCGGAGATCCGGATGGCCCGGGTCATCGGGGCGGACCTGGTGGGTATGTCGACGGTGCTGGAAGCGATCGCAGCGCGTGAGGCGGGGGCCGAGGTGCTGGGGATCTCGCTGGTGACGAACCTCGCCGCGGGGATGACGGGTGAGCCGCTGAACCACGAGGAGGTTCTGCAGGCCGGGCGGGACTCGGCCACGCAGATGGGGTCGCTGCTGGCGCAGGTGCTGGGGCGTCTGTAAGGCGGTTTTCTTCGCCCCCGCCGCCCCTGCCCGTCCCGTCCGCGGTCTTCAGCCCGTCCGGCGTTTGAGGACGAGGCCGTTCAGGCCGACAGCGGGGGTCTGGGGGCGGCAGCCCCAGGTACGGGGCGGGTAGGGGCGGCCGGGGCGAAGCCCATCCCCACCACCCTCAGCTCCCTCCCCACCACCAGAACGAGAGGTTGACCGACGTGCACGACGATCTCATCGCCCGGGCCCAGGCGTGGCTCGCCGAGGATCCGGACCCGGAGACCCGCGACGAGCTCGCCAAGCTCATCGAGGCCGCGGACGTCGAGGAACTCGCCGCCCGCTTCAGCGGCACCCTCCAGTTCGGCACAGCGGGCCTGCGAGGCGAACTCGGCGCCGGCCCGATGCGCATGAACCGCACGGTCGTCATCCGCGCCGCGGCCGGCCTCGCCGCGTACCTCAAGAAGCAGGGCCATGAGAACGGCCTCGTCGTCATCGGCTACGACGCCCGCCACAAGTCGGAGGACTTCGCCCGGGACACGGCCGCCGTGATGACGGGCGCGGGCCTGCGCGCCGCCGTCCTGCCCCGCCCGCTCCCCACGCCGGTCCTCGCGTACGCGATAAGGCACCTCGGGGCGGTCGCCGGAGTCGAGGTCACCGCGAGCCACAACCCGCCGCGCGACAACGGCTACAAGGTCTATCTCGGCGACGGCTCCCAGATCGTCCCGCCCGCGGACATCGACATCGCGCAGGAGATCGCCGCGGTGCCGTCCCTCACCGTCGTCCCCCGCCCCACCCAGGGTTGGGAGACCCTGGACGACAGCGTCCTGGACGCCTACCTCGCCCGCACGGACGCGGTCCTGTCCCCCGACTCCCCGCGCATCGCCCGCACCGTCTACACGGCGATGCACGGTGTCGGCAAGGACGTCCTCCTCGCCGCCTTCGAGCGCGCCGGCTTCCCCGCCCCCGCCCTCGTCGCCGAGCAGGCCGAGCCCGACCCGGACTTCCCCACCGTCGCCTTCCCCAACCCGGAAGAGCCCGGCGCGATGGACCTGGCCTTCGAGAAGGCCCGCGAGACGGCCCCCGACCTCGTCATCGCCAACGACCCGGACGCCGACCGCTGCGCCGTGGCCGTGCCGGACGGGGAGAGCGGGGACGAGTGGCGGATGCTCCGCGGCGATGAGGTGGGCGCGCTGCTCGCCGCCCACCTGGTCAGCCGGGGAGCACGCGGGACCTTCGCGGAGTCCATCGTCTCCTCCTCCCTCCTCGGCCGTATCGCCGAGAAGGCGGGGCTGCCGTACGAGGAGACCCTCACCGGCTTCAAGTGGATCGCCCGCGTCGACGGTCTGCGCTACGGCTACGAGGAGGCCCTCGGCTACTGCGTCGACCCCGAGGGCGTACGCGACAAGGACGGCATCACCGCCGCGCTGCTGATCACCGAGCTCGCGTCCGTCCTGAAGGCCGAGGGCCGCACGCTCCTCGACCTCCTCGACGACCTCGCCGTGACCCACGGCCTGCACGCCACCGACCAGCTCTCGGTGCGCGTCCAGGACCTGTCGGTCATCGCCGATGCCATGCGGCAGCTGCGCGAGCAGCCGCCGACCGAGCTCGCCGGGCTGGCCATCACCCGCGCCGAGGACCTCACCCAGGGCACGGACACCCTCCCTCCCACCGACGGTCTGCGCTACACGCTCGAGGGCGCCCGCGTCATCGTCCGTCCCAGCGGGACCGAGCCCAAGCTGAAGTGCTACCTGGAGGTCGTCGTCCCGGTCGCGGCCCACGCCGACCTCCCGGCCGCCCGCGCCGAGGCTGCCGAGCTGCTCGCGACGATCAAGCGGGATCTGTCGGCGGCGGCCGGCATCTGAACCGTACGGGTACGCGAAGTTCTGGTCGTTCGCGAAGGGGTGCCCCCATTCGGAGGCACCCCTTCGGGCGATTTCCTGGTGGTGGTTGACCCGGGCTCCACGCCCGGCCCCGGCGCACCGGCAACGGTGGACGGGCAAGCGCGTCACCGAGTTGCCTGGAGCCGCCGCCGTGTCCACGACCGTCCGGCCGACCCCCCGAGCGACCACGGCCCGCGACGGCGAAGCCCGGTCCGGCTCCCCGTTCCCACGCAGGCGCCCCGCACCCCTGCACGCCCTGCGGTACGCGGCCCCCGCCCTCCTCGCCTACCTCGCCGTACGCGGCACGGGCCTGCTGCTGCTCACCGTCTGGGCGCACCGGCAGCGGCACGGTGTCTGGCCGATCCTGGCGACGCAGTGGGACGCCGACTGGTACCTCGGGATCGCCGACCACGGCTACGCGCACGAGCTCGGCACCGCGTACAGCGCCAACAACCTGGCCTTCTTTCCGCTCTACCCGGTGCTGGTGAAAGCGGTCGCGGCGGTCACGCCGGGCTCCCCCGCCAGTACCGGTCTAGCCCTCGCCGTCGTCGCCTCCCTCGTCGCCGCGTGGGGCGTGTTCGCGGTCGGGGACCGGCTGCACGGGCGCCGGGTCGGCGTCCTCCTCACCGTCCTGTGGGCCGCGCTGCCGGTCGGGCTGGTGCAGTGGATGGGCTACACGGAGTCCCTGTTCACGGCGCTCGCGGCCTGGTCGCTGTACGCCGTGCTCACCGGCCGCCTCCTCACCGCGGCCGCTCTCGCCGCGGCGGCAGGCCTGACCCGTCCGACCGGCATCGCCGTGGCGGCCGCGGTCACGGTGGCGGCCCTGCTCGCGCTGCGCCGCCGCTTCCGTCCGCGTACCCTCGCGGCCGCCGCGATCGCGCCGCTCGGCTGGTGCGGATACGTGGGCTGGGTGGGCCTGCGGGTGGGCCGCTGGGACGGGTACTTCGCCGTGCAGCGGCTGTGGCGCAACGAGCTGGACGGTGGCCGCGAGACCCTGCGTGTGATGCGGCAGCTGCTGGTGTACGACCGGATGCCCGAGCTGTTCCTGGTGGTCGTGACGCTCACGCTGATCGCGTCGGTGGTGCTGTTCGGGCTGTCGGTGTGGGACCGGCAGCCGGTGCCGCTGCTGGTCTTCACGGCCGTACTGCTGGCGATCGTGCTGGGCAGCGGCGGCGTCTACTTCCCCCGCGCCCGCTTCCTCCTGCCCGCCTTCCCCCTGCTGCTCCCCCTCGCCCTGCATCTGTCCCGCGCCTCCCGCCGCCACCGCATGCTGGTCCTCGCGGCGGCAGTCGTCGGCTCGGCCTACTGCGGTGCGTACATGGCACTCGTGTATCCGGGCGCCCCCTGAGCCCCGACGCGGGGCGGTTCACGGCGGGTCGGGCACCCCTGCCACTGCTCGGATCAGGCCACCGCTCGGAGCAGGCCCGTCAGGCCGTCGCCAGCAGGATCACCAACAGAACAGCCCCGGCGAGGACCGGCCCCGCCACCTCGTAGGCCCACCGTACGGTGACCTCACCCTGCGAGGACTCCAGCTTTTCCCGCTGCTCCAGCAGTTCGCGCAGGTCGTCCATGACCTTGTCGGTCTCGGCACGCGCCGGGCCGTCCATGTCGACATCCCCTCGGGGCGCCCCGAACCCGAGCCCGCCGAACCCCATCCCTCCGCCGGCGCGGCCGCTCCGCTCACCCCGCGAGGCAGCGCTCCGCTCCGCCGCAGCCCGGGCCGAACGCCGTGCCGCCTTCTTGCGGGCCCGCAGCGAGACCGGCACCGCCCAGAGCTGGAACTTGGCGCCGGACTTGTCGACGACCTCGTTCGAGTAGCTGGACCGCAGTGCGGCGACCTGTCCCCACGGCAGCACGATCACGCGCAGCGGGTTGCGGATACGCAGCCGGTCCTCGTTGGCGTGGACGGCGGGCCTCAGCGTGAACGCGGACACCAGCGGCACGATCAGGATCAGCGCCGCGAGCGCCACCCACTGGGTGCGGCCCTCGCCCCGGACCAGTGCGTCGATGCCCAGCCAGAGGGCGATTCCGAGCAGCGCGGCGCCGCCGATCATGCCCATGGGCGAGCGGTAGACGCGGTCCTTCGACACGGGGGCCGGGGTGGGGGGCTGGGGTTCCGGGGTCGTCATGAGGCCGATTCTGCCGTATGCCCGCCGGCGGCTTGGCGGGGTGCCTCATCGCCGTGGGGGATGGGGTTCGTGGGCGGGTGCGGGTTGTCGGTCGCTGGTCGCGCAGTTCCCCGCGCCCCTCAGGTCGGCCGGCTGCCCGGCGTTGTGGAGATCCGTTCCACCGCTGCAGGAACAGATCCCTTTCCCTCGGGGTGTACAGCCGCTACGCGCGTAGATATGCTCGTCTGGTGACCATGCCCACCAATGCATCCACCGCAGCGCACACCCTCACGGACGTCACCGCGTCCGACGCGACGCTGCGCCGCTTCCTTCACGGGCTGCCCGGCGTCGACGCGGTCGGCCTGGAGGCGCGCGCCGCGTCCCTCGGTACCCGTTCCATCAAGACGACCGCCAAGGCGTACGCCATCGACCTCGCCATCTCGATGGTCGACCTGACGACGCTGGAAGGCGCGGACACCCCGGGCAAGGTCCGGGCGCTCGGCGCCAAGGCGGTCCACCCCGACCCGAGTGACCGGACGACCCCGGCGACCGCGGCCGTCTGCGTCTATCCCGACATGGTGGCCACCGCCAAGGAGGCCGTCGCCGGCTCCTCGGTCAAGGTCGCCTCGGTCGCCACCGCCTTCCCGGCCGGCCGCGCCGCCCTCGGCGTGAAGCTGGCGGACGTCCGGGACGCCGTAGCCGCCGGTGCGGACGAGATCGACATGGTCATCGACCGCGGGGCGTTCCTCGCGGGGAACTACATGAAGGTGTACGACGAGATCGTCGCCGTGAAGGAGGCCTGCGGAACATCCGCCCGCCTCAAGGTCATCTTCGAGACCGGCGAGCTGTCGACGTACGACAACATCCGGCGCGCGAGCTGGCTCGGCATGCTGGCGGGCGCCGACTTCATCAAGACGTCCACCGGCAAGGTCGCCGTCAACGCCACCCCCGCGAACACCCTGCTTATGCTGGAAGCGGTGCGCGACTTTCGCGCCCAGACCGGCATCCAGGTGGGTGTGAAGCCGGCCGGCGGGATCAGGACGACCAAGGACGCCGTCAAGTTCCTCGTCCTGGTCAACGAGACCGCCGGCGAGGACTGGCTGGACAACCACTGGTTCCGCTTCGGCGCCTCCTCGCTCCTGAACGATCTGCTGATGCAGCGTCAGAAGCTGGCCACCGGCCGCTACTCCGGCCCCGACTACGTGACGGTGGACTGATCACCATGGCATCGGTATTCGAATACGCACCGGCCCCCGAGTCCCGCTCGATCGTCGACATCGCGCCGTCGTACGGCCTGTTCATCGACGGCGAGTTCGTGGAGGCGGCGGACGGCAAGGTCTTCAAGACCGTCTCCCCGTCCTCCGAGGAGGTCCTCGCCGAGATCGCCCAGGCCGGCGAGGCGGACGTGGACCGCGCCGTGAAGGCCGCCCGCAAGGCCTTCGTGAAGTGGTCGTCGCTGCCCGGCTCCGAGCGCGCGAAGTACCTGTTCCGTATCGCCCGGATCATCCAGGAGCGCAGCCGTGAGCTGGCCGTGCTGGAGACGCTGGACAACGGCAAGCCGATCAAGGAGACCCGCGACGCCGACCTTCCCCTGGTCGCCGCGCACTTCTTCTACTACGCGGGCTGGGCCGACAAGCTGGAGCACGCCGGTTACGGCGCGAGCCCGCGGCCCCTCGGTGTGGCCGGCCAGGTCATCCCCTGGAACTTCCCGCTGCTGATGCTGGCGTGGAAGATCGCTCCGGCGCTGGCGACCGGCAACACGGTCGTGCTGAAGCCGGCCGAGACCACCCCGCTCTCCGCCCTGTTCTTCGCGGACATCTGCCGCCAGGCGGGCCTGCCCAAGGGCGTCGTCAACATCCTTCCCGGCTACGGCGACAGCGGCGCCGCGCTCGTCGCGCACCCGGACGTCAACAAGGTCGCCTTCACGGGATCGACGGCGGTCGGCAAGGAGATCGCGCGGACCGTCGCCGGTACCCGCAAGAAGGTCACCCTGGAGCTGGGCGGCAAGGGCGCCAACATCGTCTTCGACGACGCCCCGATCGACCAGGCGGTGGAGGGGATCGTCAACGGCATCTTCTTCAACCAGGGGCAGGTCTGCTGCGCCGGCAGCCGTCTGCTGGTCCAGGAGTCGATCCAGGAAGAGCTGCTGGAGTCGCTGAAGCGTCGCCTCTCCACGCTCCGCCTCGGCGACCCCCTCGACAAGAACACCGACATCGGCGCGATCAACTCCGAGGAGCAGCTGACCCGCATCACCTCGCTCGTCGAGCAGGGCGAGGCGGAGGGCGCCGAGCGCTGGTCACCGGCCTGCGAACTCCCCGAGAGCGGCTACTGGTTCGCGCCCACGCTCTTCACGAACGTCACCCAGGCGCACCGGATCGCCCGCGACGAGATCTTCGGCCCGGTCCTGTCGGTCCTCACCTTCCGCACGCCGGACGAGGCCGTCGCCAAGGCCAACAACAGCGCGTACGGCCTGTCGGCGGGCATCTGGACGGAGAAGGGGTCGCGGATTCTCGCCGTCGCGAACAAGCTCCGCGCGGGCGTCATCTGGTCCAACACGTTCAACAAGTTCGACCCGACCTCGCCGTTCGGCGGCTACAAGGAGTCGGGCTTCGGCCGCGAGGGCGGCCGCCACGGCCTGGAGGCGTACCTCGATGTCTGAGAAGAACGACAAGACCGAGCGCGCCGAGCGACTCTCCGTCTTCAAGACCTACAAGCTGTACGTCGGCGGGAAGTTCCCGCGTTCCGAGAGCGGCCGGGTGTACGAGGTGACGGACTCCAAGGACAACTGGCTGGCGAACGTCCCGCTGTCGTCCCGCAAGGACGCCCGTGACGCCGTGGTCGCCGCGCGCAAGGCGTTCGGCGGCTGGTCCGGCGCGACGGCGTACAACCGCGGCCAGATCCTCTACCGCATCGCGGAGATGCTGGAGGGCCGCCGCGAGCAGTACGTCCGTGAAGTCGCCGACGCCGAGGGCCTGTCGAAGTCGAAGGCGGCGGCTCAGGTCGACGCGGCGATCGACCGGTGGGTCTGGTACGCGGGCTGGACGGACAAGATCGCCCAGGTGGTCGGCGGCGGAAACCCGGTCGCGGGCCCGTTCTTCAACATCTCCTCCCCCGAGCCGACCGGCGTGGTGGCCGTCCTGGCCCCGCAGGAGTCCTCCTTCCTGGGCCTCGTCTCGGTGCTGGCCCCGGTGATCGCGACGGGCAACACGGCGATCGTGGTGGCGTCCGAGAAGTCCCCGCTCCCCGCCCTCTCCCTGGGTGAGGTGCTGGCCACGTCCGACCTGCCGGGCGGCGTCGTCAACGTGCTGTCGGGCCGTACGGCGGAGATCGCGACGCCGCTGGCCGCGCACCAGGACGTCAACGCGATCGACCTGGCCGGCGCCGACGACGTGTTGGCGAAGGAACTGGAGATCGCCGCGGCCGACAACCTCAAGCGCGTCCTGCGTCCACAGCCTGTGGACGACTGGGCCGCCGCCCCCGGCATCGATCGCATGACCGCGTTCCTGGAGACCAAGACGGTCTGGCACCCGACCGGTTCGCTGGGCGCGTCCGGCTCGTCGTACTGATCACCGGCGCGACGGCCGCCGAGACCGGAGAGCCGCGCCTCCCCTCCGTCCGGGGGAGGCGCGGCTCTCTGCCGTGCTGCCGCTGCGAAGAGTTGTCAGGTGAACGTGAGAGGGCTGTGAGGTGTGACGCGCGCTTCAATTGCGGTACTCCGGGTCGTACACGGGCCCTGCGATGCCTCACACTGGTGTCCCGTGAGTTCCCATCCGCCCATACCGACGCGAGTCGTGCTGCTCTGCGGCCCTTCCGGCTCCGGCAAGTCCCTTCTCGCCGCCCACTCCGGTCTTCCGGTGCTGCGCCTCGACGACTTCTACAAAGAGGCTGACGACCCGACCCTGCCGCAGGTCCCCGGGAGCTCCGACATCGACTGGGACCACCCCGACTCGTGGGACGCCGACACGGCCGTCGCGGCGATCGCGGAACTGTGCCGCACGGGCCGTACGAACGTGCCCCTCTACGACATCTCCCTCAGCGTCCGCACCGGCGAGGAGACCGTCGACATCGGCCGCACCCCCCTCTTCATCGCGGAGGGCATCTTCGCGGCCGAGATCGTCACCCGCTGCCGGGAGCTCGGCCTCCTCGCGGACGCGTTGTGCCTGAGCCGCGGCCCCGTGAAGACGTTCCGCCGCCGCTTCGTCCGCGACCTGCGAGAGGGCCGCAAGTCGGTCCCGTTCCTGCTGCGCCGCGGCTGGCGCCTGATGCGCCTGGAACGCTCGATCGTCGCCCACCAGACGTCCCTGGGCGCCCACGCCTGCGACCGCGACGAGGCCCTCGGCCGGCTCACCGCAGCCGCGGCGGGCCGCTGCCCGGCGGCCGCTCCGGCGACGCCCGCCACCTGAACGAAAGCGGCGCCCTCTCCGTCGTAGGACCGGAAAAAGGTCCCCGCGGAGAGGAATCCCGATGTTCGCCGCCCTCCAGCCCGGCCGTCGCCTGCTCATGGCTGCCCTGCTCGTCACCGCGGCCGTGGGCTGCACGGAGGCGGGCGGTGCGGGCGGTGCGGCCGAGGCGTCCTGCGCGTACGTGGTGACGTACGCGAACCGCTCCTACCTGAACGTCGCGAACACCGACTTCACCGTCGGTAAGAAGCTGGGCACCGCCACGATCCCGGCGTGCGACGACACCCCGAACGATCCCCCGGACGCCATCGGCGAGCAGCGGATCACCGCATACGCGGTCGAGGGGACGCATCCGGCCGTCGCCATCGCCGTCGGTGACACTCCCGCCGGAGCGATCCTCATGAAGGCACGCTGAGCGCACACGAAAACGGGACTGGACGGACCCCCCGGCCCTCCAGCCCCGCTCTCGTCGTGCTCCCCCGAATCCCCCGTGGGAGCACTCCCCCGTGTTTCCCCCGTTGGTCCCCCGTGGGTCCCCCGACCCCCGTGGGTCCCCCCACTACCTACCGTTCCCCCGTTGCATTCCCCCCGGTACGGTCCCCCCGGACCTTCAGGCGACAAGCTCCCCGAAGGCGTCTTCCTCGTCACGGCCGAAGCTGAGGACCTCGTCCTCGCGCAGCCGGCGGAGCGACCGCCAGATGCTGGACTTCACCGTGCCGACACTGATGTCGAGGATGTCCGCGATCTCCGGGTCGGTGCGGCCCTCGTAGTAACGAAGGACCAGCATCGTGCGCTGGAGTTCGGGCAGCCGGGCGAGCGCCTGCCACAGGACCGCGCGCAGTTCGGTGCCGCGCATCGCGTCCGTGTCGCCGGGCGTCTCCGGCAGCTCCTCGGTCGGGTACTCGTTCAGCTTGCGGCGGCGCCACGCGCTGATGTGCAGGTTGGTCATCGTCCGCCGCAGATAACCCCCGACGGCGGCCTTGTCGCTGATCCGGTCCCACGCCTTGTAGGTCGAGAACAGCGCGCTCTGGAGCAGGTCCTCGGCCTCGAAGCGGTCACCGGTCAGGTGGTAGGCGGTTGCGTACAGGGAGGCGCGGCGCTCCTGGACGTAGGCGGTGAACTCCGCCTCCGACAGCGAGCGACGACGCTCCCCCGAGTCCTCCCTGTACGCGGCTCCCCCGTGCGTTTCCCCCGTGAAACCGTCAACCACCGTCATGAACGCGGTGTGCTGACGCCCGGTGCCGCGAGCGCACCCCCGCCCGCTCACGGCACCGGACTTCTCGGAACCCCGGCCCCCGTTCACGTCGTGCAGACGCGTGATCACTGCGCTGGTGCTGGTGCCGTGCAGCGTGTTCATCTCGCGCCCCCCGTCGTGGACTTCCGGTGTTCTGCTTGGTGCTGCTTGCTGTGTTGCGTCCTGCTGCCCTGCCTGTGCCGAAAAGCTTGCCGGGGCACCTTCATGGACGTGTCCGCCGACTGTCACAGACGTGTCACAGGGGCCTGTGTCCGAGCCCGTTCCCAGCACCGGCACAGCGCGAGCACAGGCAACAGCGCTACGCGCACGTATCCCTACTGCTCGTACAGGAGTCGAAAGACCGCCCCCGCATGGGCCAGAATGACCCCCGTGCCTTCCCTGTTGCTGATCGAGGACGACGACGCCATCCGTACGGCCCTGGAGCTCTCACTGACTCGCCAGGGACACCGTGTGGCCACCGCTGCCACCGGCGAGGACGGTCTGAAACTGCTGCGTGAGCAGCGGCCGGACCTGATCGTGCTGGACGTGATGCTGCCCGGTATCGACGGCTTCGAGGTGTGCCGACGCATCCGGCGCACCGACCAGCTGCCGATCATCCTGCTGACCGCGCGCAACGACGACATCGACATCGTGGTCGGACTGGAGTCCGGCGCGGACGACTACATCGTCAAACCCGTGCAGGGGCGGGTCCTGGACGCCCGCATCCGTGCCGTGCTGCGGCGCGGGGAGCGGGAGTCGAACGACGCCGCGACCTACGGCAGCCTCGTCATCGACCGCGCGGCCATGACCGTCACCAAGAACGGCGAGGACCTCCAGCTCACCCCGACCGAGCTGCGCCTGCTGCTCGAACTGAGCCGCCGGCCGGGCCAGGCCCTGTCCCGCCAGCAGCTGCTGCGCCTGGTCTGGGAGCACGACTACCTGGGCGACTCCCGCCTCGTGGACGCCTGCGTCCAGCGCCTGCGCGCCAAGGTCGAGGACGTCCCGTCGTCCCCCACGCTCATCCGTACCGTCCGCGGAGTCGGCTACCGCCTGGACGCGCCTCAGTGACAGACGTACAGGGGGGATTCCGCGGCTGGGTCGCGGCTCGCAAGGGAGTGTGGTCGAGGCTGCGTTTCACCAGCCTGCGCCTGCGCCTGGTCGTCGTCTTCGGCCTCGTGGCGCTCACGGCCGCCGTCTCCGCGTCCGGGATCGCCTACTGGCTCAACCGCGAGGCGGTGCTCACCCGCACCCAGGACGCGGTGCTGCGCGACTTCGAGCAGGAGATGCAGAACCGCGCGGGCCTGCTGCCCGAGGAGCCGACGCAGGACGAACTGCAGCACACCGCCGGGCAGATGGCCAACAGCAGTCAGCGCTTCAGCGTGCTGCTCGTCGCCCAGGGCGCCGACGGCAAGCCCGCGTACGGCAACTCCGGCGGCCTGGACGGCTTCACGCTCGCGGACGTGCCCCAGTCGCTGCGCACGGCGGTGAACGAGAAGCAGCAGGTCGACTCCTCCAACAAGGCCGAGTACCACCTGTACTGGCAGCGGACCGTCGCCGACGACACCCCCTACCTGGTCGCCGGCACGAAGGTGATCGGCGGCGGCCCGACCGGCTACATGCTCAAGTCCCTGGAGCCGGAGGCCAAGGACCTCAACTCCCTCGCCTGGTCGCTGGGCATCGCCACCGGCCTCGCGCTGATCGGCTCCGCGCTGCTCGCGCAGGCCGCCGCCACGACCGTACTGAAGCCGGTCCAACGCCTCGGCGTCGCCGCCCGCCGGCTCGGCGAGGGCAAGCTGGACACCCGCCTGCGCGTCTCCGGCACGGACGAACTGGCCGATCTCTCCCGGACGTTCAACAAGGCCGCCGAGGCGCTGGAGAAACGGGTCGCCGACATGGCCGGCCGGGACGAGGCGTCCCGCCGCTTCGTGGCCGACATGTCCCACGAACTCCGCACCCCCCTCACCGCGATCACCGCCGTGACGGAGGTGCTGGAGGAGGAGCTGGAGATGGAGACCGGCTCCATGGACCCGATGATCGAACCGGCCGTACGCCTGGTCGTCAGCGAGACCCGCCGCCTGAACGACCTCGTCGAGAACCTCATGGAGGTCACCCGCTTCGACGCGGGCACGGCCCGCCTGGTCCTCGACCAGGTCGACCTCGCCGACCAGATCACGGCCTGCATCGACGCCCGCGCCTGGCTGGACGCGGTCGACCTGGACGCCGAGCGCGGCATCATGGCCCGCCTGGACCCGCGCCGCCTGGACGTCATCCTGGCCAACCTCATCGGCAACGCGCTCAAGCACGGCGGCTCGCCGGTCCGGGTCGCGGTCCAGGAGGCGGACGACTCGATCCTGATCGCCGTACGGGACCACGGCCCCGGCATCCCCGAGGACGTCCTCCCGCACGTCTTCGACCGCTTCTACAAGGCCAGCGCCTCCCGCCCCCGCTCCGAGGGCAGCGGCCTCGGCCTCTCCATCGCCCTGGAGAACGCCCACATCCACGGCGGCGAGATCACCGCCGCCAACTCCCCCGACGGCGGCGCGGTGTTCACCCTGCGCCTCCCCCGGGACGCATCGAAACTGGCGGAGCAGACGGACGCCGACGAGACCGACGGCAAGGGCTCCGACGGGCCGGAGAAGGGGGACGCCTGATGAAGGTACGCGGCCAGGCGGGCACCGGAGGCAAGGCAGACGTAGGCGTACCCGGGCTGCCGGCCGCCTCAGGCCGGCACGCGCGCGTAGGCAGCCTCCTGGCCCTCTCCGCAGCGACGGCCGCGCTGCTGACCGGGTGCGGCATCCGTTCCACGGAGGTACCCACCAACTTCGGCCCCGCTCCCTCACGGGTGCACTGCTCACTCTCCGAGCCGAACGTGTCGACGCAGGCCACGCGCGGGCTTCCGGTGCAGGTCTTCCTGCTGTGCGGGTCACAGCTGGTGGCCGTGGACCGAACCGTGCGGGTGACGGACGGTACGGCGGACTCGGCGCGGCGCGTACTGGTGGCGCAGGGGCTGCTCGACGAGTTGGAGGCAACGCCGTCGGCCGCCGAGAAGGAGGCCGGCTACACCACCGACGTACGCGGCGCCATGGCCGTGAGCGGCCCGCACCCCGGCGACCCCGACGAGACCCTGCGCCTGAGCACACCGCCCAACGACCTCACCTCGTACGCCCTCGCCCAGATCGTCTGCACGTTCTCGGACTCGACGGCGGCCGAGGGCGACGGCTCGGTGATCCTGGGCGGCCCGGGCACCGAGCCCCTGCGCCGCTACGAGTGCACGGACGAGGTCCGCACCCGCCCCGGCAGCAACGAGCCCCCGTCAACGGAGATCACAGACAGCTGACGGCGAAAGCCCCGCGGCGCAGTACCCGCGTACGGCGCGAAGGGGACGTGCCGGGGGGGGTGTCCGCCCGCAGTGGCCGGCGTCAAGAAACGAAAACCACCCTGCCCAACCCCAACCCCAACCCCAACCGCCGGTCCGAGGACGGACACCCCCCGGCACGTCCCCGACCCACAACCCACCGTCAGGCGCTACGCGAACCCCCACCCACCAGCCACAGGCCGCCGCAGGCATCCCGGCCCAACCGCCGGAGGCAGCCGCAGGCATAGGCGCGTACCCGCCGCGGGAGGCCCGTGTGGCGGACGCCTCACCGCCGTAAGCCCTCTCCCGGAACCGATCCTGCCGGGGGGCGCGTCTAGGGGGGCGTGCAGCGTCAAGGCTCCATCGGCGGCAGCGCCGCGATCCGCATCCGTGCGACGGGGGGTGTTCTCCTGGTCGCGCACCTCGCGTTCGTCGCCTGGCTCACGCTGCGCCCCCTGGACGTCCCCTGGGTGATGCCGCCCAACCTGCGGCCGTTCGCCGGGATCAGAGCCGATCTGGCGCTGGGCTGGCAGGAAGGCGCCCGGCACATCGCCGAGGGACTCGCCCTCCTCGCACCGCTGGGCGTGCTGATCCCGATGGCACACGGCAGGATCAACGCCTCCCCGTTGGGCTCGCTGGTCCGGGCGGTCGGCGCCGGCGCCCTGATCTCGCTGGGCATCGAGCTGTTGCAGACCGGCGTACCCGGCCAGATCGTCGACGTCGACTCCCTGCTGCTGAACACCGTGGGCGTGGCCCTGGCGCACGCGGCGGTCGTACCCGCGGCCCGCGCCTGGGTCCGCCGCAGGTCCGAGCGCACAGACCGGGCAACCGTCCCCCAGGAGGAGCCCTCTCAGGGTCGGACCCCGACGATTCCCAGGGTCGGGATAGCTCCATAGAGTGACGCTTTGCCCGGTTCGTCGCCGTAGCGTGGATGTCAGATGAGGGAAGCCCTCGGGAGGCACCACAAGGAGGCCTCCGACCGACGCTCGCGAAGGAGCCGCACCATGACCGCGCTCGCCCGACCCACCAACGGCCGCATGATCGGCGGAGTGTGCGCCGCGCTGGCACGGCGCTTCGGCACCTCCGCGACGACGATGCGCGTGATCTTCCTGGTCTCCTGCCTGCTCCCCGGCCCGCAGTTCCTGCTCTACATAGCCCTCTGGATCCTGCTCCCCTCGGACGACAAGGCGACCAAGACGCGCGAGGCCTGGTAACCACAGAAACAGGTGCGCCCCGCCGATGTCCGGCGGGGCGCACCTGCTTGCTGCCACAGCGGGCGGAACTCACGAGTGACGACCTACTGCCCGCTCCCGCCTCAGGCCGCCGTGGCCAGTCGCCGCTGTTCCAGCCGTGCCGCGCGTGTTCCGAACACCGTGATCGTCACGACGCCGAGCACCGCCAGCAGGCCGACTCCGACCGTGCCGGCCCAGCCGCCCGCGTGGAAGGCCACCGCGCCTACCGTGCTGCCCGCGCTGGAGCCGATGTAGTAGGCGGACTGGTAGAGCGCCGAGGCCTGGGCGCGGCCGTGGGTGGCCGTCTTGCTGACCGCCGAGGAGGCGGCCGCGTGGCCCGCGAAGAAGCCGCCCGTGATGAGCACCAGGCCGAGGAGGACCAGCGGGAGCGAGCCCGCCAGGGACAGCAGCAGGCCCGCCGCCGTCGTGGCGCCGGCCGCGTACAGCGCGCCTCGGCGGCCCAGGCGGCTCACCAGCCGTCCCGCCGTGGACGCGGACACCGTGCCGACCAGGTACACGAGGAAGATCGAGCCGATGATGCCCTGGGGCAGCGAGAAAGGCGCCTCCGTGAGGCGGTAGCCGACAACGGTGTACACGCCGCCGAAGACGGTCATGAACAGGGCGCCGATCGCGTACAGACGGCACAGCAGCGGGTTGGCGAGGTGATCGCGGACCGCGCGGGCGAGGACGCGGGGACGCAGCGAGCCCGGCTTGAAGTGGCGCGGCGCCGGGAGCAGCAGCCGGAAGGCCACCGCGCACGCCACCGCGAGCACGCCGATCACGCCGACCGCGATCCGCCAGCCCCATTCCTGCGCGACCCAGCCGGTGATCACACGGCCGCTCATCCCGCCGACGCTGTTGCCCGCGACGAACAGTCCGATGGCCGTGACCAGGGCCTTCGGCCGGACCTCCTCGGCCAGATACGCGGTCGCCGACGCGGGCAGACCGGCCAGCGCCGCGCCCTGGACCGCCCGCAGCACGACCAGGGACGTCAGGTTCGGCGCGAAGGGGACCAGCAGCCCGACCGCCACCGCGACCGCCAGCGACGCCGTCATGACCGTACGTCGTCCGAACCGCTCCGACAGCGCGCTCATGGGCAGCACGAACAGCGCCAGACCGCCCGTCGCCGCCGCCACCGTCCAGCTCGCCTCGCTCGCCGCCACCCCGAACTCTCCGGAGATCAGCGGCAGCAGGGCCTGTGTGGAGTAGAGGAGCGCGAAGGTCGCGACACCGGCGAGGAAGAGGGCGAAGCTCATCCGGCGGTAGCCGGGGCCGCCCGGGGCCATTCGGGAGTCGACGACAGGGACTGCGGGTGCGGCGCCCACGATGGTGGACGCCCCGGTACTGGCGGGAGACATGCCTCGAAGCTACGTACGCCCCCACTCATCCGTCCAATGCATGGATTCGCCATAATCGTTCCCATGGAGCATCAGTACAGTTCACAGCCTCGACTGTCACCATCCAGTGACACAGAAGACATGACGATGTTGCTCGCCCCCCGCCTCGCCTACTTCGCCGGCGTGGCCCGCACCGAGCACGTCACACGGGCCGCCCAGGAGATGCAGGTCCCGCAGTCCACGCTCTCGCGTGCCATGGTCCGCCTGGAACAGGACCTGGGGGTCGACCTGTTCGCCCGCCACGGCCGTACGGTCTCCCTCACCCCCGCCGGCCGCACCTTCCTCGCCTCGGCCGAACGTGCCCTCGCCGAGATCCGGCGCGCCGCCGACGAGGTCCGCGCGGACGCCGACCCGGCCACCGGCAAGGTCGCGTTCGGCTTCCTGCACACCATGGGCGCCGAAACGGTCCCCGGCCTCATCCACGCCTTCCGCGCCGACCATCCCCGCGTCCGCTTCAGCCTGGTCCAGAACTACGGCGAGGCCATGCTCGAAAGACTCCGGGCCGGCGAGCTCGACCTCTGCCTCACCTCCCCCGTCCCGGACGCCCCCGACCTGGTCGCCCGCCGCCTGGACGAACAAAAACTCCGCCTGGTCGTCCCCGCCGACCACCGCCTGGCCGGCCGCAAGCGCATCCGCCTGGCGGAGGCGGCCGACGAGATCTTCGTAACCCTGGAACCGGGCTACGGCCTGCGCCGCATCACCGACGACCTGTGCAAGGAGGCGGGCTTCAGACCCCGCGTCGCCTTCGAGGGCGAGGAGGCGGAGACGCTGAGGGGTCTGGTGGCGGCGGGCCTCGGAGTCGCACTGCTGCCACCGCCGGCCGTGCCTCGCCCAGGGGTCATGGAACTGACGGTCACATCGCCGCGCGCAGCTCGCGAGATCGGCGTCGCCTGGATGGCCGACCGCCCGGACACGCCCCCGGTGGCAGCCTTCAAGAGGTTCCTCCTGTCGAGAAGGGGCAACTTGTTGCCCACGTGAAGGGCAACGCCCCAAGGGGCGCGGGGAACTGCGCGACAAGCCACGACGATGCCGCATCCGCCAACGAGCCGACGCCCCAACGGCGCTAGCGCCGCAACGACTTCCCGAACCCGGCAGCCAACGGCATCCGCAACCCCAGGGGAGGCGGAGCCGCGAACGCATCGGCGACAGGCCGCGAGAACGACCTCCCGAACAGCACCCCCATGACAAAGTCCTCGGCCAACGCGAGGACTTCATCCCGATGCTGCTGCAACCCGTGCCGATCGGAGTGCACTTCGAACCGGCACACATCCCGGTTCGCCTTCTTCGCCCGCTCCGCCAGCCGGAACGACAGCTCGGGATCGGTTCGCTCGTCGTTGGTGCCGTGCACGAACATCACCCGCCGTCCCCCGAGCTGCTTCACCGGTTCGGGTGACGCCGCCACGTCCTCCTCCGGCAGCCAAGGAGCTATGGCCAGCACGGAGTTGACGGCCTCGTGGCCACCCGCCCGCACCGCCGCCCGCGCGCCCATGTCGATCCCGGCGAGGCACACGGGGACGTCGCCGTAGCGCCGTACGACCTCGTCGGCGGCCCACAACGCGTCGCTCACGAGGTTCGCGTCACTGCCGTTCCACCCGCGAAAGCGGTAGCGGACGACATGCGCGGCCAGACCCTCCTCACGACCCGCCCGCGCCAGCCGACGCCCGAGGGTGCGCACGTAGGAGGTCGCCAACAACGTCGACGGCTTGCGATGTGAGACCTCGTCACCTCCGGGAAGCAGGAGCACCACTCCGCTCACGGCCGTCAGCTCCGGCCCGATCGCCTTGCCCAGCCGGACCCTGCGCACCGGCGTCACTTGCTGTGCCATGACAGAACAGTGTCAGAAGCGCGGGTGTACGCCACCCGTCCTTGGGGTCACCGTTACGTATCGACGGATTCGTACACCCGACGGATTCGTACACCAGGGGAGAAATACGCGACGGCGGCGGGGAAATCAGCGATGGAGGAGCCATCTACGCGCGTAGGCGTTAGAGTGCGAAAATGACGAGCGAGACTGCCCCGAAGGCGAACACCCCGAGCTCGGACCAGATCCGCCGGGCGCCGAAGGTTCTGCTGCACGACCACCTCGACGGCGGGCTCCGTCCCGGCACGATCGTCGAGCTCGCCCGCGAGACGGGCTACCCCCAGCTCCCCGAGACCGACCCCGACAAGCTCGGGGTGTGGTTCCACGAGGCCGCCGACTCCGGCTCCCTGGAGCGGTACCTGGAGACCTTCTCCCACACCGTCGCGGTGATGCAGACCCGCGACGCCCTTGTCCGGGTCGCGCGCGAGTGCGCGGAGGACCTCGCCGAGGACGGGGTCGTCTACGCCGAGGTGCGGTACGCGCCCGAACAGCACCTCGAGGGCGGACTCAGCCTCGAAGAGGTCGTCGAGGCCGTGAACGACGGCTTCCGGGAGGGCGAGCGGATCGCCCGGGAGAACGGCCACCGCATCCGCGTGGGCGCGCTGCTCACCGCCATGCGGCACGCCGCCCGCGCGCTGGAGATCGCGGAACTGGCCAACCGCTACCGCGATCTGGGCGTCGTCGGCTTCGACATCGCGGGCGCCGAGGCCGGCCACCCGCCCACCCGGCATCTCGACGCCTTCGAGTACCTCAAGCGCGAGAACAACCACTTCACCATCCACGCGGGCGAGGCCTTCGGCCTGCCGTCCATCTGGCAGGCCCTGCAGTGGTGCGGCGCCGACCGGCTGGGGCACGGGGTGCGCATCATCGACGACATCCAGGTGCAGTCCGACGGCTCCGTGAAGCTCGGCCGGCTCGCCTCGTACGTCCGGGACAAGCGCATCCCGCTGGAGCTGTGCCCCAGCTCCAACCTCCAGACGGGCGCGGCCGACTCCTACGCCGCGCACCCCATCGGTCTGCTGCGGCGCCTGCACTTCCGCGCCACTGTGAACACCGACAACCGCCTGATGTCCCACACCAGCATGAGCCGCGAATTCGAGCATCTTGTCGAGGCATTCGGTTACACGCTCGATGACATGCAGTGGTTCTCCGTCAATGCGATGAAATCATCGTTCATTCCTTTCGATGAACGACTCGCGATGATCAATGACGTGATCAAGCCCGGATATGCCGAACTCAAGTCCGAATGGCTGTTCCGTCAGACCAGCTCTACCAGCGGTTCTGAGGACGAGGAGGACTGACCGGCAGTTCTCCACGCACACGGAATGCGGACGCCATTCACAATCCGTCCGCATTTCGATGTTTGCGGTGGCGTGCGGGGCGTGTTTACGGTCGAGAACCGCTCACAAACCCCGTAACGAATTTCGAGGACCTACCTTCATGAAGCAGTCTGCTGCCAAGACCCTCGGTGTCGCCGCTCTCGGTGCCGCCTTCGCCGCCGCCGGTGCGGGTGCCGCGAACGCCGCGCCGGTCACCCCGGACGCCGCCGGTTCGGCGCTGGACACCGTCACCAGGACGCTCCCGGCCGAGAACCTCTCCCAGGCGGCGCCCGCCGCCGGTGCGGGTCTCGCCCAGGGCGGTGCGGGGCTGGCCCAGGGTCAGGAGGCGCTCGGCGCCGGTCTGGCCGCCGCCCAGCCGGCTGCCGAGCAGGCGCTGGCGGCGGGCCCGGCCGGGCTGCTCGGCGGTCTGCCGGTGGCTCAGACCCTGCCCGCCCAGGGCCTGCCCCTGAACGGCCTGCCGCTCGCCTGAGCCGCATCCCCGCACCACGCCGCTGGGGCGCGCCCATGGACACCGGGTGCGCCCCAGCGGCGTGTCGTCCACCCCTTCCGAGCTGCCGCTTTGTTCGCTCCGGGGGCCATTGTCAGTGGGCTGCGGTAGCTTCCGAGGTGTTGGGCGCGATGAGGCGCACTTCGGGATACGGCCACAGGGGTGGGTGGACGATGAGCGACGGCACGGCGACTACGACAACGGACCTCGACGTCAGGCTGGAGAAACACCGCGTCGAACTGACCGGGTACTGCTACCGCATGCTCGGCTCCTCATTCGAGGCCGAGGACGCGGTGCAGGACACGATGGTGCGCGCCTGGCGGAGTTACGACAAGTTCGAGGGGCGCTCCAGTCTCCGGTCGTGGCTGTACCGCATCGCGACGAACGTGTGCCTGGACATGCTGACGGCCGGCAACAAGCGGGCCAGGCCCATGGACCTCACGGAGTCGACCCCGCTCGCGCAGGCGGCGCTCTCGCCCCGCCCGGACAACACCTGGCTGGAGCCGATGCCGGACAACCGCGTGCTGCCCAGCACCGAGGACCCGGCCGAGGCCGCGGTCGCCAAGGAGACGGTGCGGCTCGCCTTCATGGCCGCCCTGCAGCAGTTGCCCGCCAAGCAGCGGGCGGTGCTGATCCTGCGCGAGGTGCTGGCCTGGAAGGCGAGCGAGGTCGCCGAGCTGCTCGACACGACGGTCGCCTCGGTCAACAGCGCGTTGCAGCGGGCGCGCGCCACGCTCGCCGAGCAGCATCAGCCGGGCGGTGAGGCAGTCGTCTCCGATCCGCTGGACGAGGAGCAGCAAAAGCTCCTGGACCGGTATGTCGCGGCCTTCGAGGGCTACGACATGACGGCGCTCACGGCGCTGCTGCATGAGGACGCCATCATGACGATGCCGCCGTTCGACCTGTGGCTGACCGGCGTCAAGGACATCACGGGCTTCATGACGACGCTCGGCGCCCCCTGCGCGGGCTCGCGTCTGCTGCCGGTCCAGGTCAACGGGCTGCCGGGCTTCGCCCAGTACAAGCCGGACCCGGAGGCGGGCGGCTTCACCCCGTGGGCGGTGCAGGTGCTGGAGGTCTCAGACGGCCGGATCACCGGGTTCCACTGCTTCCTCGACACCAAGCGCTGGTTCCCGTTGTTCGGGCTCCCGCTCCACCTCGAAGCGGAGGCCGACCAGGTCGAGGAGGGCGTGTAGCGCGGGGTCGGGGTCGCGCAGCCGTATCCGGCCCCCGGCCCGCCGGGCGGCGAGCTGGAGCCGTGCCAGCAGGTCGACGGTGCCCAGTCCGGGTGGTCCGAGCCCTCCGACATCGCACACCACGACGCCCGCTCTGCCGGCCTCCAGCCGGGCCCGCACGTCGTCGCACAGCCCTGCCACCTCATCCCGGGTGACGGGGCCGGCCAGCACGAGTACAGCGGGTGTCATGGCATCCACGATCGGTAGACCGGGCGGCGGCGGATAACTCATCGCGGCCGGGGCCCCCGTCCGTCGCCCGTCGCCCGGTGTCGTGCGCCGTCGAGGTGTCCGCCTGCCGGGATCACATTGACCCGGTGCCCTCCTTCCCCGGAGGGTTGCCTGTATGCCCCACGTATCAGCGCCTCCCCGGATACCCTGCGGTTTCGTTTCCGCCAAGGAGGTGCCGTGCAGGGGGTGTTGACGGGGTTCGCGGTGATCGCGGTCGTCATCGGGGTGGGCTATGCCATCGGCCGACGCGGCTACCTCGGCGACCACGGCCGCGAGGTCCTCACCAAGCTGGCCTTCCACGTGGCGTCCCCGGCGCTGCTGTTCACCACGCTCGCGCAGACCGACCTCTCGGTGATCTTCTCCAGCCGCCTCCTGGTCACCGCCCTGAGCACGGCCGCGGCGGCCGGCGTCTTCGTCGCGGTGGGTGTCGTACGGCGCTGGGGAGTGGGTCGTACGACGATCGGCGCGCTGTGCTCCAGTTACGTCAACTCCGGCAACCTGGGCATCCCGATCGCAGTGTACGTCCTGGGCGACGCCTCGCTGGTGGCGCCGGTGCTGCTGTTTCAGCTGGTCGGGGTCACTCCGATCGCCCTGACGATCCTCGATCTGTCCGGCGGGGGCGGGAAGGGCCCGCTGTGGCGCCGCCTGCTGACCCCGCTGCGCAACCCGATCGCGGTCGGCTCACTGGCGGGCGTGGCGGTGTCGGCGACGGGGCTGCGCATCCCGGCCCCCGTCCTGGACCCCCTGACCCTGATCGGCGGCATGTCGGTCCCGGCGGTCCTGCTGGCCTTCGGCATCTCCCTGTGCGGCAGCACGATGCCCGGCCGGGGACCGGACCGGCATCCGGTGTTCCTCTCGGTCGCCCTCAAGTCGGTCGGCCAGCCGGCGGCGGCCTGGGCCCTCGCGGCCGGCGTGTTCGGCCTGCGGGGCGCTCCCCTGCTGGACGTGGTGGTGACGTCGGCGCTGCCCGCCGCGCAGAACCTCTATACGTATGCGTCGAGTTACGGGGTGGGCGAGCGGTTGGCGCGGGACTCGATCCTGCTGTCGACGGTGATCTCGGTGCCGGTGTTGGTGGGGGTGGCGGCGTTGCTGGGCTGACAGTCAGTCGACGGGGAACTCGCCGGTGTCGATCGTCACGTCGAACGGGTCCGGCAGCTTGATGGGGTCACCGAACTTCACGGCGCTCAACACCCGGTACACATCGCCCTTGGGCTCTCCGAAGAGCGTGGCGGTGGGGCCGCCGGGGGCCCAGCGGTCGATCAGCAGGTAGAGCGGGATCCCGGCGGTGGCGTAGGCCGCGGGCTTGCTGACGCGGTCGTGCTGGGCGTTGGACTTGGAGGTCACCTCGACGACGAGTTCGGCCAAGGCCGCCGGGATGTGGGATTCCGCCTCCGCGCATTCCTGCACGGGAGCCACGAGCAGGTCAGGGATGAGCATGCCCAGGCGGGACGGCACGGCGATCGCCAGTGTCTGGAAGATCTCCCAGTCCTCGGGAATCACGGAGTAGAGGCGACGTTGAATACGGGCCGCGATCACGCTGTGGCGGGATGCGGGAGCAGGTGACACGGTGATGATCCCCTCAATGATCTCCACCTTGCTGCCCTCGGGCCATTCCATCTCCTCCCAGTACCGGACGAGGTCGTCCCAGTTCTGGTCGGGGTCCTGGCTCACGGTGAGTGCGCTCATGGCGGTCTCCAATCGGTCGTCACCGATCCCAGCATGCCGAACGGGACCGGCGGAGGTCCACCGATCCCGTTCACCCGAAGGGGAGATCGCCTGGTCAGGCGATACGTTCCAGCACGACGGGCGAAGCCGTGAAGTCCGTCCCCGCCCCCGCGATGTCGTACGAGCCCTCCACGGACTGGAGCGCGTACTCGAAGCGCTCCGGGGTGTCGGTGTGCAGGGTCAGCAGGGGCTGGCCCTCGGTGACCGTGTCGCCCGGCTTGGCGTGGAGCTCGATGCCCGCGCCCGCCTGGACCGGGTCCTCCTTGCGGGCGCGTCCGGCGCCCAGGCGCCAGGCGGCGACGCCGATGCCGTAGGCGTCGAGGCGGGTCAGGACGCCGGTGGACGGGGCCTTGATGACGTGCTGCTCGCGCGCCACCGGCAGCTTCGCGTCCGGGTCGCCGCCCTGGGCCGCGATCATGCGGCGCCAGACGTCCATCGCCGAGCCGTCGGCCAGGGCCTTGGCCGGGTCTGCGTCCTTCACCCCGGCGGCGTCCAGCATTTCGCGGGCCAGGGCGATGGTGAGCTCCACGACGTCCGCCGGGCCGCCGCCCGCCAGGACCTCGACCGACTCGCGGACCTCCAGGGCGTTGCCCGCCGTGAGGCCGAGAGGGGTGGACATGTCCGTGAGGAGCGCGACCGTCCTGACGCCGTGGTCCGTGCCCAGGCCCACCATCGTGGACGCCAGCTCGCGCGCGTCCTCGATCGTCTTCATGAAGGCGCCCGTGCCGACCTTCACGTCCAGGACCAGGGAGCCCGTACCCTCCGCGATCTTCTTCGACATGATCGACGAGGCGATCAGGGGGATCGCCTCGACGGTGCCGGTGACGTCGCGCAGCGCGTACAGCTTCTTGTCCGCGGGGGCCAGGCCATCGCCCGCCGCGCAGATCACCGCGCCCGTGCCGTCCAGCACCGACAGCATCTCCTCGTTCGAGAGGAGGGCGCGCCAGCCCGGGATCGACTCCAGCTTGTCCAGCGTGCCGCCCGTGTGGCCGAGGCCCCGGCCCGAGAGCTGGGGGACGGCCGCGCCGCAGGCCGCGACCAGGGGAGCCAGCGGCAGCGTGATCTTGTCGCCCACGCCGCCCGTCGAGTGCTTGTCGGCCGTCGGGCGGGACAGCGACGAGAAGTCCATGCGCTCACCGGAAGCGATCATCGCCGCCGTCCAGCGGGCGATCTCTCGGCGGTTCATGCCGTTGATCAGGATCGCCATGGCGAGCGCGGACATCTGCTCGTCGGCGACCTCCCCGCGGGTGTACGCGTCGATGACCCAGTCGATCTGCTCGTCGCTGAGCTCACCGCGGTCGCGCTTGGTGCGGATGACAGAGATTGCGTCCATGGCCATGACTTTCCTTCCGGCCGAACTTTCGGAAACGGCACGGCCCCTCCGAGCGGCTCACGGGAGCAACTCGGAAGGGCCGCACGGGAGTTATTTTCTGAGGTGGCCAGGCCCGAAGGCCTGCGGCAGCATCTCCGACAGCGGCAGGATGCCCGCCGGGGTCTCCAGGAGAAGCTCCGGGCCGCCGAACTCGTGGAGCAGCTGCCGGCAGCGGCCGCAGGGGACGAGGACGTCGCCCTCGCCGTCGACGCAGGTGAAGTGCGTCAGGCGGCCGCCCCCGGTGTTCTGCAGCTCCGAGACCAGTCCGCACTCGGCGCACAGGCCGATGCCGTACGACGCGTTCTCGACGTTGCAGCCGGTGACCGTACGGCCGTCGTCGACCAGGGCCGCGACGCCGACCGGGTAGCCGGAGTACGGGGCGTAGGCGCGGGACATGGCGTCCCGGGCCGCCGCGCGCAGCTTGTCCCAGTCGACGTCGTGGGAGGCGGCCGGGGTCACTTGCCCTGGCCCTTCTTGTACGGCAGGCCGTCCGCCTTCGGCATCCGCAGGCGTTGCGCGGACAGCGTGAGGACGACGAGCGTGACGACGTACGGCGTGGCGGAGACGACCTGGTTCGGGACCTCGTTGGTGGTGGCGTACCAGGTGTAGACCAGGGCGCCGACCACCGCGGTGATCATCGACGGGGCGTACTTCTTGCGGATCACCAGCCAGATGGCACCGATGATCAGCAGGAGCGCGCCGAGCAGCAGCAGGGCGTGCACGTTCGTGGAGCCGCCGCGCAGGTTGAGGCTGTCGGTGTAGCCGAACAGGCCGGCGCCGAGGGCGAGGCCGCCCGGCATCCAGTTGCCGAAGATCATCGCGGCGAGGCCGATGTAACCGCGGCCGCTGACCTGGCCCTCCAGATAGAAGGGGTTGGCGACGATGGAGAGGAAGACGCCACCGAGGCCGGCCAGGCCGCCGGAGATGATCACGGCGATGTACTTGTACTTGTAGACGTTCACGCCGAGGGACTCGGCCGCGACCGGGTTCTCACCGCAGGAACGCAGGCGCAGACCGAAGGCGGTGCGCCACAGGATCCACCAGGTGCCGGGGATCAGGGCGATGGCGATCAGGGTCAGCCAGGAGACGTTGGTGACCAGACCGCCGAGCAGGCCGGCGATGTCGGAGATGAAGAACCAGCCCTGGTTGTTCAGGTCCCGCAGCCCGTCGGACAGGCCGGGCACCGTGAAGTGGCCGAGGGAGTCGATCGCCGGGGACTGCTTGGCGGAGCCGCCCGCGTGGCCCTCGAAGGCGAGGGGCGCGAGGTAACGGGTGATGCCGAGGGCGAGGATGTTGATCGCCACACCGGAGACGATGTGGTTGACCCTGAAGGTGACGGTGGCGATGGCGTGCAGGATGCCGCCGATGCAGCCGCCGATGATGCCGACGACGACACCGCTCCACGGGCCCCACTGGAAGCCGGCCCACGCGCCGAACCAGGTGCCGAGGATCATCATGCCCTCGAGGCCGATGTTGACGACGCCCGCCCGCTCGGCCCACAGACCACCCAGACCGGCGAGGCCGATCGGCACGGCGAGCTGGAGCGCGGTGGACATCTGGCTGACGTTGGTGATGCCGTCGGCGCCGGTGATGAGGCGGACGATCGAGGTCAGCGCAAGGGCTCCGGCGATGACCAGGAGCAGGACGGGCCACGAGAGGCGGCGGCCGGTCGGTGCCGCGGGCTGCAGCGTGGGCTGGTTGACGTCGGTCGCCGAGGTCGGGGCGGTCATCGGCCAGCCACCTCCTTCGTGGTGTTGTTGTCGGCGCCGAGGACGTGACCGGCGGCGAGTTCGGCGCCGACCTGGCGCTGCTGGCGGCGCAGGCCCCACTCACGGACGGCCTCGTAGGACACGACGACCGAGAGCACGATCAGGCCCTGCATGATGACCGCGATCTCCTTGTCGTAGCCGTGGAAGTCGAGCTCCGGCGAGGCCTTGTCGAGCCAGGCCCACAGCAGGGCGGCGAACGCGATGCCGACGGGGCTGTTGCGGCCGAGCAGGGCGATGCCGATGCCGAGGAAGCCGATGCCGGTGGGGAAGTTCAGGCTGTACGTGTGGGTGTCGCCGAGCAGGATCGGCAGACCGGCGAGGCCGGCGAGACCGCCCGAGAGCAGCATGGCGGTGAGCACCATGCGCTTGGGGTCGACGCCACTGGCCGCGGCGGCGGTCTGCGAGGCGCCGGAGGCGCGCAGGTCGAAGCCGAAGCGGGTGCGGTTGAGCACGACCCAGTAGGCGATGCCGAGCAGGACGGCGAGGAAGACCAGGCCGTAGATCTCGCCGGCGTCGCCCATGCTGATGCCGGGGACCCAGCCGGACTCATGCATCTCGCCCGTGGTGTTGTTGTTGCCGACCTTGACGCCGAAGACGTTCGGCAGCCACAGGTAGGCGATGACCGACGTGGCGATCGCGTTGAGCATGATCGTCGCGACGACCTCGCTGACACCGCGGGTGACCTTGAGGACACCGGCGATTCCGGACCAGAAGGCGCCGGTGCAGACGGCGGTGAGGAGCAGCAGCGGGATCTGCAGCGCGGCCGGCAGGTTCGCGTGGGCGCCGACGATCGCGGCCATCATGGCGGCGAGCTGGTACTGGCCGTCGACGCCGATGTTGAACAGGTTCATCCGGAAGCCGATGGCCACCGCGAGGGCCGCGATGTAGTACATCGAGGCCTGGTTGATGATCAGGACCTGGATGTCCGAGAAGCCGAGTTGCTCGAACATCAGGGTGTACGGCTCGACCGGGCTCTTGCCGGAGGCGATCAGCACGATCGCGCTGAGCACGAAGGCCACGGCGAGCGCGATGACCGGGCCGGCCACCGCGAGGAGCACGCGCTCCTTGTCGAACTTCTTCATCAGCGGGCCTCGTCTTCGCCGGACTCGGGAGACTTGCGGATCTCGGGGGTCTCTGCCGGGGTCTCGGGGGTCTCGTCGTGTTCCAGGTGACCGGTCGCGGCGCCGGTCATCGCCGAACCGAGCTCCTCCGGGGTGATGGTGGCCGGGTCGGCGTCGGCGACCAGCCTGCCGTTGTAGATCACGCGGAGGGTGTCGGACAGGCCGATGAGCTCGTCCAGGTCGGCGGAGATCAGCAGCACGGCCAGGCCCTCGCGGCGGGCCTCACGGATGTGGTCCCAGATCGCGGCCTGCGCACCGACGTCCACACCACGGGTGGGGTGCGCGGCGATCAGGAAGCGGGGGGTGTGGCTCATCTCGCGGCCGACGATCAGCTTCTGCTGGTTGCCGCCGGACAGGGACGCGGCGGTGACGTCGATGCCTGGCGTGCGGACGTCGTACGCCTCGACGATGCGACGCGTGTCCTCCTGCGCGGCCTTCGGGTCCAGCCAGACGCCCTTGGCGAGGGGCTTCTCGGTGACATGGCCGAGGATGCGGTTCTCCCAGAGGGGGGCCTCCAGGAGCAGACCGTGGCGGTGGCGGTCCTCGGGGATGTAACCGATGCCCTGCTCGCGGCGCTTGCGGGTGGTCCAGTCGGTGATCTCCTCGTCGACGAGGGTGATCGTGCCGGAGTCGGCGCCCTTGAGGCCGATGAGCGCGTCGACCAGCTCGGTCTGGCCGTTGCCCTCGACGCCGGCGATGCCCAGGACCTCGCCCGCGTGGATGGTGAACGTGATGTCGTCCAGCAGGGCCTTGCCGCCCACCGCCTCCAGGCGCAGCTTGTCGACGGTGATGACCGGGCGGTCGGTGACCGTGGACTCGGCGGTCTCCGGCGTCGGCAGCTCGCTGCCGACCATCATCTCGGCCAGCTGCTTGGGAGTGGTCTCGGCGGGCACGGCCGTACCGACCGTCGTGCCGCGGCGGATGACGGTGATCTCGTCGGCGACGGAGAGGACCTCGCCGAGCTTGTGGGAGATGAAGATGACCGACAGGCCCTCGGACTTCAGCTCGCGCAGGTTGTCGAAGAGCGCGTCGACCTCCTGCGGCACCAGGACGGCCGTGGGCTCGTCGAGGATCAGCGTGGTGGCGCCGCGGTAGAGGACCTTGAGGATCTCCACGCGCTGGCGGGCGGCGACACCGAGCTCCTCGACGAGGCGGTCGGGCTCCACGCCGAGGCCGTAGCGCTCGGAGATCTCCTTGATCTTGCGGCGGGCCTTGGCGCCGATGCCGTGGAGCTTCTCGCTGCCCAGCACGACGTTCTCGAGGACGGTGAGGTTGTCGGCGAGCATGAAGTGCTGGTGCACCATGCCGATGCCGCGGACGATGGCGTCCGCCGGCGACGAGAAGGTGACCTGCCGGCCGTCGACGGCGATGGTGCCCTCGTCCGGCTTCTGCATGCCGTAGAGGATCTTCATCAGCGTCGACTTGCCTGCGCCGTTCTCGCCGACGAGGGCGTGGACGGTGCCCTTGCGGACGGTGAGGTGGATGTCGTGGTTGGCCACGACGCCCGGGAAACGCTTGGTGATCCCGGCGAGCTCGACGGCGGTCACCTGACCGTTGACCGCCGCTCCGGCCGGAGGGCTGCTGGACGCGTTGATGGCGCACTCTCCTGGGGACGGGGGTCGTCTACGCGCGTAGCGCCCCTATGGCCTGATAAGGGGCCGACGCACCGCGACAACGGGGTACGGGGAAATCTCCCACCAGGAGAGTCTCTCCGTACCCCGTCGCGCGGACGTAACCCCTCGGTTACCGCTGCTCAGGGTGTTGCAAATCAGCTGGACTTGACCTTGATCTCGCCGCTGATGATCTTCTCCTTGGCCGTCTTGATGGCGTCCTGCAGCTCGGTGTTGTCCGCGAACTTCGGGTTGGAGTTCGACAGGCTCACCTCGCCGGTCTTCAGATCGCCACGAACGATACCGGTCTCGGGCTTGCCGTCCTCGACCGACTTCGCCAGGTTGTACACCGCCTTGGCGACGTCCTTCATCGCCGAAGTCAGGATGGAGTCCTTGTACTTGTCAAGGGCTTCCTGCTTGTACTGGTCGGAGTCGACACCGATCGCCCACACCTTGTTGGCGGCGGCGGCCTCGATGACACCCTGACCGGACAGACCGGCGGCCGCGTACACGACGTCGGCCTTCTTCTCGATCTGGCCCTCGGCGGCCGACTTGCCCTTGTCCGGGCTGGAGAAGCCGCCCTCCTCCGCGGTCTGCGTGAGGTACTGGGACAGGACGTTGACCTTGGGGTCGGTGTCCTTGACGCCCTGCTCGAAACCGGCCTGGAACTTGTGGATGAGCGGGATGTCCACACCGCCCACGAAGCCGACCGTGTTCGTCTTGGTGCTCTTGGCGGCGGCGACACCGGCCAGGTACGAGGCCTGCTCCTCGGAGAAGACCAGGTCCGCGACGTTCTTCGCCTCGACCGTGGAGTCGTCCACGATGCCGAAGGTGGTGTCGGGGAACTTCTCCGCGGCGCCCTTGACGGCGGCCGCGTACGCGTAACCGACACCGATGACCGGGTTGTAGCCCTGCTTGGCCAGCGAGGCCAGGCGCTGCTCCTTGTCGGCGTCCGTCTCGCCCTCGGTGGGCTCGACGTCGGCCGTGCCGTACTGGAACTCCTTCTTCGCCTGCTCCAGGCCCGCGTACGCGGCGTCGTTGAAGGACTGGTCGCCCTTGCCGCCGACGTCGTACGCGATGGCGAGGCCCTTGTCGCCCTTCGAGTCCGACGAGGCAGACGTCGAGGTGCCGCCACAGGCGGAGAGCGCGAGGGCCAGGGAGGCGGTCGCTGCGCCTGCGACCGTGATCCGGGAAATCCGGCGCATGTGTAGGTGCTCCTTAGTACAAGCGCCGGACGGTACAGCTCGGTACAGCAGTCACAGCAACGGCGCTGGCTTTCGCCGCAGATTAACGCGCGTAGACCAACCTGAAAACCCCTTCTGTCCACCTTGTTATGCGCCCGTGGCCAAGTCCACGCGTGACCTTGACCCGGGGCTTGCCGATCGCAAAGCGGAAGCGAGGGTGGAGGGGCCGGGAACAGCGAAGCGGGCGGACATCCTCGGATGCCCGCCCGCTTCCGGCGTACGACCTGGTACGGCCCACTACGGCCTGGTACGACCTCGCACGACCTCCTACGACGACTGTGACTACTCGGTCTTGACCTTGATCGAGCCGTCGATGATGCCCTCCTTGGCCTTGGCCACGGCCTCCGTGAGGCCCGGGATCTTCGCGAACTCCGGGTTGGACTCGGACAGGCCGACGCCGTTGACCTTCAGGTCGAAGGTCTGGGTGCCGGTCAGCGGCTTGCCGTCCTCGACGGACTTGGCCAGCGCGTAGACCGCGCCACCGACGTCCTTGAGGGCGGAGGTCAGGATGTAGCCCTTGTACGACGCCAGGGCGGCCTGCTCGAACTGGTCGGAGTCGACGCCGATCGCCCAGACCTTGGCCTTCGCGGCGGCCTCGATGACGCCCTGACCGGACAGACCCGCCGCCTGGTAGAGGACGTCGGCGTTCTTCTCGATCTGGCCCTCGGCGGCTGCCTTGCCCTTGTCGGGGCTGGAGAAGCCACCCTCCTCCGCGGTCTGCGTCAGGTACTGCGAGAGGACCTTGACCTTGCCGCCGCTGGTGTCCTGGACGCCCTGCTTGTAGCCGGCCTCGAACTTGTGGATCAGCGGGATGTCCACACCGCCGATGAAGCCGACCGTGTTGGTCTTGGTGGCCTTGGCGGCGGCGACGCCCGCCAGGTAAGAGGCCTGCTCCTCGGCGAACACGAGGGAGGCGACGTTGTCGCCCTCGACCACCGAGTCGACGATGCCGAAGGTGGTGTCCGGGTACTTCTTGGCCACGGCCTCCATCGCGAGGCCGTAGGCGAAGCCGACGCCGATCACCGGGTTGTAGCCCTGCTTGGCCAGCGAGGCCAGGCGCTGCTCCTTGTCGGCGTCCGTCTCGCCCTCGGTGGGCTCGATGTCGGCCGTCTTGTACTTGAACTCCTTCTGAGCCTTCTGCAGACCGGCGTACGCGGCGTCGTTGAAGGACTGGTCGCCCTTGCCGCCGATGTCGTACGCGATGGCGAGACCCTTGGTGTCGCCGCTGCCGTCACTGTCGCTGCCGCTGTCGCTGCTGGTACCACCGCACGCCGTGGCAGCGAGCGCGATCGACGCGACCCCCACCGCGACACGGGTCAGTTTGGATGTCCGACGCATCGTGAAGTCCCCATTCTCCAAGCCCCGCAGTGGGTGCTGAGTTCGGCGCACATTAACGCGCGTAGACACTCCTGGGAACGGGGTTTCGCCGGGCCGTTATCCATTCGTGCCGATGGCCGGTTACGTCCTTGTGAACCACCGGATCGAAAGGCACGCATGGGGCGACAGCACCGGTGGTGCCTTCGCCACGATGGCGCTCAGGACCGCCCGCCATGGGGCCAGACTCCCCCCGCTCGACGCGGCCCGCAAGCGGAGCGGAGCGTCCGGTCCAACGCCGTGCGTGGCGACGCCGCAAAGGGGCGGGGGCCGCGTCGACATGCGGCTCCGCGCGGGGCGCAACCAGCCACCACGACGGGGTCCGCAGCCGACTGCCACGCACGGCGACCGGGCCGGCCTGACCCGCGGCACGAGCGCGGCGGCACTCAACGCCATGCACGGCAAACCTGCAAGGGGCGCGGGGAACTGCGCGACCAGCCACGGCGTGCCCGCAGCCGCCTGCGACCGCAACCCCGCACGGCGACTGGGCCCCGCCTAACCCGCGGCGTCGAGCAGCGCTGCCGCGGTGAACAACTCCACGCCCACCGTGATGGCGGACTCGTCCACGTCGAAGTCCCCTTGGTGCAGGTCCCGCCCGATCCGGTCACCGGGCACGCGGACCCCCAGCCGGGCCATGGCGCCGGGCACGTGCTCCAGGTACCAGGAGAAGTCCTCCCCGCCGAGGCTCTGCTCGGTGCCCTCGACGGAATCGGCGCCACGGCGGGCGGTCATGGCGGCGCGCAGCAGTTCGGTGGAGTCCGGGTCGTTGACGACGGGCGGGACGCCGCGGACGTAGTTGATCTCCGACTTGGCGCGGTGCAGGTTGGCGACCTCGTCGATGGCGGCGACGACGAGATCGGGCGCCTGCCGCCAGGTGTCGAGGTCGAGGCAGCGCACGGTCCCGGAGAGCTCGGCGTGCTGGGGGATGACGTTGGGTGCGTGGCCGGACTCGATACGGCCCCAGGTCACGGACAGGCCGCTGCGGGCGTCGGTGCGCCGGGCGACGACCGCGGGCACGTCGGTGACGACCCGGGCGGCCGCGGTGACCAGGTCGGTCGTCAGATGAGGGCGGGCCGTGTGCCCGCCGGGCCCGTCGAGGGCGATTTCCAGCCGGTCGCAGGCGGACGTGATGGCGCCCTCCCGCAGGCCGAGCTTCCCGGCGTCCACCTTGGGGTCGCAGTGCACGGCGAGGAACCGGCCGACCCCTTCGAGGACCCCGCACGCGATGGCGTCCACGGCTCCTCCGGGGAGGACCTCCTCGGCGGGCTGGAAGAGCAGCCGGACGGGGCGGGGCAGTTGCCCGCGCTTGTGCAGGTCGGCCAGGACCAGGCCGGCGCCCAGCACGACGGTCGTGTGCACGTCATGCCCGCAGGCGTGCGCGCGGTCCGGCACGGTCGAGCGGTACGAGCAGTCACTCTTCGTGTCCGGGATGGGCAGGCCGTCGATGTCGGCGCGCAGGGCGAGCATGGGGCGCTCGCCGTCCCACTCCCCGATGTCACAGATGAGCCCGGTTCCGGAGTCGAGCACGCGGGGCGCCAGGCCGGCCTTCTCCAGGCGGCCCTTGATCGCGGCGGTCGTACGGAACTCCTGGTTGCCGAGCTCCGGGTGCATGTGCAAGTCGCGCCGGAACTCGATGAGTTCGGCACGGAGCGCCTCCGGCAAGGTGCCGGGAAGGGCGGCTTCCCCGGGATGATCGGACTCGGACTCGGAGGACATCTGTTGGTTCACCCTCTAAAGGGTAGGACGCCGAGGTGGCCAACTGACCCTCGATCAACAAAAGTTCAACCCGTTTGGGGAAGAAAATCTGGCCGCCCGACGCGTAGGTATCGGTTTGGGTGGGTAAACTCGCCCGACTCCGCCGAGTGGATCATGAAATCGACGGAGAGTGAGGATCACCCTCCTTCACGGATACCACGTTCAGCCCCATCCCGTCGGTTCTGTTCATCTGGCGGAGCCCGGCGTCGGCGTTGCACCGGCTCCCGGGTGATCGTCGCGGGCGGTCCGGCAGGGCCGTGAGGCCCCGGTAGGCCGGGGCGGCAGCCGTACGACGGTGCCGACGAGGACGGCCGCGAGCGGCGGGTTCGACGGCGGGACGGCCTCGAGTCGCACCTCGTTGTGAGGTGGGGCGGATCAGCGGGCCGGGGTTTCGGTGGCCACGGCCGGCCGGCATCCCACTGTGCTGCGGGCGGCGGACCTGATCACAACGGTGCACGACGGCAACCGGGTGCGCCCTCGCCCCGCTCGGCGAGGCGCTGCCGGCCGGAGGGTGAGGGCGGGGCGGCGGACGGCCGCCGCCCGCGGGGCGCTGCGGCAGCGGGCGGTCCGCCGGCGGGCCAGGCCGACCGCAAGCACCCTTCACGCACCTCCGACCCGGGCCGCCGCCACCGGCCGCGGCAGCCGACTCGCCCGTTCGGCTGCGGTTGTCTCGCTCGAGCTGTCGTCCCGGGATGTTGTGGACACGGATGTGTCCGTGGAGCAGGGCGTTCTCGCCTCCGGGCACTCAGCCAGCCAAGTGAGTAGGACGGAGTGTCCATGCCTCGAATAGGTGGGCTCATGGCGAGCGGACGACGCCGTACCGCGGCCATCGCGGCTCTCGTAGCCGGCTCGACGGTGCTCAGCGGGCCGTACCCCGCCTGGGCGGGCGGTGCACCCACACCCTCCGCGCCCGTCGCGCGGATCGACTGGAGTCGGTGCGTTCCCGGGAGCGAGTTCGACTGCGCGACCGTGAAGGTGCCCCTGGACTACAGCAAGCCGGGTGGTCGCACGATCGAACTGGCGGTCGTCAGACGGGCGGCGACCGAGCCCGATCGGCGTATCGGCACCCTGTTCTTCAACCCCGGCGGCCCCGGCGGCCCCGGAACGGTGCAGATGCCGGACAGCTACGAGAAATTCCCGCGCGAGGTGCGGGAGCGGTTCGACATCGTCAGCTGGGACCCCCGCGGTATCGGCAACAGCACCGCCATGAACTGCTTCACGACCCCTGAGGAAGCCGCCGAGTGGAACGCGAGCAAACCGGCCGGGTTCCCCGTCGGCGCGAAGGAGCGGACGGCCGCTTTCGCCGCGTACAAGGACCTGGCCCGGCGCTGTGAGCAGCGTGACCCCGATCTGATGCGGCATGTGTCGACCTCCGACACCGCCCGCGACCTCGACCGGCTCCGCCAGGCCGTGGGTGACCCGCAGCTCACGTACCTGGGGATCTCCTACGGCACGATCCTGGCCGCCACGTACGCCAACATGTTCCCCGACAAGGTCCGCGCCATGGTCCTCGACGGCAACTGGGACCCGCAGGCGTGGACGAACCACGGTTCCGGCGACGACGCCCGCCTCACGAGCTTCCACCGCCTGGGCTCGGACCGCAGCGGGGCGGCGACCGTGGACAAGTTCCTCAGCCTGTGCGGGGCCGCGACCACCGCCCGCTGCGCGTTCTCCGCCGGCAGCCCCGAGGCGACCCGGGACAAGTACGACCGGCTGATGCAGCGGCTGCGGAAGCATCCCGTGGGCACGTGGACCTATGCGGCCACGGTCGACAGCATCATGAACGGCCTCTACGTCGTCCACCCCGGGTGGACGAATCTCGCGGTCAGGCTGCAAAGCCTGTGGCAGGGCCGCGTTCCCGAGCCGTCCCCGCTCCCGCCCCCGCCGGCGGTCCCGAATCCGAATCCGTATGTGGGCGAGGAGCAAGGCACCGCGGTGCTCTGCGGCGACAGCCCGAATCCGCGTGATCCCGGGGTCTACGAGTCCCTGGAGCGGGTCGCGGCCGCCCGTGCGGGCGACGCGGGACGTCACTGGACCTGGGCCACCGTGGGCTGTACCTACTGGCCGCTCTCCCCCGACCGCTACCGCGGCCCGTGGAACACACCGACGGCGCATCCCCTTCTGGTCATCGGCAACGCCTACGACCCCTCCACCCCCGACTCCGCAGCGCGAGCCATGGCCAGGGAACTGGCGGACGCCCGCCTGCTCAACCTCACCGGGGTCGGGCACACCGCACTGCTCAATCCCAGCAGCTGCATCCAGGCCCACGAAAGCCGCTACCTCATCGACGGCATCCTCCCGCCGGCCGGGACGACGTGCCGGCAGCAGGACACGCCCGCCTTCGGCACGCCCAGGCCGAGCGGCGGCATCGCCACCGGCGGAGGCGGCATGGCCGGCACGGCGTCCTGAACACACCACGGCCACCGGGTGGCAGGGCTCTGCCTGCCGCCCGGTGGCCGATGCGTTGCGTTGCGTCGACTGGCGGCAGCCCGCGTCAGTTCGTCACCAGGCAGGTCTCCTCGATCATCGCGGGACGGCCTTTAGGGTGTGCCCCGTGACCGCCGACAAGCCCCAGATCCCGGTGAGCCCCCTTTCCCGCGAGAACTCCGAGCACGCCGGTTTCCTGGCGGCCACCCGGGCCTCGTACGACGCGATGGCCCCCGCCTACGCGGAGGCCTTCTCCGACTGGTGCGCCGACAGCGCTCCCCTGGACCGCTCCCTGATCACCACCTTCGCCGAGCTCGCCCACGAGCACGTCCCGGCACCCGTCGCCGACCTCGGCAGCGGACCGGGTTACACAACCGCCCGCCTGCACGCCCTCGGTGTGCCGGTCTTCGGCGTCGACATCTCGCCCCGCATGGTGGCGCTGGCCCGCCGCGCGCATCCCGAACTGCGTTTCCACGTGGGCTCGATGACCGCTCTGGACCTCCCCGACGAGACGCTCGGCGGGATCATCGCGTTGTACTCGGTCATCCACATCCCGACCGAGCATCTCGCCGCCACGTTCGCCGAGTTCCGCCGCGTCCTGGTGCCCGGCGGCCACGTACTCCTCGGGTTCCAGTCCGGCGGCCCCGACGGGGACGAGGAGCACCTCCACCTCGCGGAGCGGTTCGGCCACGAGATCTCGCTCGACTACTACTGGCGCACCCCCGACACGGTCGCCGCCCACCTGGCCGACGCGGGCCTCCCGGTCCAGGCCCGCGTGCTGCGCGAACCGGCCGGCGAGGAGAGACGCCCTCGCGCGTTCGTCCTGGCCCGCAAGGAGTCGTGACCTATCCGGCCAGTTCGCACCACACGTACTTGCCCCGGTTGCCGTGCCGGGACAGCGGCTGCCATCCCCACAGGTCGGAGCAGGCCCGGACCAGGGCGAGGCCGCGCCCGTCCTCCAGCTCCGCCGGCTGGTCCAACGACCCTGGCGGTTCGGGCGGTTCGGGATCGGCATCCCAGGCCCCGATCCGCAGCACGCCCGCCGACCATCGGACCCGTAGGGCTGCGGGGCCCTTCGTATGCCGTACGGCATTGGAGACCAGCTCCGTGGCCAGCAGTTCGGCGACGTCGACGTGGTTGATCAGGCCGTGCATCGTGAGGATCAGGCGGAGGGTGCGGCGGGAGACGGTGACGGCTCGGACGTCGTTGGGGATGTAGAGGGAGTACTCCCAGGGTGCAGCCTGGGGCTCGGGCTCAGTTTTGGGCATGCGTCAGCTCCGGTTCGGTGGTGGGGGGTGCGGTCGGCGGGCGGTGGCAGTGCCGCAGCCGTCTTGGCAGGACGGAGTGGTGCGCTTCCGGGTCCCCGGGTTCCGCAGGGTGTGCGTCGCGTCACTGACGGTAGACCTTGATTTCCAGGTCGAGCAAGCCGATCACGTAATCTGTGCCCGAACGAGTCGCGTTCGCAGGCGCGTTGAACGGAGGAGTAGTCCATGGCCGGGCTGAGGGGCGAACCAACTGCACGCCAGTTGCGCCTGGGTGCAGAACTGCGCAGGCTGCGTGACGCGGCGGGCCTGACGGGCCGTGAGGCGGCAGCCTTGCTCGGAGTGAGCTCCACTCAGATCAACCAGATCGAATCCGGCCTCTCCGGGGTGAGCGAGAAACGCCTGCGCCGCCTTGCAACCAACTACGCCTGCACCGACGAGGGGCTGATCTCGGCACTCGTGGCCATGGCAGCGAACCGCGCCAAAGGCTGGTGGGAGGAGTATCGAGGGGCGCTACCCACGCCGTTCCTCGACCTTGCCGAGCTGGAGCACCACGCCACGTCCCTGCGGGAGGTCCAGTTCCTGTACGTCCCAGGACCGCTCCAGACGGAGAGCTACGCCCGCTCGATCTTCTCCGACAGAATTCCCGAACTCCCTCGCGAAGAGCTTGACTTGCGTGTGCAGCATCGAATGCAGCGCAAGGCGATCCTCGAAGGCTCCACCCCGACGACGTACGAAGCCGTCATCCACGAGGCGGCGCTGCGCATCCGCATCGGCGACCGCCCTGCCTCCCGAGCGCAGCTCGACGCGCTCCTCAGTATCTCCGAGGCGGACCACGTCGCCGTGCGGGTCATCCCGTTCGACCTGGACGGGTTCGGCGGATCCTGGGCGGCCATGATGCTGGCGGGTGGCGCGGTCCCCAGGCTGGATACCGCCGTGCGTGATGCGCCTCACGCCACGGCATTCATCGACTCGGAAGCCCAACTGGCCGTGCTTCGCACACTCTTCCGTAGGGTAGAAGCCGCGTCGCTCGGTCCCGAGCGGTCGCGCGACCTCATCCACAGGCTGGCCAAAGAGCTGTGAGGCACCCGATGAACACCCCCGACAACTGGCGGAAGTCGTCATACTCTGGTGCGGGCGACGGCAACTCCTGCCTGGAAATCTCAGACCGCCGCACCCACATATCCATCCGCGACTCCAAGGCCCCGGCCCGCGGAACCCTCACGGTCCCGATAGAGGCCTTCGCCCCCTTCATCGAATGCCTGAAGGCGAAGGAGCTGTGATGTCCACTTCTGACAGCTGGCGGAAGTCGTCCTACTCCGGCGGCGGCGAAGGCAACGACTGCGTCGAAATAGCAACCTGGCCCGACCGCATAGCCATCCGTGACTCCAAAGCCCCGGCCAGGGCAACACTCACCTTTCCCGCGTCGACCTTCAGCCCTTTCGTGGAAGCCCTGAAGACGTCCCCGGCCCAGTGATCACGCCTGGGTAGAACCACCGAGGCTCTCGACGCCGCCGTCCGTGGCCATCCGCTGCCGCCGATAGTGGCGAGCCGCCCTCGCACGGTTGCCACACGACGGTTTGCACCACTCCTGGCGCCCGTGACTCTTGACGAAGTAGCGCACACATCGGGGCGCGGTGCAGGCGCGTAGCTGTATGCGCTGCGGGCCACTCAGGAAGTCGATGGCGGCGCGGGCGAGGGCCGCGACGAGCCGAACCTTGGGGTCGCTCTCCGCCGACAGCAGAAGCACCGTGGGGGTATCGTCGGTCGGCCAATCCAGCTGCGGGACGACCGTTTCGCGGGCGGCGACCGTGTTCAGGTGGGCCAGTGCCTGGTCGGCCGACATCAGGCGTCGGGCGTCCGCCGAGCTGGGGGGAGCGGGGCTGACCGCTCGGGCGAACAGCGCCCTGACCGCGCGCCGCAGCTCGACGATCTCCCTCCTCAGGTCATCGTCCGCCGCGATGTCCGCTGTGCGGACATGTCCGGCCAGCAGGTCGGACTGTGCCTGAATCCAGCGGGCCAGCCCGTCCCCCGTCATGAGGTCGTCGGCCACGCCGCCGTCCCCGTCATGACGAATCGTGCTCGCCAGTTCCAGTGCCGGCCAGCGCTCCATCGGCGTCTCTTTCCCCTCCTGCTGACTGATCGTCGACCACTTGATCACACTCGCCCGTACATCCTAGAGTCCCTAACGGAAAAGTTGAATTTACCGTTAGAGGGGGATCAGAGCATGACGGTGCTGCTTGCTCAGATCAGTGACCTGCACCTGGATGGCAGTGAGAGGGCCACCCGACGCGCCGAACGCGTCATGGACTATCTGCGGGCCCTGCCCCGACCGGTCGATGCGCTCCTCGTCACGGGGGACATCGCCGATCACGGAGAGGAAGCCGAATACGAGGAAGCGGCCCGCCTTCTGGCGGCTTCCTTCCCGGTGTCACCTGCCCCGGCAACCACGACGCCCGTCCGGCCTTCCGCAAGGCCCTGCTGGGAGAGACACCGGACCACAGCCCCATCAACCGGATCCATCACATCGCCGGAGCCGCCGTCCTGATGTGCGACTCCACCATCCCGGGCCGTGACGAGGGACGCCTCGACGACCAGACGCTCGGCTGGATCGACACCCAGCTCGGGGGTCTGCCACGGGACACCCCGGCGCTGGTCGCCTTCCATCAGCCGCCGGTCGCACTCCACCACCCGCTACCGGACTCCGGAATGCTGGAACAGCCCGGCCGGCTCGCCGCCCTGCTCGACAGGCACCCGCAGGTCGTCGCCGTCCTCACCGGACACGCCCACACCGCGGCCGTCTCCAGTTTCGCCGCCCGTCCCCTGATCGTCGGGCCGGCCGTCACCTGGACCCTGCGCATGCCCTGGGAGGGCGACCGCCCCGCAGACCGTGACCAGCCGCCCGGCCTCGCCTTCCACATCCTGAGCGACGACCGGCGCCTGACCACCCACTACCGCGTCGTGCTCTGATCCCGCCCGGCCTCCAACCTGTCCGACCAGGAGACATCGTGGTCCACCCCTACGCCGCCCTAGGATTCCTGGTGGCGGTCCTTCCTCTGGTTGCCACCCCCGGAGCCAGCCTGGCCCTGCTGGCCCAACACGTCACAGCAGACGGCCGCCGCCGGGCTCTCCCCGTCATCCTCGGCACAGCCACCGGCCTGTACGTCCACGCCACGCTCGCCTTAGTCGGCCTGTCGGCCCTGGTCATGCAGTCCAGCCAGGCCTTCACAGCCGTCAAGCTCATCGGCGCCGCCTACCTCATCGGCCTGGGTATATGGACCTGGCGTTCCGCCAGGGCACCGGCGCACGCTCCCGCCCGGCGGTATCTGCCGGTGCCGACCCGTGGCTCCGTCTACATCCAGGCCCTGCTCGCCAATGTCCTCAACCCGAAGGCGGCCTCCATCTACCTGACCCTGACTCCCCAGTTCATCGAACCGGACCATTCCTTCGGCGGACAGATCCTCGCCCTGGCCAGCGCTCACGCGCTGCTGATGGCGCTCTGGCTCGTTGTCTGGACCGTCCTCATCCAGCGCGCCTCCCGCACCCTTCGCGCACCCCGCTTCAGGCGCACGGCCGCCGGGATCACGGCCGTGGTGTTCCTCGCCCTCGGGATCCGCGGCGCCGCGACGTAGAGACGCCGCCGACTGCGTGCGCCCCCGCTAGACCGCACTCACCGCCGACAACCGGTGCACATCCCGCGCCGTCCCCGTAACCCCCGACAAGAACCCCTGCGCCCGAGGCGACGCGTTCTCCGTCAGCCACGCCGGGTCGATGTCGCACACCGCCACCCGGACCTCGGTCCCCGACAGCGCCAGCGGCAAGGTGTGGACGACCGTTGACGGGAAGCTCAGGATCGTACGGCCGATGGGGCCGCGGCGGGCGATCAGCTCCAGCGGGAGATCGGGGCGTACGACCTCCAACCCCGTCTCGACCGCCAGCCGGTGCAGTTTGTCCGCGCTCTCGCGGCGGTGGGCGAAGTAACGCGTGGCGCCGTGGGCCTTGGCCAGGGAGCGGACGGCTTCGAGGTAGCGGTCGCCGTCCACGACGCCCGTCTCGACCAACGACGTGCCGACCATGTCCGCGCCCTTGGTGATGCGGGGCGGGCCGAAGCGGTCACGCGTCCAGGCGAAGGTGTTGGCGGTGACCGTCACGCCGGCCAGGGTCTCCTCCATCGGCATGGAGGAGAAGATCTCGACCTTGCGGCGCTCGCTCGGCGTGAGGCGCTTGCGGGCGGCGGAGGACACCGGCGCGAAGACCAGGTCGCGCGGGCCGGGGCGGCCGCCCTTGCGGTGCCAGCGGACCAGGCGCTCGCCTCGGGCGAGTTGGGCGACGAACTCCATGGTGGCCGTGCCGTCGTCGACGACCACGATGTCATGGGCCCTGGTGATGGTCAGCAGGAGTTGTACGTAACGGGAGAACGGGTCGCCCAGGACGATCCGGTCGGCACGGCGGAGCAGGCCCGCCAGGCCGCCGATCGTCTGGAAGGGGGCCGCGGGGCCGCCCCGCGCCTCCTCCCAGCGGACCGCGTGCCCGTCCTCGCGCGCCAGTTCGGCCATCCGGCGCAGCTGGCCGCGGGTCATGGGGTCGATCGGGGACAGGACGACGAGGGTGAGTCCCGTGCCGATGGCATGCCGGCGGGCGTGCGCCCACTCCAGCACATTCAGGAGCTGTACCGGGCTCTCGACGAAGGCGAGAGTGTGGGGGCCGGTGTTCCCGGCGCGGGGGCTCATCGACGTACGACCGTCCCGTCGTAAGGCGCTCATGCGGCGCTCGTATTCAGCTCGTGCAGCTCGCGCTGCTCGTGTTCGGAAAGCTCGAAGGGCGCCGAGCCCGAGCGCCCCCTGCCAGGGGCACTCGGACATCGGCGCACGTTCGAACTCGCGGCGTTCCGGGTCAGACCGAAACCGGCTCGCCCGCCGCCGCGGCGATCTCCGCCTCGGCGACCACACCGGCGACGCGGCGCAGCTTCTTCATCGGGCCGAGCTCGGAGTCGTAGACCTTCTTGACGCCGTCACCGAGGGAGGCCTCGATGGTGCGGATGTCGCGCACGAGGCGCGTCAGGCCCTGCGGCTCGACCGAGGCGGCCTGGTCCGAACCCCACATCGCGCGGTCCAGGGTGATGTGACGCTCGACGAAGACGGCGCCGAGGGCGACCGCGGCCAGCGTGGTCTGCAGGCCGGTCTCGTGGCCGGAGTAGCCGATCGGGACGTTCGGGAACTCCTTCTCCAGCGTGTTGATCGCACGGAGGTTGAGCTCCTCGGCCTTCGCCGGGTACGTCGAGGTGGCGTGGCACATGACGATGTTGTCGGAGCCGAGGACCTCGACCGCGTGACGGATCTGCTTCGGCGTCGACATGCCGGTGGAGAGGATGACGGCACGGCCGGTGGCGCGCAGGGCGCGCAGCAGCTCGTCGTCGGTGAGGGAGGCGGAGGCGACCTTGTGGGCGGGGACGTCGAACTTCTCCAGGAAGGCGACGGCCTCGGTGTCCCACGGGGAGGCGAACCAGTCGATGTTCTTGGTCTTGCAGTACTCGTCGATCTGGCGGTACTCGTCCTCACCGAACTCCACACGGTGGCGGTAGTCGATGTAGGTCATCCGGCCCCAGGGGGTGTCGCGCTCGATGTCCCACTGGTCGCGCGGGGTGCAGATCTCCGGGGTGCGCTTCTGGAACTTCACGGCGTCACAGCCGGCCTCGGCGGCCGCGTCGATGAGCTTGAAGGCGTTCTCCAGCTCACCGTTGTGGTTGATGCCGATCTCGCCGCAGATGTAGACGGGCTTGCCCGGGCCGACTTCACGCGAACCGAAGTTGCGCAGGCGGGAGTAGGTGCTCATGGCAGAGATGTCCTTACTTGGTGAGGGAATCGAGAGAGGGGCCGAGGATCCAGCTGGCGATCTCTCGGATTGCGCCGTCGCCACCGGGGAGAGTGGTGACCGCGCGTGCGGCGCCGCGCACGACGTCGTGGGCGCTCGCGACCGCCACGGGCCAGCCCACGAGGGCGAAGCACGGGAGGTCGTTGACGTCGTTGCCGACGTAGAGCACGCGCTCAGGCGCGATGCCCTGCTCCTCGCACCACTGCTTGAGTGCGAGGTCCTTCCGGTCGATGCCGTGCAGCACGGGAATCTGCAGCTTCCGTGCGCGGGCGGCGACGACCGGGTTCTGCTCCGTGGAGAGGATGAGCATCTTGAGCCCGCTCTTGCGCAGGGCCCCGATGCCGAGGCCGTCTCCGCGGTGCACGGAGACGAACTCCTTTCCATCGGCATCGATCAGCACCCGGTCATCGGTCTGGGTGCCGTCGAAGTCCAGTACGACCGCGTCGATGTCGTCGGCGGTCGGGAGTGCGCCGGGCCGGTCCGCGTCGAACAGCGGGGCCAGCGCGCGGGCGCGGGCCAGGTCGTGGGGATCGTCGATCTCCAGGACCCGGGCGGGGTCGGTGCGCACGAGTTCCGTGCGGCCGAAGAAGCGGTGCTTGTGCTCGCGGAAGCCCGTGGCGTCCATCGCGTAGGCGGCGCCGGTCTCCAGGAAGTCCTGGGGGCGGTCCTGGCGGCGCGGGCGGAAGGACTTGTCGTGGTTGACGCCGTAGCCGCCGCCGCTGATGGTGCGGGTGGTGACGGTGTCGGTGCCGCCCTCGGCGGCCTCGCGCTCGGCGCGCAGGGCGGTCGGCTCGTCGTCGCCGTGGCGCCACACGAAGCCGTGGAAGGGCGCGACGGTCAGGGCCGTGTCGGCGCCGTTGGCGACGATCGCCTTGACGACGCCGTCGAGGTCCTCGCGGATGATGAACGGGCTGGTGCACTGCACGAGCAGGACCACGTCCACCGGCGAGCCGTGCAGCGCCTCGTGGGCGTCCATGGCGTGCAGGACGGCCGCCTCGGAGGTGGCGGTGTCGCCGGCGATCGCGGCGGGGCGCAGCACGACCTCGGCGCCGGCCTGGCGGGCGGCGGCCGCGATGCCCTGGTCGTCGGTGGAGACGACCACGTCCGTGACGAGCCGCGAGGCCCGGCACTCACGCACGGCACGCGACACCAGCGGTACGCCGCCGACGGGCATGAGGTTCTTCGCGGGCACGCCCTTGGAGCCGCCGCGCGCGGGGATCACGGCGAGCACCCTGGGCACCGAGGTGCCTTGACCTGCTTCCGGGTTGGACATGGGCTCCACTCCTTGGGCTCCTTGCAAAGGCTTCGGGGCGCGTCCCGGCGCCCCGGTCGGGTCGCTCACAGCTCCCCCATCCGCCGGATGACGGGGGCCACGCGCTGCACGCCGTGCCGGTAGGCGCCGCGCGCCGCCCGGCGCACGATCTGCCGGACGGGGCCGGGCTCCCTGTCGTGGGCGGGGGCGCCGGGCAGCGGGCTGCCGTCCGGGCCGAGGTGGTGGCGGGCGAGGATGCCGGGCAGATAGCCGGGCGCGGTGGCCGGCGTGTAGTACGGCGTGAGGGCGGGCAGACCGCCCGGACGCTCCAGCAGCTTGGTGATGCGCTCGCGGGCCGCGTCGAAGGCGGTGGCGTACGAGCCGTCGGCGCAGACGCCCTGCCGGGAGACCCATTCCTCGTCGGGCGTCGGGCTGTGCCCGTCGTCCAGCTGGTCCCAGGAGGCGAGGCAGCCGGAGCCCACGAAGTGGTGGTTGCCGAGCACCTCGCGCACGCCGAGGTCGCTGAGGACGACGGTGGGGATACGGCGGTGCAGCGACTCCAGCGCCGCCGTGGAGCTGATCGTGACCAGCAGGTCGGTGCGGTCGAGGACCTCGCCCATGTTCCCGTACACCAGTTTGAAGTTGGCCGGCGGGTCGAGCCGCTGGACCAGCTTCTGGTACGGCAACTCCTCGATGTGCGTGGTGTGTTCGCCCGGCTTGGAGCGCAGCTTGAGCAGCACCTCGCGCTCGGGGTGCCTGCGGGCGTGCTGGATGAGCCGGTTCAGCAGGTACGTACGGTCCTTGCGGCTGTCCGGCACGGAGGGCTGGGCGGCGAAGACGACCGTGTACGGGTCGTGCTCGCCGGGGTAGGGCGCGCCGCCGAGGAACGGCAGGGCGACCTCGGTCACCGCCGAGGAGTCGGCGCCGACCCCGTCGTACACCGCGCGGAAACGCTCGGCGTCCTGACGGGAGTTGGCGAGGACGAGGTCCGCGCCGTGCCGCAGCAGCAGGCCGTCGGCGAGCTTCTCGTAGACGACACCGACGTAGCCGGTGACGACCACGGGCCGCTGGGGCTGCCCTTCCCAGACCCGCTTGAGGCCGTGCAGCATGGCCTGTACGCCCCCGCCGACGAGGGCGAGGACCAGGACGTCGTACGACTCCTGCGCCATGGTGCGCAGGAACTCGACGGCGCTCACCTCACGGAGGGAGTCGGCGTGGACGCCCACTTCCTGGAGCTGGCGGGCGGTGGGGGTCGCCCGGCCACGGAGGAGGAATCCGTCCAAACGGATGTCCGAATCCTCCGGGGAGATACGGTTCGCGGTGAGCGCGCCCCATTTCCACCGGGTATCGGAATCCGCGAGGACGGCAACTCGTCGGGTCTTCGTCGCACTTGCTGGCACATCGAAGACGCTAGGAAGCCTTTTCGAGGTTCTGCCCAACCAGAATGCAACAGACGGTTAACAGCACATCGACGAACGGCGAATCGAGCCGGGAACGGGCCGTAAAAAAGCCCGGTTCACGGCTTCGCCACACGTCGTTCACCTCGATTCAAGGCGATCGTCAAGACGAATGACGGGCTTCGTCCTAACGTCCATTGCGTGGTCAAGCTCTCCGTCATCGTGCCGTTCTACAACGTGCAGCAATACGCGCCCGACACCCTGAGGAGCCTGCGTGCGAACGCACGTGAGGACTTCGAATTCATCCTCGTCGACGACTGCTCGCGCGACGGGACGCCAGAGATCCTCGCTCGCGCGGAACGCGAGTTGCCAGGCGCGGTACATGTCAGACACGAAAAGAACGGGGGACTGGCGACCGCGCGCAACACCGGCATCGACCGCGCGCGCGGCGAGTACCTGACGTTCCTGGACGGCGACGACTGGCTCGCCCCCGGCTACTACCCCCGGCTGGTCGCCGCGATCGAGGAGTTGGGCTGCGACTTCCTGCGCACCGATCACGTCCAGTGCACGGCACGGGCGCGCGCTGTCCACCGGGTGCCGCACGGGCGCCGGAACGTCGTGATGACTCCGCGCGAGGCGATCCTGCCCGCCGACCGTTCCACCTCCGTCGACTACGCGTACGCCTGGGCGGGGATCTACCACCGCCGACTGGTCGACAAGGGGGTGCTGCACTTCACCGACGGGCTCCGGACGGCCGAGGACCGGCCGTGGATCTGGAAGCTGCACCGGGAGGCGGATTCCTTCGCCGCGGTGAGCCTGCTCGGTGTCTTCTACCGACGTGGCGTCGCCTCTTCCCTCACGCAGATCGGTGATGTGCGCCAACTCGATTTCATTCGCGCGTTCGACCAGGTCATCGAGGAAACCGCGCAGGACCCGGAGGCGGACAAACTCCTGCCGAAGGCTGTGCGCACTTATTGCGCCATCATTTCCCATCATCTGGGATCCATCGAAAGGTTCGAGCCCGCGGTGGCGAAAAAGCTGAAATCCATGAGTGCCGCGGCCCTGCGGCGCATGCCGCAGAACGTCCTGGACGAGGCCCTGGACTCCATGGACATCCAGCGCGCCACGCGGCTGCGCCGGCTGCGCCGCCGTCCCGCCCCCGCGGGGGTCGCCGCGTGACCACCCAGATCTTCCAGGCGTCCACCCTGTACGGCGTGGCCACCCTCGCCACCGCCCTGGACTCCGGCTGCTTCCGCCCCGCCGACCGGCGCATCCTGCTGGTCTGCAACAACGCCGCCACGCCGGAGACGACGCCCGGCCTCGACGAGATGCCGGGCTTCGAGCGGCTGCGTGAGCGCTTCGACGACGTGCTGTCGTACAACGAGACGATCTTCCCCTTCCACCCCGGTGGCTGGTCCCCGCGGCAGGACGACCTGCCGCTGTGGGAGAGGTTCCTGCGCCACGAGTGGCGACTCGGGGACGACGACGTCGAGTTGGCCGTCGAGTCGATCCAGGTCAACCCGTCGCTGGGCATCGCGCAGATCTTCACCGGTGCGCCGGTCACCGTCTACGCCGACGGCCTGATGAGCTACGGCCCCACCCGCAACAAGATCGACCCGCTGGTCGGCACCCGCGTGGACCGGGTGCTGCACCTCGATCTGGTGCCCGGTCTGAAGCCGCTGCTGCTCACCGAGTTCGGTGTGCCGGCGGAGCTCGTGCCGACTCCGGCCATCACCAAGGTGCTGGCCGAACTCGTCTCCTCCGGTGACGCCCTGCCGGAGATCGAGGAGCCCGCGCTGCTGCTGGGCCAGTACCTCTCCGCGCTCGGCATCCTCAGCGATGACGAGGAGGAGGCCCTGCATGTGCGGATGCTGAAGGGCGCGGCCGGACTGGGCCACGACAAGGTGGTGTTCAAGCCGCACCCCTCGGCTCCGGCCCGCTTCACCCGCAGCCTGGAGAAGGAGGCGGAGAAGCTCGGCGTCGAGCTCACCGTGCTCGACACGCCGGTCCTCGCCGAGGTGCTGTACCAGCGGATGCGGCCCGCGCTGGTCGTGGGCTGCTTCTCGACCGCCCTGCTCACCGCGTCCGCGCTGTACGGCCTGCCGGTCGCGCAGGTGGGCACCGAGCTGCTGCTGGAGCGGCTGACGCCGTACGAGAACAGCAACCGTGTGCCGGTCACGATCGTGCACGCGCTGCTTCCGGAACTGGGCGACCGTACCGCGGTCACCGAGCAGCGCCGGAGCATGGACGTCGATGCGCTGGGCGCGCTGGTGCGTGCGGTGGGCTTCGCGATGCAGCCGAAGATCCTGCCGGGGCTGCGCGAGGAGACGGAACGCTACCTGTCCAAGAACCTGAGCGAGCGGACGCTCCGCTACTTCAAGCGCAAGCGCCTCACCTCCCTGGCCCTGCCCGGCGGCCTCCCGGCCCAGCTGTCCTTCATCCCCCGCAACGCCACGGTCCGCCGCGTGGCCCGCAAGGCCCGCAACCTGCGGCGGGCGGTACGCCGCTAGGGCCTGGCCGGCAGCTCGGCGTGTCCCCACCCCCCCTGGGCCCTCGGCCACGGGGGCGCCTTCGGCTGCCGGTCGCGGAAGGACGGCAGCGCTGCGGGGGCGCCCGGCGCGAGGCTGTGCGCGCCGGGCGGCGTCCAACTGACGGCCGGGCGTGGAGACTCTCCGGCTGTCGGGCGCGGCAGGACAGCTGCGCGGCGGGGTGCCACCCGTGAGCTCGCCGAGCACGAGCGGGGTCCAACTGGACAAGGGGGGCGGCGATGCACGCGGAGCCTCCGGCCGCCGGACGCAAGAGCGCCGTGGCGCGATGGGTGCCCCCGCGGGGGGCGCTCCCCGGCGGGTCGGTGCGGGCTGTCCGCCGGGCCCGGCAAGGGTGGGCGGCGCGGCCGACACCGCGGACCCGCCGGGGCCGGCGCTCAAGCAGCGCGGGCTGCTTCCCGGTTCCCCCGGCCGGCGGCCATCCGCCCTGGGACGGCCGCCGGCAGCGCCACCGGGTCAGCAACCCGTCCTTGACGGCGTTTGCGACGCGCTCCTCTTCGGGCAGTTGCGCAACTCCCCTCACCCACCCGGGGCCGCCCCCGACACGGCACCCCCGCGTCGCCGGAACGACACTCCGTCCATGCGGCGTTTTCACAATCGCGAGGCGTTGCGCGGGTGGGGCCGGTGGGGTCGGAGTTGGAAGCGACGCGTAGGTGAACTCGCGCGGACGGTGCGGCGAATCTTGCTCCGCTCGCCGAAGTGGGCGCTTGGATTCGGACTAGTGTGCTGTGGTCCGGCTGAATCCCAGCGAGGGGAATCCTGTGATCGACACGCCCGAGGACACCAAAGTGACCTCCACGGGCACCGTGGTACGCACCGTCCTCCCACCGGCCGCCTCGTCCCGCCCACCCAAGCCGGACAAGCCCCGCGAGTCCCGGCTGCGCGCACTGGACGGACTGCGCCTGGTCGCCGCGCTGATGGTGGCGGCGTACCACTACGGAGGCCGCGGCGGCGAGGTCACCGACGCCTGGGGCAGCTCGCCCCAGCAGCAGTTCCCCACGCTGCACGGCTACTTCGCGTACGGCTGCCTGGGCGTCCAGGTGTTCTTCGTGATCAGCGGGTTCGTGATCTGCATGAGCGGCTGGGGCAGGCCGCTGAAGTCGTTCTTCGCGTCCCGCGCCGCCCGGCTGCTGCCGGCCTACTGGGCGGCCATCATCATCGTGACGCTCGTCTTCGCGCTGCCGGTCGTCACCTACAAGGCGGTGTCCCCCAGCGACGCCCTGGTGAACCTGACGATGCTTCAGCAGCCGCTGGGGGTCGACCGGGTGCTCGGCGTGTGCTGGACCCTGTGGGCGGAGATCCGCTTCTACGCCCTGTTCGCGCTGTGCGTCGTGCTGCCCGGCGCGACCCGCCGCCGCGTGATCCTGTTCTGCGCCGTCTGGACCCTCGCCGCGGTCATCACGGAGGGCGCGCAGGAGCCGCTCCTCGACATCGTCCTGATGCCCGAGTACGCCCCGTACTTCATCGGCGGCGTCGGCCTGTACCTGGTGCACCGCGACCGCAAGGACGCGTACGCCTGGGGCATCGTGATCGTCAGCTGGCTGATCGGTCAGCACTACGCGGTGTCGCGGCTGTGGCACGCCCCCGACGTGGACGCCTTCTCCTACCGAAGCTCCTTCGGCATCATGCTGGTGGTCACCCTGGGCTACGTCGCCGTGGCCGCGATCGCGCTGGGCTGGCTGCACTGGGCCGACTGGCGCTGGCTGACGGTCGCGGGCGCCCTGACGTACCCCTTCTACCTCGTGCACGAGCACCTGGGCTGGGTCGTCATCAAGGCACTCCACCAGGGGCTGAGCATCCCGTCGTACGCCACCGTCCTGCTGACCGTCGGCGCGATGCTGCTGCTCGCACGGCTGCTCAACCGGTACGTGGAGGACCGGGCCACTCCGCTGATTCGTCGCAAGCTGGCCTCGATTCCCAGGAAGAATTAAGGAAGCGGTAAGACACCTGGTCAGCGGGGATGTGCGTGCGCACGTCCCCGCTTCGCTTCTCCCGCGCGTCATCTGCCGTTCAACTGCCGCCCCTGGGATGCGCAGGGCACAGCGCGAGAGAAAGGTGTCACCGTGCGAGACCCTCGGATGACGGCGATCGGCAAGGGACTGAAGCGTCGGGGCAGGCTGATGATGCAGGCCGTGAGCCCACCGCGCGGGACCCTCAACGCCGTCCCCTCGCCCCGCAGCCCCGATGAGTGCGACGCCGGCTACACCGCGCCGCCCGCGCCGCGCCTCGTGGAGTCGCCGGTCTTCGTCCTGTCCTCGGTGCGTTCCGGCTCGACGCTGCTTCGGGTGCTGCTGAACAGCCACAGCCGGATCCGGGCCCCGCACGAGATGCATCTGCGCACCCTGCACGTGCACCTGTCCCGCGAGTTCACCGCGGCCGCCATGAGGGAGCTGGAGCTCGACAAGGACGAGCTGGAACACCTGCTGTGGGACCGGGTGCTGCACCTGGAGCTCACCCGCAGCGGCAAGGACGTCATCGTCGACAAGACCCCGCCGAACACCCTCATCTGGCCCAGACTGCACCGATGTTGGCCGCAGGCCCGCCACATCCTGCTCCTGCGGCACCCGGCCGCCGTGATCGCGTCCCTGACCAGCCGCCGGGCGGACCCCGACCACGAGGCGATCCGCGCCGAGGTCCTCGCCTACGGCGAGAAGCTGGAGGAGGCGCGCCGGAACCTCGACGTCCATGTGATCCGGTACGAGGAGCTGACCGCGCAGCCGGAGCGGGTCACCCGCGGCATCTGCGCCTATCTCGACCTCCCGTGGGAGCCCCGCATGCTCGACTACGGCGCACAGGACCACGGCACCCTGCGCCCTCAGCTCGGCGACTGGTCCAGCACCCTCAAGTCCGGCCGGATCCAGCCCGCCCGCACAACACACCCGGACGTAGAGCTTCCTGAACGGCTGGCAGAATTGGCGCGGGCATGGGGGTATCCGGACTGAAAACCGCTGGTCCGGCGCCCCGTCCGGGGCGGGCTGCCACGGCCCGGCGACCCGGTACACCACCAGGAAACCGATGAGCCCCCCGTTGACCATGCGATGTTGTCCTGCCGTTCATCGCACAGCTGGTTTGGCGTATTCGCACGGGGCAGACACCGGAGTACCCCGTCCGACTCGCAGGATCACAACGGAGTGCTCTCGCCTATGGCAGCCACACAGTCCTCGCCCGCCGTCCGACGCCCTCACACCCTTGACGACGTCCCCGGCTGGTTTCCCCCGCTCGACCAGGTGCTCTTCGACTGGCTCCTCGACCGGCAGCAGTCCGCGGGGATGCGCGGCGACCTGCTGGAGGTCGGGGTGTTCATGGGCAAGAGCGCGATCTTCACCGGCCAACGCCTCCAGCCGGGTGAGCGCTACACGGTGTGCGACCTGTTCGAGGGCGACGCGCCGGACGACGCCAACAAGGCGGAGTCGGCGAAGTCGTACAGCGCGCTGACCCGGCAGGCCTTCGAGGAGAACTACCTCTCCTTCCACGACGAGCTGCCACGCGTCCTGCAGGGCCCCAGCTCGATCGTGCCCGACGAGGTCCCGGCGGGCTCCTGCCGGTTCGTCCACGTCGACGGCTCGCACCTGTACGAGCACGTGTACGCAGACATCGGCGCGGCCCACGACCTGCTGCTGCCCGACGGGGTGGTCGTCCTGGACGACTTCCGCTCCGAGCACACCCCGGGAGTGGCGATAGCCACCTGGGAGGCCGTGATCAACCGTGGCCTGCGTCCGATCTGCCTGAGCACCCAGAAGCTGTACGCCACCTGGGGCGACCCGGAGCCGGTCCAGGAGGAACTGCTGGCGATGGTGCGGGCACGCAAGGACTGCCACCTCAGCGTCCAGCAGGCGGCCGGACACCGCATCATCCGCCTCAAGGCCAAGGGCACGCAGGCCCCGCCGTTCCCGCCGTCCCGGCACGCGGACAGCATCCCCGCGGAGCCCGCCGCGCCCGCCGCGCCCGCCGCGCCCGCCGCCTCCGCCGCTCGACCCGCGCGCCCGAAGGCGCCCCGCAGCCGCGCCCGCAGGCTCGCCGCGGATGTGCTCCCGCCGGTCGTCACCCGCGCGATCCGCAACGCCCGCCGCCGGGCGAGGTGATCCGCCGCACCGCTCAGCCGACCCCGTACCGCGCCTCGATCCCGGCGATCACCACCGCCAGCCCCTCCTCGAAGTGCCGGTCGTAGTCGGTGAAGATCTCCGCGCCCGCCCGAGCCGACAAGGGAAAGTCGGCCATCCGGCGGGCGCGCTGCTCTATGTCGTACCCCTCACGGCGCTCACCCGCGAGCGGCTCGACGCCCTGTTCCTCGGTGACGAAGCCGAGGGTGTAGAAGTACGTCGTCGAGGTCGCGCGGACCGCGTCGGCGAGGGCGAAGCCGGCGGCCGTGAACAGGCGCAGGTTGTCCTCCATCTGCTCGGCGTGCTCGATGCCGGTGAAGCGTGAGCCGCTGAAGACCTTGGCCCCGTCGCGGTAGCCGAGCAGCGCCGCGCGCAGTCCGCGGTTGGACCTCAGGAGCCGCTCCCGCCAGCCCTCGTCCGGGTCGAGGGGCGTCGCGGCGACCATCCGCCGGTACATCTCGGTCGCCATCTCGTCGAGCAGCGCCTGTTTGTCCTTGAAGTGCCAGTACAGGGCCGGCGCCTTGACGTCCAGCTCCTTGGCGATGGCGCGGAGGGTCAGGCCGTCGAGACCGACCTCGTTCAGGAGCTTGAGGGCGGTGGCCGCGACGCGTGTGCGATCCAGGGGCGCTCGGCGTTCCGTATTCACGCTTGACAGCTTAACGCCGTTAAGGGCACGCTCGTGACCGAGGGAACTTAACAACGTTAAGGAGAGTCCGCTCATGAACGCGCATGCGGAGGTACCGGTGGACACGGATGTACTGATCGTCGGCGCGGGCCCCACCGGCCTCGCCCTCGGCATCGACCTCGCGCGGCGTGGCGTGGACGCGCTGGTCGTGGAGCGGGCCGAGCGGCTCTTTCCCGGGTCGCGCGGCAAGGGGATCCAGCCGCGCACCATGGAGGTCTTCGACGACCTGGGCGTCCTCGGCGCGATCCGCGCGGCGGGCGGCAGCTATCCGGTCGGGATGATCTGGCAGGAGGGCCGGCGGGTCGGCGAGCACCAGATGTTCGACCCGGCGGAGGTCACGGAGGACTCGCCGTACAACGAGCCGTGGATGGTCCCGCAGTGGCGGACGCAGGAGATCCTCTTCGCGCGGCTGGCGGAGCTGGGCGGAGAGGTCGCCTTCGACCGGGAGGTCGTCGGGGTCGCACAGGACGAGGACGGCGTGACGGCTCGCTTCGCGTCCGGCGAGAGCGTCCGCGCGCGGTACGTCGTCGCCGCCGACGGCGGCCGTTCGGCCGTACGGCGGGCCCTCGGCATCGGTATGACCGGGGAGACCGTCGACCCGAGCCCGACGCTGGTGGCGGACGTCAGGATCACGGGCCTGGACCGGGACAACTGGCATCTCTTCCCGCCGCGTGGGGAGGGCCAGGACTTCCTCGCGATCTGCCCCCTCGCGGGCACGGAGGACTTCCAGGTCGCGGCCCGGTTCCCCGAGGGGACGTCGGTGGACGTCTCACCGGACGGCGTGCGCAAGGCGGTCGCGGCGCGTTCCCACCTCGCGCCGGAAGACGTGACGGAGGTCCGCTGGGCCTCGGACTTCCGGCCGCGGGCGGCCCTGGCGGACCGGTTCCGGGACGGGCGGGTGTTCCTCGCGGGGGACGCCGCGCACATCCACTCGCCGGCGGGCGGGCAGGGCCTCAACACCAGCGTCCAGGACGCCTACAACCTGGGCTGGAAGCTGGGCGCGGTGCTGCGGGACGGGGCCGACGCGGCGCTCCTCGACACCTACCAGGAGGAACGGCGTCCCGTCGCCGCCGACATGCTCGGCCTGTCGACGAGCGTGCACCGCGGCCAGGTGCGCCGCGGCGAGGCGACCCGTCAGCTCGGCCTGGGGTACCGGGAGTCGTCGCTGACCCGGGAGACACGGCCGACGCCGGGCCCGGTGCGGGCGGGTGACCGCGCGCCGGACGGGACGCTGGGTGGCGTGCGGCTGTTCGACGCGTTCCGGGGGCCGCACTGGACCCTGGTCGCGGTGGGCGCGCAGACACCGGAACTGCCGGAGGCGGTACGGGTGGTCGGCGGGCAGGAGCAGGCGTCGTACGGCGGGGGCCTGCTCCTGGTCCGGCCGGACGGGTATGTGGGGTGGGCGGGCGGGACGGCCGACGGCCTGCCCGCCTACCTCGCGCGCGTCGGCCTCTGATCAGGTGCCGGCGAGCGAGAGCTTCACCGCGAACCCGAGGAACAACGCCCCCGCCGCCGAAGTGGCCCCGGCCGACAGCCGCTTGCGCCGGCGGAACGCGGCCGCCAGCTTGGTGCCGCCGAATATCAGCGCGCTGAGGTACAGGAAGCTCGCGAGCTGCGCGAAGGCGCCGAGCACGACGAACGACAGCGCGGGGTAGGCGTACGCCGGATCGACGAACTGCACGAAGAAGGCGACGAAGAAGAGGATCGCCTTGGGGTTGAGGAGGCTGACGACGAAGGCCCGCCGGAAGGGCCGCTCCTCGGAGGCCGGGGCCAGGCTGTCCTCGACGACCGCCTCGCGCCGGGCCCGCCACATCCCCCAGGCCGCCCGCATCATCCCGATCGCCAGCCAGGTCAGATACCCGGCTCCCGCGTACTTCACGATCCCGAACAGCACGGCGTTCGTCTGCAGCAGGGAGGCGACGCCGGCGGCGGACAGTGTCATCAACACGGTGTCCCCGCACCAGACACCGGCCGCGGCGGTGTACCCGGGACGCACGCCCCGGCGCGCGGCGACGGACAGCACGTACAGCGAGTTGGGACCGGGCAGCAGGACGATCAGGATCAGGCCCGCGAGATAGGTGGGGAGGTCGATGACACCGAACATGGAATGGAGTGTGGCACGCGGGTACGACATTCCGATCCCGGATTTCAGCGGGCGAGACGGCGCGGATCAGAAGGCGTCGCTCGGGACGTACGTCCCCCAGATCTCCCGCAGCGCGTTGCACACCTCCCCCACCGTCGCCCGGGCCCGCAGCGCGTCCTTCATCGGGTACAGGACGTTGTCCTCCCCCGCGGCGGCCTTCCTCAGCGCGGCGAGGGCCGAGTCCACCGCGGACCGGTCGCGCCCGGCGCGCAGCTGCGCGAGACGCTCCGCCTGCCGGGCCTCGATGGCGGGGTCCACGCGAAGCGGCTCGTACGGCTCCTCCTCGTCGAGCTGGAAGCGGTTGACGCCGACGACGACCCGTTCGCCGGAGTCCGTCTCCTGGGCGATCCGGTAGGCGCTGCGCTCGATCTCGCCCTTCTGGAAGCCGTGCTCAATGGCCGCAACCGCGCCGCCGAGGTCCTCGACGCGCTGCATCAGCCCGACCGCGGCCGCCTCGACGTCGTCGGTCATCCGCTCGATGGCGTACGAGCCCGCGAAGGGGTCCACCGTCGCCGTCACGTCCGTCTCGTACGCCAGGACCTGCTGGGTGCGCAGGGCGAGGCGGGCGCTCTTGTCCGTGGGCAGCGCGATCGCCTCGTCGAAGGAGTTGGTGTGCAGGGACTGGGTGCCGCCCAGGACGGCCGCGAGGCCCTGCACCGCCACACGCACCAGGTTCACCTCGGGCTGCTGGGCCGTCAGCTGGACGCCGGCCGTCTGCGTGTGGAAGCGCAGCATCAGCGACTTGGGGTTCCGCGCGCCGAACTCGTCCCGCATCACCCGGGCCCAGATCCTGCGGGCCGCACGGAACTTGGCGACCTCCTCCAGGATCGTCGTACGGGCCACGAAGAAGAAGGACAGCCGGGGCGCGAAGTCGTCCACGTCCATGCCCGCCGCCACCGCCGTGCGGACGTACTCGATGCCGTCGGCGAGCGTGAAGGCGATCTCCTGCGCGGGGGACGCACCCGCCTCGGCCATGTGGTAGCCGGAGATCGAGATCGTGTTCCAGCGCGGGATCTCGGCCTGGCAGTACCGGAAGATGTCGGCGATCAGCCGGAGCGAGGGCTTCGGCGGGAAGATGTACGTCCCGCGCGCGATGTACTCCTTCAGCACGTCGTTCTGGATCGTGCCGGTGAGCCGGTCCGCCGCGACCCCCTGCTCCTCCGCCACCAGCTGGTACAGCAGGAGCAGCAGCGCGGCCGGCGCGTTGATGGTCATCGACGTGGACACCTTGTCCAGCGGGATCCCGCCGAACAGCACCCGCATGTCGTCGATCGAGTCGATGGCCACGCCCACCTTGCCGACCTCGCCGTGCGCGATCGGCGCGTCGGAGTCGTGGCCCATCTGGGTGGGCAGGTCGAAGGCGACCGACAGGCCGGTCGTGCCGTGGGCGATCAGCTGCCGGTAGCGGGCGTTGGACTCCGTCGCCGTACCGAAGCCGGCGTACTGGCGCATCGTCCAGGGGCGGCCGGTGTACATCGTGGGGTACACGCCGCGGGTGAAGGGGTACGAGCCCGGCTCACCCAGCTTCTCGGCCGGGTCCCAGCCGCTGAGCGCGTCCGGCCCGTAGACCGGCTCGATGGGCACTGCGGACTCGGACTCGCGCGTCATGGTGTGTGCCTCCGAGGTCGCCGTGGTTGTCGCCCGCAAAGACGGACGGTGTCCTTCACCTCTGTGTCCAACCATGCCGCGTAGTTCGCAACCGGTCACGTGCGGGGAACATCTCAGGTGACACCAGGGCGGTCGGGCGGTCGGGGTGGCCGCGGTGAGACGACGGGGGCCGGGATGCGTACCAGGGGTATGGGGCGGACACGGGACAGGGGCATGGGGAGCGGGACCGCCGTACTGGCCTGTGGTGCCGCGCTGACCGTGCTGTGCGGCTGCACCGTGCAGGCCTCCGGCGAGGAGGAGCGGCGCTCGCCCGTGCACATAGAGCTCCCGAGCGGCACACCGTCCCCGAAGTCGGCACCGCCCGACGGCAAGCCGAGCGCGAAGCCCACGCCCGCGGCACCACCCGCCGTGCTGTGGTCCCGGGGCGACGAGGGCCGTGACGTACGCGAGCTCCAGGCCCGTCTGCGTCAGATCGCCTGGCTCTTCGACGGGCCGACGGGGACGTACGACGATCTGACGGAGCAGGCGGTCAGGGGATTCCAGGGCAAGCGGGGACTGCCGAGAACGGGGAAGACCGACGAGGTCACCTGGCAGCGGCTGCTGCGGATGACGCGCGAGCCCGGCAAGTGGGACCTGTATCTGATGGGCGGCCAGCCGGCTGACGCGCCGGACGCGCGGTGCCTGACCGGCCGGGTGCTGTGCATCAGCAAGTCGAGCCGGACGCTGCGCTGGATGATCGACGGACGGTCGGTCCTGACGGTGCCGGTGCGGTTCGGGTCGCAGTACACACCGACCCGGGAAGGTGTGTTCAGCGTCTACTGGAAGTCACGGCACCATGTGTCGACGCTCTATGACTCGCCGATGCCGTACGCGATGTTCTTCAGCGGCGGCCAGGCGGTGCACTACTCGTCCGACTTCGCGGCCACGGGTTACGCGGGCGCCTCGCACGGCTGCGTCAACGTACGGGACGAGCGGGCGATCGCGGAGATGTTCGCGCAGGTGAGGACCGGCGACAAGGTCGTCGTCCACTGGTGAGGCGCGAGGGGTGGGTGTGGGGCGCGGGCGGGACCGGGGGAACGTGTCCCGCCCGCGCCGATGCACTGAGCCGTAGGTACGGGGGGAACCCCGGCTCTGTGCGACGGCCGATGACCAGTCGGCTCACTCACATCAGCGCCATGGCGGCCGAAAGTGTCACTCCTGCGGCGAAGAATTTTCAACCAATCACAAAACCGCAGGTCAGCGACCTGTGACGGAAGTGAGGACGTGGTCCGGCAGGAGGGCGGCCGCGCGTGCCACGACAGTGGACGGATCCGCTACGGCGCTGTGCGCGCGGTGGCCGTCACCGCCGCCATCACGGTCACGGCCGCGGTCACCGTGGTGGTCACGGTCGTCGTCGCCGTGCCGGCCGCCCCGGCCGTCGCCGCGCCCATCGGCACGGTCGCCCTCGTCGTCGTCGCTGTCCCGGTCCCGGTTCCTGTCCCGGTCCCTATCCCGGTCGCGGTCGCGGTCCCTGTCCTTGCCGCCGCCCGACTTGCCCCAGGTGCCGTCGCCGGCGGCCTTGAGGACGCCCTTGCAGTACTTCCGTACGCGTTCGGAGCCCCCCGCCGCGCGCTCCAGGGCGCGGCGGCGGTCGTTGGACAGGTCCTTGCCGTCGCTCAGGTCGCGGCAGTACGCGGTGACGACCTTCCACCAGCCGCCGGCGGCCTTGTCCCGGTCAGGAGCCGATCCGCGGTCCGGGGCGGGACCGCCGGGTTCGGCACCCTCGGTCGTGCCCGGATCGGTGGGCGCCCGCGAGTCGTCGTCGGGCGTTGGTCCGCCCTGCACGCCGCCTTCCGGCGAGGGCGAGAAGAGCGGGCGTTCCGGTGGTGCCGGTGCCGAGACCGTGGCGGCCGGGCGGCCCCCTTCGTCTTCGACGAACGGCGATGTCAGGACTCCGGTTCCGGCCGCGACCGCAACCCCGCCGATCATGCCGACGGCCAGCGCGGCGGCGAGACCGAGCCGTACGGGACGGGCCCAGCGGGGCCGGCGGACACCGTTGTCGGCGCAAGCGATACGAACCAGCCCGACGTCGACGGGCCCGGCACCGGGGGTGTCGCTGTCCTCGCAGGCACCGGATGCGGAGCCTTGGCCGACGGTCGCCGACTCGGCGTCCCGGCCCGCGCGTGCCGCGCGGAACGCCTCCAGCGCTGCGGCCTCTCCGGGGAGTTCCGTGCTGCTCAGCGGGGGTTCGGCGGTCAGCGCCTCAAGCGTCTTGGCGAGGCGTTCGGCCTGATCGCGGTCGGCCGGATCGACAGCTTCGAGTGACTCTCCGCGCAGCAAACGCTCCGCCGTTTCGCGGTCCAGCCACCTGTACTGCTCGTCGGCCATCACACATCCTTCTGCGTCCGCGCACGCATATGCGTCACACTCGCAGACGTCACCGCACGGTCGCGGGTTCCTCGCTGAGGAGGCAGGGCGTCGAGCACGCCGGTCGATTCCGGATCGTCGCCGAGCAGCTCGGCGAGCCTCTTCAGACCCCGGTGCGCGGCGGTGCGTACGGCACCCGGCCGCTTGCCCAGCGTCTGGGCGGCCGTTTTGGCGTCGAGCCCCACGACCACGCGCAGGACGACGGCCTCGGCCTGGTCCTGCGGCAGGCGGGCGATGAGGGAGAGGGTGCCGTCGGTGGCCAGGGCCTCCATGGCCTCCCCCGCCGTGTCGGACTCGGCGGCCTTCCCGGTCAGCTCCGTCTCGTCGCCGCCGATCGCGGGGCGGCGGCCGCGCATGCGTATGTGGTCCAGGGCGCGGTTGCGGGCTATCCGGGCGGCCCAGCCACGGAAGCGGTCCGCGTCCCCGCTGAACCGCTCCAGGTCACGCGCTATCTGCAGCCACGCCTCCGACGCGACGTCCTCGGCGTCCGGGTCGCCGACCAGCGTCCGTACGTACCCGAGCAGCCGCGGGTGCACAGCGCGGTACACAGTCCGGAACGCGCTCTCGTCCCCGTCCTGTGCCGCAAGCACCGCGGCGGTCAGCTCCGCGTCGTCCCCCAGCACTGCGCCCCTTTTGCGCCTAAGCCGGTGCCGCTGTCGCGGACCGGTTCTCGCCGTCGTGGTTCCTCAGTCGATGGTTGCGGTTCTGGAACCGCAGGTCGTTGCGGTGGTCATACACCTTCCGCGTCCGGCGCGAAAGGCACGTTACGGCCTGAAAGCGCTGCTCGTCCATGTCCGTACAACGTGCAACTACCCCGGATTCCGCGATGTCTCCGCCCAGGTGTGACAGAAAACGCAGTCATGGCGCTGTAGAAAGTACGGGCCGCCGCGCGGCCCGTGCCGCGCGACGGCCGGGGCCTCTCCTGTGGGGGGTGGCGGCCCCGGTCGTCTCGCGCAAGGCCCGTGTCGCGTCGGTGCGGGGTCAGTCCTTCTTCTCGGCGCTCTTGCCGGACTCACCCTTGTCGCCCGGGCCCCGGCTCCGGCTGCTGCCGGTGACACCGCCCTCGTCAGCCCTGTTCGCGGACCCGTTCGTCGGCCCGCTCTTCGCCCTCGCCAACTGATCGGCGCAGTACGCGGCCACCTTGTCCGCACCGCCCGCCGCCGCGACGAGCCGCTGCCAGGCCGTCGAGTCCAGGGCGTTGCCGCGATCCTCGACCTGGTCGTACGCGCGGCACCGGGCCTCGGTGTCCTGGGCGGTGGCCGGGTGGCCGGGCTCGGCGGAGCCGGCGCCGGACGCCGCGGAGGGGTGCGCGGCGGTCGGCCGGTCGGGGGCGCCGGCCGACGGAGCGGGCCTGGCCCCGTTGTCGCCGGGAGCCTCCGAGGAGCCGGACGAGCCGATCGCGGCGACCGCCACGCCGCCCAGCGCGAGGCTCGCGACGAACAGGGAGAGCGTGGTCTTCACCGACAGCGCCAGTCGGCGCGGCGCACGCGGCCGCCAGTCGTCCCGGCGCCGGGTGCGTGCCCCGTGGGCGCCCGCGGCACGCGCGGCACGGAAGGCGGCCACGGCACGCTGCTCGCCCTCGGCGTCCGCGGGGTGCCCGCGCAGTACGGCGGCGGAGAGCAGCGCCTCCAGTTCGGCGTCGTCGAGGGCCACGGCCGGGCCGGAGGCGTAACCCGCCGCCCTGTCGTCAGGGTGCGCATGCCGACGGCCGGGTTCTCCGCCGCGGCTCTGCCGTTCACCCATGCCCGTTTTCCCGTCCCTGTCCGACCTGCTTGGTTGGCTTTCGCCACTCTTTGGCTGCGCAACCGCTGCGACCTGTGTGGCCCATGTGGCTGTTGTGGCTGCTGTCGTTGCTGTTGTGACTCACGAGCTTCTAGAGCCTGTACGTCCGTCACGCCCCGTACCACTCACCGCGCACGCCGCCTCGCTTCATCGAAGCGCCGTGGCACCGGTGCGCGATGCGCCGAAGCGCCGCCCGTCAGCCGCCGACACCCTCACTGTTCATTTCGATTCCCCCAGCGTCCGGGGGCCGCCATCCGTCACACCTGCGACGCCCAGCTGCTCGGCCAGGCGCTTCAGCCCCCGGTGGGCGGCCGTCCGGACCGCGCCGGGGCGCTTGCCGAGGACGCGTGCGGCGGCGGGGCCGTCGAGGCCGACGACGACCCGGAGCAGTACGGCCTCGGCCTGGTCCTTCGGCAGCCCCCGGACCAGCTCGAGGGCGTGCTCGGTGGAGATCGACTCCAGGGCCTGGTCGTGCGTGTTCTGCGGACCTGGGAGGTCCAGTACGTCGTGCTCCAGCGCCGACGACCGCGGCCGTACCTTCTGCCGGCGCAGATGGTCCAGCGCCCGGTGCCGGCCGATGGTCGCGGTCCAGCCCCGGAATCCGGCGCCGTCTCCCTTGAACCGGCCGAGGTCCCGGGCTATCTCCAGCCAGGCGTCGGACGCCACGTCCTCCGCGTCGTTCCCGACCAGCCCGCGCAGGTACCCGAGCAGTCCCGGGTGCACCAGCCGGTACGCGACCGCGAAGGCGGCCTCGTCACCTTCCTGAGCCCGCGCGACGGCCGCGCTCAACTCCCCGTCGTGCGCGTGCCCGCGGCGGGGTTCCCCTCCCTGGCCCAAGAACTGTCCTCGTCCGTACCGGTTCGCGGCGGATTCGCACCCCGCGGTGCGGCCACCCTTTCCCACGCCCCTCCACGGTCAACAGCGCCCGGCCTCACAGAAGTGTCACAGGGGCCGCGCCTGCGGCCGGTCGCTACAACCATTGCCGCCCATGGGGAGTCAGAGACGCCGCGACCTGCACACAGCCCCATCACAGGGATGGCATACGATGCGGCGCGATCCACATAAAGTTCGCATAAGAGGATGTAACGTCATGTCAGCTCGCAGTCCATTTCGCTCCCTTCGCGGCATATCCTCCGTCGTCGCCCTGCTCGCGATCGGTGCGGTGGGATGCTCGGACGTCGTCGACAGCGCCAAGGACGGCGCGAAGAAGGTGGCCCGCCAGAGATCGGTGTTCTCGCTGAACGTCGGGGACTGCTACAACCCGAACAACAAGGGCGAAGGCACGGAGATCCTCGTCGAGATCGTGCCCTGCGCCGAGGCGCACACGGGTCAGGTCGTCGGCGACTTCAAGATCGAAGAAGGGTCGAAGTACCCCGGCACCGACGCGGTCGCCGCCATCGCCGACGAGCGATGCCCGGTCGAGGCCGGGAAGTTCGCCCCGGACACCTGGGCGCTCCCCAAGGGTGTGGCCCTTCTCCACTACACCCCGACCCAGGAGAGCTGGGCGACCGGCGACCGTGCCGTCAGCTGCAGCTACACCAAGGACTCGGGCACCTTCACCGGCGCGCTGAACGCGAAGTCCCTGAAGCCCGAGCAGACCGCGTACCTGAACGGTTCGAACGCCGTCTACGAGGCGCTGTGGACCAACCAGTCCGAGAAGGACTCCGTCGAGGCGGACTTCGCCGGCTACAAGGCGCAGGCCAAGGCCGTGGCGGCCGCCCTCGACGCCCATGTGAAGGGCCTGAAGGACGTCGACGGCACGGAGGTCGGCAAGCTCCGCGCGGACCTGACGAAGACGGCCGCGCACTGGAGGAAGGCCGCGAACGCCGCCGACACGGACGCCTTCTACCTCGCCTACGACCCGGCGTTCACCGGCATCGACCCGAACAAGACGGTCGCCGCCCGCAAGGAACTGGGCCTGGCCACCACCGTCCCGGCCGACGAGGCGGAGGTCTGGGCGAGCTGACGCTCCCTCGGCCCCGGCCGGGACCCCGCCCCTCCAGGGCGGCCCGGCCGGGCCGTCTTCCCTCCGTCGCCTACCGCTGGACGGCGTCCCGGCACAGCAACCGCAGCGACCCGTCGCCCGCGAAACACCGCCGCGCCTCGTCCATCGGATCCCACAGCCGACCGTCGGGCGTACGGATCCAGTGGTCGCCGCCCGACGCCCACCACTCGGCGCCGGCCTGACGGGCGATCACCTCACCGGCGTACGCGCCGAGGCCGCGCAGCGTGTTCTCCACGGCGGCGTACGGCGTCCGTTCCCGGCGCAGTTCCTCGATCATCCGGTCGACCCGCCACAGGCTCTGCGCCGAGTAGTCGAGTCGCAGCCGGGCCCCCTCACGCATCGTCGCCACCGCGTCCGCCGCCCACCGCACCGGCTTGGTAGCGGCTGCGGGCCTGGTTTCCGCTTGAGTCGTCACACCCTGGAAAGCGTGTCTGAACTGGGATTCGTCACCCGGATCCGGCGACTCCCCGGGACCGGTGCAGGACCGCCCCACCTCGCCCCCACCACAGTCACAGGACTCACCCAGGAACCAGGTTTACGAGAGAGTGACGCTTCGCCGCTCCCGTGCGCTCCACTCACTGATGAGCCTGTACTTCCATCTCCGAGCAGTGCCGCCCTCGGCGCTGCGCAACAGCGCGACCTGGTTCCAGCACCTGTTCCAGGACGACTGGGACACCGTGCGCCGACGGCTCGACCGGCACCGCGACGAGATGCTGGACCAGCGGTACGCCGAGCAGCACGCCCTCTACGCCGGGAAGGTCCAGGACGGGCCGCGGGCCGACGTGGTCCTGGGCGGCCGGCCGGTGAACCACCCGGTGCCGGAACACCCGCCGTTCCTGATCCTCACCGCGGCTCAGGTCACCCGCGTGGCCGACTACCTCGGATCGACCGACTTCGAGGGCCTGTGGCGCCCACTGCAGGCCACAGTCCCTCCCGAACCGGAAGTGCGCACCATCCTCGCGGCCGCCCACCGCGACCTGACGGCCTTCTACACCCGAACCGCGGAGTACGGCGACGCGGTGGTGAAGTGCGTCCTGCCATGAAGGGCGAGAGTCCTGCAACGCCCCAAAGGGGCGCGGGGAACTGCGCGACAAGCCCCCCCCCACGCACCCGCACCCGCCCCGCGGCACCCCCTCAGGCGGCCCGGCACCACCCGCGGAGCTATCCGCGGAGCGTCCGCGCACGCCGGGAAACCACCGCCCGCAGCACCCGCCGCCCCTCCGTCGACACCTCCAGCGCCCGGCGCAACCCGCTCGCGCCATGCCCGGCCAGAATCTCCAGGACGCCGATCTGGCGGCGAAGTTCGGCGGCGACGAGCGGCGACATGCCCTGCGTACGACCCTCGGCCGAGGCGGAGGGCTCCTCCGCGCGGGCCGAGCCGATCGCCTCGGGGAGGGCGTCGGCCGAGGACGCGTCGTCCTCCGCGGGGTCGAGGAGCCGGTGGATCTGCAGCGAGGCGACGGAGCAGGCGTCGGCCCAGATCCGTGCCTCGGCGGCGGACCGTACGGCCGGGGCCGCGGCCAGCATCCGCCGGGCGAGCAGGGCGGCCTCGTCCTCGACGTCCGCGTCGTCCATGACATCGGCGACGCCGAGCTTCGCGCGTACCTGCTCCAGCAGTTCACCCCACGCGGCGGAGTCCCCGCCGTCCGCGAGGTTCGCCCACAGCGGCCGCAGCACCTCGTCGTCACCGCCGAGCAGCGGCACGCACCGATCCAAACAAGCCAACCCGCTGGCGGCCAGTCCGCGTTCGTCGGCCTGAGCGATCAATTCCACCAGGCTCATCCACGCCTCCCTAAGCGGGTCATTCCTGAGGGTCGGGGTCCCCGCACAGAACCCTGACGAGCTCCGACCTTTACGGAGCCCGCACTTCCCCTTACTGCGTGCGACTGCCCCGGAGTGTCACAGGGGCACGACGCCCAGCCGGTCGAGCAGCCGGAAGAAGAGGTTTTCGGCCAAAGAGTCCGCATCAGCGGTGAGTACGGCGACGAGCGACTCGGCGTTCACTTCGTGCCCGGCCTCGGCGGCCCAGGCGACGGCCCGCTCGGCGGCGTCGGGGGGTTCGAGGAAGTAGTCCTCGAGCGTGAGCCCTTCGGTTCCGGCGCCGAGGTACCCGGCCATCGCGCCGCGCGCGAGACACGTCGTCCAGGCTCCGCTCTCCGGCGCCGCCGCCTCCACCACCACGCAGTCGCTGTCCATGACGTACCCGAAGAGCGCGGGCGCCCCCGTCTCCAGGGCCAGGGCGTTCATGCTCCCGACGTCGGCGCCGCTGCTCGGGTACTCCCACACCTGCCACCCGCCGGGCGCCTCCGCCCGCAGGGTCATCCCTTCGGCGCCCGCCAGCGCGTCCAGCTCCGCCAGCGGCCGCTCCCCGCGGCCCACGACGAAGTACCCCCAGTACCCCATTCCGGTTCCCCCTGGCTGTTCGGTACGGCTCGGGCCGAATACACCACAGTCGCACGGGGGTTCGCAGCCGTATCGGCCAATCCGCGGCTCAGTCCAGCCGGTCGGCGAGCGCCCTGAACTCGGCCCAGGACAGTTCCGGCTCACCCGCGTCCCACAGCTTCTGCACCGTCGCCCGCAGCGGCATCCGGATCCCGGCCGCGACCTGTTCCTGTGTCTGCGAGTTCGCGAGGTCGCACCACACGGCGAAGGACCCGCCGAGGATCTGGTCGTCGTACTTGGCCGGCACGGGCGACGTGCCCCGCAGGACGCGCGGCGTCCACTGTTCGTAGATCCGCTGACCCGTCGGATAGACGAAGGTCTGCGGCTCCCCGAGCACGTAGTAGAGGAACTCGTCGTTGTAGTTGATGACCTTCCGACCCGTGCTCAGATACTCCTCGGGCAGCCGGGCGCCGATCTCCTTGCCCGTCCAGTACGCCACCTGGATGTCCTTGTCCGGCTGGACGGAGGTGTCCCGGAAGAACCCGTCGTTCCACGCCCGGGGCGTGCGGTCGTCGGCGCGGACGGTGGCGGCGCGGCCGTTGAGCCACCCCGTGGCGAGGTCGGCGACGGTGGCGCCGGAGCCGTAGGCCTTTCGGGCGGCCGCGGCGAGCTGCGGGTAGGACGCCTCGGGATTCGAGACGACCAGCGCCTGGTACTCGTCGGCGCCGAGGTGCCACTGGTCGCCGGGGAAGAGGCCGGCGTACTCGTTGAGCAGGTCGTCGACGATCTCGGCGGACTCGGGCTTGGAGATGTCGATGGCGCCCCGGGTCGCCACCCCGTTGACATTGCGCAGCTGAAGATCGGGGTGCGCGGCGATCACGGCGCCCAGATGCCCCGGCGAGTCGATCTCGGGCACGATCTGGATGTGCCGGCTCTGGGCCAGCTTGACGATCTTCTGCACCTGCGCCTTGGTCAGATGCTGCTGGGACACGATCTCGGGATGCGACTCGGACTCGATACGGAATCCCTGGTCGTCGGAGAAATGCAGCCCCAGCTGGTTGTACTTCAGGTCGCCGAGCTCCCGCACCCGGTCCTCGATCCAGTCCGCGGTGAAGTACTTGCGGGCCATGTCGAGCATGAACCCGCGCACCGGCTTGGCGGGCTCGTCCCGCACGACGCCCTCCGGCGCCGTACCCCCGTCGTGGACCTCCTGCTTGAGCGTCCGGGTCCCGTAGAAGACCCCCGCCTCACCGGGCCCGCTGATGGTCACCCGCCCGCCGCGCACGGTCATGGCGTACGACTCCGGGTCCGCACCCTCGTCGTCGTTCAGGGCCAGCCGCACGTCCCCGGCCCGCACGTCGTCCTTCTCGCCGGCGTACTTGAGCCCCAGCTCACCGGCGATGAGCCGGCCCTCGTCGGCCAGGCCCGCGTCGCTCACGACGACCCGCTCGCCCTGCGCGGGACGCCAGCCGGGCCCACGGGCGGCGGTGTGAGAGGTCACGGCCGGGATGGTGCGGGGGGCCTTGGAGAGCGGGTACGACCGAGTGGGCGAAGGAGTCGGGGTCGTCGCCCCTCTCGAGGCGGCCTCGCCGGTCCCCGGCCCCGACCGCCGCTGCTCCGACTGCGCCGACGATCCGTCGTCGCCGGTGGCCAGGAGCCCGAGGCTCACCCCGGCCCCGACCGTCACGACGACCACGGCGACGATCAGCACCCATGTCTGCTTCAGCGCCCTCGTGGCCGATGCCCGGCGCCTGTGCTTGTGCTGGCTCACATGGCCAACGTAGGCCCTATGGGCTCAGCCCGCCGTCCGACCGCCGTCCAGCGAGCGTTCCGAAACTCTCCCGTTCGACTGAAATTCGGGCATCCGTCGGACACCTCACGTCCACACTCGGTAACGTGGCGCCACTCCTCCCCCAAAATCTCCTGTCGAAACCACGTGACGCCCACACACCTTCCTGGCCGAGTCGCCATACCGTCGCTGCCCGAGCAGACCCGCACTCCACCGTCCCCGGACGCGCTGGAGGCGTTCAACGCTGCCCCTGCCGACGCGGTCCGGCGCGTCCTCCTGACCTGCCTGCGCAGCCCCCGCTGGGCCGACCGCCTCGCCGACCACCGCCCGTACCCCGATGTCGAGTCCCTGCTGGCCGCGTCCGACGAGGCGGCCTACGACCTGGCTCCGGGCGATCTGGCGCAGGCCCTGGCAGGAGAAACGTTGCCGGTGCTGCCGGAGGGTGTGTACGGGGCGGCCCATACGGCACTCAGCGCCGCGCATGCCGCATACGAGGCCAAATTCGGCCACGCGTTCGTGATCTGCGTGGACAACCTGTCGCCGAACGAGGCCCTGGACCAGGCACTGGCGGGAATCCGGTCACGTTTGACGAACGATCCCGAGGAGGAACGCGTCGTCGCGGCGGAGGAATTGCGCCGCCTGACGAAGGGGCGGTTGCTGAATTCCCTCAGGGGCGCGGGGCTGTAGTCGATGCGCGGCCACGGCCGCGCGGGCGCGCGACCAGCGTCAACGGCGCCACACTCGATGGATAACCGAACATTCCATCGCATTGGCCGCCAATACCCCATCCGCGTGCCACTTTGATCACATACGCAGCCCCCCGCTCAGCTGCGCGGCGCCACGTGGATACGATGCTGAGGGCCGGTGGACCGTACCCGGCCGGGCCCGACCGACAGCACAAGCCGGCGCGGCCCCAATCCCCGCTCCCGGAGGAACTTCCGTGCCGGCTGGAACGCTGTACCGCGGCCGGGAAGGAATGTGGTCCTGGGTGGCTCACCGAGTCACCGGCGTCCTCATTTTCTTCTTCCTGTTCGTTCACGTGCTGGACACCGCTCTCGTGCGTGTCTCCCCCGAGGACTACGACAAGGTCGTAGCCACGTACAAGACGCCGATCGTCGCGCTGCTGGAGTACGGCCTCGTCGCCGCCATCCTGTTCCACGCGCTCAACGGCCTGCGTGTCATCGCTGTCGACTTCTGGTCGAAGGGCCCGCGCTACCAGAAGCAGATGCTCTGGTCCGTCGTCGGCCTGTGGGTCGTGCTGATGCTCGGGGCGATCTACCCCGTCCTCGGCCACGCCGCTCGTGAACTGTTCGGGAGCTGACGCGCACTCATGTCAAACAACACAGTCACCACTGAGAAGACCGCCACCGGTATCGGCCCGGTCGAGGGCGAGTCCCTCTACAACGTCGACAACCCGGCCCCCTACATCGAGGCACCGCGCCAGCGCACCAAGAAGACCCCGAAGTCCACGCGGGGCAACTTCGAGATGGCCGCCTGGCTCTTCATGCGCCTGTCCGGCGTCGTCCTGGTCGTCCTGGTCATCGGCCACCTGCTGATCCAGCTCGTGCTGGACGGCGGCGTGTCCAAGATCGGCTTCGCGTTCGTCGCGGGCCGCTGGGCGTCCCCGTTCTGGCAGGTCTGGGACCTGCTGATGCTGTGGCTCGCGATGCTGCACGGCGCCAACGGCCTGCGCACGGTCATCAACGACTACGCGGAGCGCGCGAACACCCGGCTGTGGCTGAAGGGCCTGCTCTACACCGCCACGGTGTTCACCATCCTGCTGGGCACGCTGGTGATCTTCACCTTCGACCCGAACATCCGCTAGGCACGGGGCTGAGGCAACCACCATGAAGATCCACAAGTACGACACCGTCATCGTCGGCGCCGGTGGCGCGGGCATGCGCGCGGCCATCGAGTCCACGAAGCGCAGCCGCACCGCCGTGCTGACCAAGCTGTACCCCACCCGCTCCCACACGGGCGCCGCGCAGGGCGGCATGGCCGCGGCGCTCGCCAACGTGGAGGAGGACAACTGGGAGTGGCACACCTTCGACACGGTCAAGGGCGGTGACTACCTGGTCGACCAGGACGCCGCCGAGATCCTGGCGAAGGAGGCCATCGACTCGGTCCTCGACCTGGAGAAGATGGGCCTGCCGTTCAACCGCACCCCGAACGGCACCATCGACCAGCGCCGCTTCGGCGGTCACAGCCGTAACCACGGCGAGGCCCCGGTCCGCCGGTCCTGCTACGCGGCCGACCGCACCGGCCACATGATCCTCCAGACGCTGTACCAGAACTGCGTCAAGGAGGGCGTGGAGTTCTTCAACGAGTTCTACGTCCTCGACCAGCTGATCACCGAGGTGGACGGCGTCAAGAGGTCCGCCGGTGTGGTCGCCTACGAACTGGCGACCGGCGAGATCCACGTCTTCCAGGCGAAGGCCGTGATCTACGCGTCCGGCGGCACCGGCAAGTTCTTCAAGGTGACGTCGAACGCGCACACGCTGACCGGTGACGGCCAGGCGGCCGTGTACCGCCGGGGTCTGCCGCTGGAGGACATGGAGTTCTTCCAGTTCCACCCGACCGGCATCTGGCGCATGGGCATCCTGCTGACGGAGGGCGCCCGTGGTGAGGGCGGCATCCTCCGCAACAAGGACGGCGAGCGCTTCATGGAGAAGTACGCGCCGGTCATGAAGGACCTCGCGTCCCGAGACGTCGTCTCGCGCTCCATCTACACGGAGATCCGCGAGGGCCGTGGCTGCGGTCCCGAGGGCGACCACGTCTACCTGGACCTCACGCACCTCCCGCCGGAGCAGCTCGACGCGAAGCTGCCCGACATCACGGAGTTCGCGCGCACGTACCTCGGTATCGAGCCGTACACGGACCCGATCCCGATCCAGCCCACCGCGCACTACGCCATGGGCGGCATCCCGACGAACGTCGAGGGTGAGGTCCTGCTCGACAACACGACGGTGGTCCCGGGCCTGTACGCGGCCGGCGAGGTCGCCTGCGTGTCCGTCCACGGCGCGAACCGGCTGGGCACGAACAGCCTCCTGGACATCAACGTGTTCGGCCGCCGGGCCGGCATCGCGGCCGCGGAGTACAGCCAGAAGGCGGACTTCGTGGAGCTGCCGGAGAACCCCTCGGAGCTGGTGATCGACCAGGTCGAGCGCCTGCGCACCTCCACCGGCACCGAGCGCGTGGCCACGCTCCGCAAGGAGCTGCAGGAGACCATGGACGCCAACGTCATGGTGTTCCGCACCGAGCAGACGATCAAGACGGCGGTCGAGAAGATCGCGGAGCTGCGCGAGCGCTACAAGAACGTCTCGATCCAGGACAAGGGCAAGCGGTTCAACACGGACCTGCTGGAGGCCATCGAGCTCGGCAACCTCCTGGACCTCGCCGAGGTCATGGCGGTTTCGGCCCTGGCCCGCAAGGAGTCCCGCGGCGGTCACTACCGCGAGGACTACCCGAACCGCGACGACGTCAACTTCATGCGCCACACCATGGCGTACCGCGAGGTCGGCGACGACGGCACGGAGTCCATTCGTCTCGACTACAAGCCGGTCGTCCAGACCCGCTACCAGCCGATGGAGCGTAAGTACTGATGGCAACCCCCGTTATGGACAAGGTCGAGGCGGAGTCCACGGCCTCCCCGTACATCACGGTCACGTTCCGGGTCCGCCGCTTCAACCCGGAAGTCTCCGCAGAGGCCGTGTGGGAAGACTTCGAGCTGGAGATCGACCCGAAGGAGCGCGTCCTCGACGGCCTCCACAAGATCAAGTGGGACGTCGACGGCACGCTGACCTTCCGCCGCTCTTGCGCCCACGGCATCTGCGGCTCGGACGCGATGCGGATCAACGGCAAGAACCGCCTTGCCTGCAAGACGCTGATCAAGGACATCAACCCCGAGAAGCCGATCACGGTCGAGCCCATCAAGGGCCTGACGGTCCTGAAGGACCTCGTGGTCGACATGGAGCCGTTCTTCCAGGCGTACCGCGACGTCATGCCCTTCCTCATCACGAAGGACACGAACGAGCCGACGCGCGAGCGCTTCCAGACGGCCGAGGACCGTGAGCGCTTCGACGACACGACGAAGTGCATCCTGTGCGCCGCCTGCACGTCCTCGTGCCCGGTCTTCTGGAACGACGGCCAGTACTTCGGCCCCGCCGCCATCGTCAACGCGCACCGCTTCATCTTCGACTCGCGCGACGAGGCCGGCGAGCAGCGCCTGGAGATCCTCAACGACAAGGACGGCGTGTGGCGCTGCCGCACGACGTTCAACTGCACGGACGCCTGCCCGCGCGGCATTGAGGTCACGAAGGCGATCGCGGAGGTCAAGAAGGCGCTGATCACTCGGCGGTTCTGATCTTCTCGGCCAAACGGTTGAGGGCCCTGTTTCCGGTGGTGCCGGAGGTGGGGCCCTTAGTCGTGTTGGCATGTCTTCGCCCTACCGAAGGATCTGTTCCGCCTGCACACTCCCAACGGGACCAGGCCTGAGGGGGCGGGTGTCACATGGCCGCACGCCGCGAGTACGCCCAGCCCGACGGGTTCGGCGAAGCGTCGAAACAGGCTCACTTCGTCGCCGCACCCCTTTTGACTGCAGCCGCGCTTGGTCTCGCGGGCGTGGTCGGGGGCGCCGACGACGAGTTCAAGTGGCCGGGAATCACCCTGCTGCTGCTCGTGATGACGTCGATGGCTCTCATCGCCAGCATCCAAATGGGCTATTACGCGCTGCAGTTCAAGTTCACCGAGGACGAGATGGAGGAGCGGAGGAAGGCTCGCCTGTGGCCCCCGCTCACGGAGGAGGAGCGGCGGCTGATCCTCGAGCACTCCCAGATCACGTACGAGAACAGCGTCAGGCGCGCCAACATCACTTTCAACGCCGGCACCTTGATGCTCGGGGTCGGCATCGCGGCAGCGCTCGTACCGCCCGACTGCGCTGATCAGCCAGGCTGGAGAACCGGTGCGGCCGTCTTCGTGCTGCTGTGCACCATCGCCGATGGCGTGTGGATCGTGAAGGTACTCGCCGAGTGACGGACCGCTTCCGAGCGGCGCACACAGGGAGGGCTCATGTACCAAGAGGTCGTACTACCGGGGCTGCCGGTACCGGCGCACCCATGCCCGGGCTGCGGTGCGCCAGTGCGCCGCGGATACTCGGCCATGATCCGGCGCCCGCCCATGGAGCAAGTCGTCAAGAAGGTCCGGGCGGAGAAGATCGATCCGCTGGAACCCGGCGACGTGAAGCACCGAAGTGCCTGCCGATTCCCCCGCGTCCATCCGACTCTGCTGCTCGCCTGCGAGACCGGTCCGGAAATGGACGCATTGCTCAGCGAACTCGACATCGATCCGAGCAAGCAGCCGCGCCCCCCGCCCCGGACAGCTCTCCTCCCACTCCCGGCTAGCATGGCGCCGCGGCACCCCGGGGTCCCGCGGAACTGGGAGGCGGCGCGCGGCGATGGCGTATGGCGAGGAGGGTGGCCGTGCCCCGCGGGCCCGGATATGGGCGGGCATACTCGCCGTCGCCGCGGGGGCCCTGCTCGTCGGGGACCCCGTCCACCGGGCCCACGCCGTCCTGGAGCGGACGGTCAGTTGGTGGCCGTGGGTGCTGCTGGGTCTGGCGTCACTGAACCTGCTCAGGTCGGCCGTCCCCGTCGGCTCGCTCATCGGTCCCTTGACTCTCGGCGCGGTTGCGGTAGTCGGCCTTGCCGCCTCCCACGGGCTGGAGGGACGCACGGCACGCGACCTGCTCGCGCCCACCCTCCTGGCCGTGGCGGGGGCGGCGCTCGTCCTGTCGGCGACGGCCCGCTTCGGCGACCGGACCAGTTGGACCCGCTTGCTGGCGACCGGTGCCGTCGTGGTACCGGCGCGCAGCGGGCCGACGCTGACCGTGCGAGTCGTCCTCGGGGAACTCCGCGTGGACCTGGGCCGGTTGGAGGGTGCGGTCGAGGTCAATGTCACCGCGATCGCCGGACACGTCCGACTCACCGTCCCGCGCACCGGCGAAGTGCGGGTCCACACAGCGGGGGCTCTGCTCACCAGGGTGGCGCTGCCCGATGGCCCATCTAGCTCGCCGCCCGCGGAACTACCTTGTCAGGAGGGCGAGTTCGACGTTCATGTGCTAGGCCTCTGCGGGGCCGTCAGCGTCTCCCGGGCCTGAAACACCCGGACTGGACACGCGCGGACCAGCCGTACGACCACGGCCGTGCTCGTAAGGAAGGCCGGGCTCGTCGCGCCCCGCGAAGGCCTCCGAGACCCGCCAGAAGGCATCCACCTCTCCTGCCCGGTCGGGCAGCGGATGGTGCAGCGCCTCCAGCAGGTCGAACCGGTGGAGGTCGTAGACGACGTGCATGAGTCCCGAATACGCCTGCGCGGCTGTGACCGCTCCCTTGTACGCGACGGCGGCGAGTAGGAGGGCCACTACGGGCAGCCAGCGCACGCCCGGTTCGTCGTACAGCGCCGTCGAGGTGATCACCGCGCAGGCGAGCAGGCTCCAGCAGAGATTCGCCGAGGTGTCGAGGGCGGTCCGGGCGGAGTGCAGCACCCGTGCCAGACGGTCCGAGACCTGGAAATGGATCCGCGGCCAAGAGGAGAGCGTCGTCAGGCCGTAGCGCTCTCCGGCGCTCAACTCGCCCGCCCGCAGGGCGTTGCCGAGCGCGGTAGGGAGCAGAACCTCCTCCGGTGCCGCTGCCGCCATACGCCGGGACGCGTCCGCGGCGACGCGCCGGGTGTTGTCGTCGGCCACAGCCTGGCCCTCGGTGCGGTCACGCAGCGTTCGTCTGCGGCGGCGTTGCAGTTCCATCAGTGCCCCGGCCAAGCGAGCCGTCACGGGCCACCTGTCCCAGTACCCTTCCAGCACGCGTATGGCCCGAACCTGGAACGGCTGCATCAGCAACGCCAGGACCGCGGAAGAGGCAATCAGCATCAGCAGCGAGCCAGCCGTCGCACCGGTACTCGGGGGCACCACCCGGTTCCAGTCGCTGCGTCCGGTGAAACTGCCGGCGCGCAGCAGGCTCCAAAGGCAGACGACGAACAGCCCGCACGGCGCGAGCCCGACCGCCAGCAGCCGCCACACGGAGCCGCCTCTCCCCCTATGCAACCCGCCTCGCAGCGAGCCCACACGCCACACATGCCCACGAATACACATCAGTATGACGATCGGAACGGCCCCGACAAGCTGTGGACACTCGCGGGGACCTGTTCCCCACGGCGCCGGCCGAGCCAGTTCACAGCTGGCTCAGGATCGTCGGGTCCGTGATCTTCATGTCATCCGCCAGCATCCGGTCACCCTCGTACGGCAGGTAACCCGCCTGCGGAGCCGAAGGGCTGGACTTCGGGACGATGCACAGGTACTGGTCGTTCGGGGTCATGAGGATGTTGCCCGAGCCGAAGTGGATCTTGTACGTGTGGCGTTCGCCCTTCACGCGCGGGAAGCGGCCCTCGATGGTGCAGCGGTCGGCGATGGCCAGTCTCGGTATGAGGCGTTCGAGGAGGGCCCGGCGGGTTTCGGCGCTCGCGCCGAGGTCGCCGAAACCATGCGCGTCGACCGTCGGATGCAGGTTCTGGAGGTTGGCGAGCAGGACCACGATGTTGCGTCGCGCGCGTGCGCCCACTTCCAGCTCGTGGTACCGGTCGGCCAGCGCGAGTACCAGCGCGCCCTGGAAACGCGCGTCCGCGGCGCACACCGCGTCGAGGACCTTGCGTCCCTCGTGACCCCAGTGGCCGTCGGCCATCTCGGCGAACCCGAGAAGGTCGGGAACGAGGCGGTCGGTGTCCTCGGCGGCGATCAGGTCGAGGACGGCGGGGACCCGCCGGGCGCGCTCGGAACGCGGCTCGGTCATCAGCCACCCACCAGCGGTACGAGCTTCAGGAACGTGATCCCGGTGCCCAGCCCGAGCTCGATCTCGTCGTCGAGGTCGGTGATCTGGCGGTCGCCGACGAGCACGAGGAATCCGTTGCCGGCGAAGGCCTTGAGCGCCTGCTCGGTCTGGGCCTCGGGGTCCAGTCGGCGGCGGGTGCGCACCGCATAGCCGTTCAGCACGCGCTCCGCGTCCTTCGGCTGCACGAGCCCCTGGAAGACCTCCGGCGTGCACGCGTTGTACTCGGCGACCTCCTGGAACACCCGGCGCCGGATCAACTCGCGCACGGTGAGCCGCTCCTCGGCGATCTCGAGCCCCCAGCCGTCGCTGCGGCCCTCGCTGGTCGTCTCATCGACGAACGTCACGATTCCCATGACGACGACGGTACGAGTCACCACTGACAATCACCGGTTCTCGCCGATCATCGCCTTACCCTGACGGTATGTCAGATGACGAGTCGTACGAACTGCTCGGGTTCGACAACGTGCTACTGCCGGTCGGCGACCTCGCCGAGGCCCTCGCGTTCTACGAGCGCGCCGGGTTCGCGGTCGGGTTCCGGCTCGACGAGGCCGGGATCGCGGGGCTGAAGGTCGGCGGCGAGACGCCCGGGATCCTGCTGCGCACCGAGGAAGGAGTGACGTACCGCCCGCCACCCTGGCCCTCCGCGCGCGTATGGCTGGAGGTGCCGGACGCGCGTGCGGCGGCGCGGGCGTTGTGCGACGCGGGGATCGTGCTGCTCGACGAGCCGGCCTCCGTGGCCACCGGCTGGACGGTCGAGATCGCCGATCCCTGGGGGAACGTCGTCGGGTTCACGGACTACTCCAAACGACCGATGCTCGGGCGTCGGCCCTGACCGACGTCACGGCGGGCCGCGCCCTGACGTGGTGCGTGACGCAGGCCTCACGCAATTGAGTTGAACACGTTCAAAGACAGCTCTAAAGTCATCACTGTCAGCTTTTTGAACGTGTTCAAGGAGGGGGAGGCGTCATGGACCGCACGGTCATCGCCTACGTCATCTACCTGGTCGTCAGCATCGCCCTGACCATCTGGGTGGCCCGCACTCTCAGCCGCAACGGACGGATCTTCCTCGCCGACGTGCTGCGCGGGAACGAGAAGCTCGCCGACGCCGTGAACCACCTGCTGGTGGTCGGCTTCTACCTCGTCAACCTCGGCTTCGTCGCCCTGTATCTGAGCGACGACGACACCGTCGTGGACGTTCGCGGGGTCTTCGAGGCCCTGTCGACCAAGCTCGGCGTGGTGCTGCTGGTGCTCGGTGTGATGCACCTGGGCAACGTCTACGTGCTCAACAAGATCCGGCGGCGCAGTGTCATGGAGCGGGAGCAGACGCCGCCGGTCGCGCCGCAGGACTGGGTCGCTCCGACGGCCGGGGCGTGAGCGGATGCCCGGCGAGGCGACGAGCGGGACGGACGCCATGGCGGACCGCGTCGCGACCGACACGCCCGGGGCTCAGGTCCGCCGCCTGACCGTCCTCCACGACGCCCAGTGCTCCCTGTGCACCTTCCTGCACGACTGGCTCGTACGGCAGCCCCAGCTGGTGCCGCTGGACTTCGTGGCCGCCGGGTCCGACGAGGCGCGGCGGCGCTACCCCGGGCTCGACCACAGCGCCACCCTCGCCGAGATCACCGTCGTCGGCGACGGGGGGCAGGTCTACCGGGGCGGCGCCGCCTGGATCGTCACCCTGTGGGCCCTGCGCGAGCACCGGCCGCTCGCACATCGCCTCAGCACGCCGGCGGGTGCACGGCTCGCCAAGGGGGCCGTGCTCGCCGCCGCCAAGTGGCGAGGGGCGCAGTGGGACGGGACAGGCCGGGGCGGGCGGAGCTATCGGCGTGCGGACGGGTGGACGTACGACACGCGCCGGGGCTGGACGTACGAGCCGCCGGGCTGCGAGAGCGGCACCTGCGCCACGCGGTGAGGCGGGTGCCGAGCGGACCCAACTCGTCCTGAACGGCACGTTTGGGACACCGGTTTGGCATGCACCCTTCCAAAACCGTGCCGGGGTTGGCACGCTGCCCCCGGTTCACCACTCCGCACTCGCACCGACTGTCTGTCGTCCGCCGGGCGGCGCCCCACCCGGTCGCCCGGTCCCCCCATCGCAGAAGGAGTACGCGTGAGAGGCATACCCCGCGTCACCCGCATACCCCGCCCCCTCCTCGGCGCTCTGGTCGGCGTCACCGCGCTGCTCACCGCCGGCGCCCTCGCCACACCCGCGGGCGCCGCGCCGAGGTCCGACAACGCGACCGGCGTCAGCTCGGTCTCGGCCGGCGCGCAGCAGCAGGCCCGTGAGTTCTGGACATCGGAACGGATGCGCGCGGCCACCCCGCTCGACCTGGTGACCGTGAACGGGCACTACGACGGCGGCTCGGCGCCCCTCAAGGGCAAGGCGACCACCATCGCGCCCAGCCCCCCGGTCGACAGCACCGGATCGGACATCGGTGTGCTGGCCTTCCCGAACGGCGGCGCCCAGTGGACCGGCGGCGGAGCGGTCGTGTCCACCGCGGGCCGCGTGTTCTTCTCGTACCAGGGCCGTACGGCGTCCTGCTCGGGCAACGCCGTCACCAGCGCCAACAAGAGCACCGTGATCACGGCGGGCCACTGCGTGAAGCTGGAGGGCGCCTGGCACACCAACTGGGTCTTCGTACCCGGCTACCACGACGGACAGGCCCCCCATGGCCGCTGGACCGCGTCGAAGACGCTCTCCACACCGCAGTGGACGGCGAGCGAGGACATTAACTACGACGTCGGGGCGGCGGTCGTCGCTCCGCTGGACGGCAAGCTGCTGACGGACGTCGTCGGCGGACAGGGGCTGGCCTTCAACACCGGCTACAACCTGCGCATGTACGCGTTCGGCTTCCCGGCCGCGGCCCCGTACGACGGCGAGAAGTTCATCTACTGCAGCGGCAACACCAACCGGGACTTCCTGCTGTCGAACGACCACGGCATGAACTGCAACATGACCGGCGGCTCCAGTGGCGGCCCCTGGTTCACGCAGTTCAACGAGGCCACGGGTACCGGCCTGCTGTCCTCGGTGAACAGCTTCAAGTACAACTTCCTGCCGAACCGGATGTACGGCCCGTACTTCGGCGCCGACGCCCAGAACCTCTACCAGGCGGCACAGGCCTCCTGACCGGCGGCCCGAACGCCACTCGTTAGGCTCTCTTTCCGTGTCCTCGAAGAACGACAGCCCTGAACAGGGCGATGCGCCCAGCAAGTCCGAGCAGACCCGTGCGCTCATCCTGGAGACGGCCATGCGGCTGTTCCAGGAGCGCGGCTACGACAAGACGACGATGCGGGCGATCGCCCAGGAGGCCGGGGTCTCCGTCGGCAACGCGTACTACTACTTCGCGGGCAAGGAACACCTGATCCAGGGCTTCTACGACCGGATCGCCGCCGAGCACCGCGCGGCGATCCGGGACGTCCTGGCCCGCGAGACCGACCTGGAGGCGCGGCTCGCGGGCGTGCTGAAGGTGTGGCTGGACATCGCCACGCCGTACCACGAGTTCGCGGTGCAGTTCTTCAAGAACGCCGCCGATCCCGACAGCCCGCTCAGCCCCTTCTCCGCCGAGTCGGAGCACGCGCGCGAAGAGGCCATCGACATCCACCGGCAGGTGCTCGCGGGCTCCGCGAAGACCAAGGTGCCCGAGGACCTCCGGGACGTACTGCCCGAGATGATGTGGCTCGGCCAGATGGGGCTCGTCCTGTACTGGATCTTCGACCGGACCGAGGGGCGCGAGCGCAGCTATCGGCTGGCCGAGCGGTCCGCCCGGCTGACCGCCCGGGGCGTGGCGCTGGCGCGGTTCCGGGTGCTGCGGCCGCTGGTGCGCGATGTGCACGAGCTGTTCACGGACTTCCTGCCCGGGATGACGAACGCGCTGCCGGACCCGGCGAAGGGCCGGACGAAGGACAGGACGAAGGGCAAAGAGGCGCCCGTCGAGGACGAGCGCCCCTGAACCCTCCTGCCGTGCCGGTCAGCTGACGCCGCCCCCGCGCGGTGCGGCGTCCACCTCACCCTCGGCCAGCTCGACGTCGTGCACGAGCGGCCCGTCCGCCACGACGACCTGCCCCGCGCGCGACCCGTACGACGGGGCGGTCGTCGCCAGCAGATACGTCCCCGGCGCCGGCACGGACACGATGTACGAGCCGTCCGCCAGCGACGTCACCCGGTCCACCTGGCGCCCGCCCTTCGTCAGCAGCGTCACCGCGGCGCCGTCGACCGGCTCACCGTCGGCCGTGCGGACGTACCCGTGCACGACCGAGGCCCGGCCCGCCCCGGTCGGCTCCTCCTCGGCCGCCGGCGCGACCGCCTCCTCCTTCGGCTCGACCGCCAGGTGCGGCAGCCGCTTCTCCATCCAGTCCGGCAGCCACCAGTTGGACCTGCCGAGCAGGTGCATCGCGGCCGGCACCAGGGCCGTACGCAGGATGAACGCGTCCAGGGCGACGGCGGCCGCGAGGCCGATGCCCGCCATCGCGCCTTCCATGTCGCCGCTCAGCACGAACGCGCTGAACACGCAGATCATGATCAGGGCGGCCGAGTTGATGACCCGGCTCGTCTCCGCGAGGCCGACGCGCACCGCGCGCGCGTTGTCCTTCGTGTGCACCCACTCCTCGTGCATACGGCTCACCAGGAACACCTGGTAGTCCATGGAGAGGCCGAACAGCAGGGACAGCATGATGACCGGCAGGAACGACGTGATCGGTCCCTCCTTGCCGACACCGATCAGCTCGGTGCCCCAGCCCCACTGGAAGATCGCCACCAGGACGCCGAAGGACGCCGCCGCCGCGATGAGGTTCATCAGGGCGGCCGTCAGCGGCACCACCAGCGAGCGGAAGGCCACCATCAGCAGCAGGAAGCCGAGCGCGATGATCGTCGCGACGAAGTACGGCAGGCGATCGCCGGTCACCGAGGCGAAGTCCTTGAAGACCGCCGTCACTCCGCCGACATGGGCCTCGGCCCCGGACTTCGGGATCACGTCGTCGCGCAGCCGGTCGATCAGCCGGTCCGTCTGCTCGGACTGCGGTGAGGTGGCCGGTACGACCTGGATGACCGTGACGCCGTTCGCGGGCGGGAGGGCGGCCACCTGGGCGACGCCCTCGGTCGACCGGATGCCGTCGACCAGGCCGGCGGGGGCGTCGCCGTCGACGACCACCTGGAGCGGGCCGTTGACGCCGGGCCCGAAGCCCTCGGCGAGCAGGTCGTAGGCCTGCCGGGTCGTGGTCGACTCCTGGTGGTTGCCCTGGTCGGTGGCGCCCAGGCGGAGCGACAGCACCGGTATCGCGAGGATTGCCATGACCACGACGGCCAGCGCCGCGAGCCGACGCGGGCTCTTCTGGACGTACGCCGACCAGCGCGCCGCGAGGCCGCTCGCCTCCTCCGGCTCCGGTCCCGCGGCGGCGAGCCGACTCCGCTGCCGGCGGCTGAGGACGCGCATGCCGAGCAGGCCGAGAAGGGCGGGCAGCAGAGTGATCGCGGCCAGCACGCTCAGGACGACCGTCAAGGAGGTCGCGACGACCACGCCGTCCAGGAACCGCATGTTCATCACCAGCATGCCCGCGAGCGCGATGCACACCGTGCCGCCCGCGAAGAGCACCGCGCGCCCGGAGGTGTTGAGGGCCGTCACCGCCGACTCCTCCGGCTTCATCCCGCGCAGGATGCCGCGACGGTGCCGGGTGACGATGAACAGGGCGTAGTCGATGCCGACGCCGAGGCCGATCAACGAGCCGAGCAGCGGGGCCACTTCGGGAACGTCCGTGACGTGGCTGAGCAGCATCGTCCCGATCAGGCCGGTGCCGACGCCCGCGATCGCCACGACGATCGGCAGCAGCATCGCGAAGAACGAGCCGAACGCCAGGAACAGCACGACCGCGGCGGCCAGAATGCCGACCGCCTCCGCCGTGCCCTGCGGCGGCTCCTGGGTACGGGCGATCGCCTGGCCGCCCAGCTCGACCTGGAGTCCGTCGCGTTCGGCGGCCTGCGCCGTGTCGACGACGTCCTCGATCAGCTCCTTCGGGATGGCGTTCGCCTGCTCGGTGAAGGTGATCTGGGCGTACGCGATCCGCCCGTCCCGGCTGATCTGCGCGGCTCCCTGGGCCACGTACGGGTCGGTGACCTCACCGACGCCCTTCATCCGCCCGATCTCCTCCAGCGCGGGCTCGATCCGGGACCGTACGGACTCGTCCCGGACGGACGCCCCGCCGTCCCCGTCCACCTTCCACACCACCGTGTCGGTGTCTCCCGCGCGCTCCGGGAAGGCCTTCTCCATCAGGTCGTACGCGGTGGTGGAGTCCGTGTTCGGCAGGGAGAAGTCGTTCGCGTAGTTCGTGCCCGCGGCCGAACTCGCCGCTCCCAGGCCGAACAGTGCCCCCAACCACAGCAACAGGACCACCAGCCGGTGCCGATAGCACCACCGTGCCAATGCCGCCACGCTCAACGCTCCTTATTCGGTTCGGTCGGTCCCCCAGGTCCTGGGCAACAGGATTGGCGGCGCCGCGCGCGCGTGGCAGGCGTGGGCCATGACTCTCAAGGAACTCCAAAGCGGCCGCCCACCCGACTGTCAGCGGCGCCGCCGATACTGGGGGCATGACGACGGCTTCCGGCACCGTGCTGATCGTGGAGGACGAGGAGAGCATCGCGGACGTCCTCGCGATCGCCCTGCGCTACCACCGCTTCGAGGTCATGACCGCGGGCACGGTCCGCGAGGCGCTCACCCTGGTCGAGCGCACCCGCCCGGACGCGGCGCTGCTCGACGTCATGCTCCCGGACGGGGACGGCCGGGCGCTCGGGCGCGAACTGCGCGAGCGGCGCCCCGACCTGGCGCTGGTCTTCCTCACCGCGCGCGACTCCCCCGCCGAGATCGTCGGCGCCCTCGGCTTCGGCGACGACTACATCACCAAGCCGTTCAACATCGACGAGGTCATAGCCCGCGTCACGGCGGTCCTGCGCCGCACCCGCCCCGCCGACGTCCTCCCGCAGCGACCGCCCCTGCGGTACGGCGACCTGGAGCTGGACGAGACGACGTACTCGGTCCACCGCGCGGGCCGCACCGTCGAACTCACCCCCACCGAGTACGCCCTGCTGCGCTTCCTGGTGCGCAACGGCGGCCGGATCGTGCCCAAGGAGCAACTCCTGCGCCACGTCTGGCAGTACGAGCACACGCCGCCCGAGTCGACCGTCGTGGAGACCTACATCAGCTATCTGCGGCGCAAGCTGGACACCTTGGGACCGCCGGTGATCACCACACGGCGGGGCGTCGGGTACGGGCTGGCATGAGGCTCGCCGGGATCCTCGACGTCTGCCGCCGGCGCGGCATCCACTCGCTGCGCGGGAAGCTGACGCTGGCGAACGTCGCGCTGCTGGCCGTCGGCATCGTCGTGGCGACCGCGGTCAGCCTGATGACCGCGCGGTTCTACCTGCTCGACAAGGTGGACACCGAACTCCAGGGGGCGCGGACCGCACTGCAGAACGCCGGGTTCACCCTGCGGCAGATCGAGTCGCTGAGTGAACTGGGCATCGCGCTGGACAGGTTCAACGGCGGCGGAGCCACGGACACCGATCCGCTGCCGAGCCCGAGCATGGTGTACGTCGCGGTCGACTCCGGCGGGAAGCCCGTGGCTCTGGGCCCTTTGCAGCCGACGCCGCGGCAGCACGCCCTCGCCGCCGCCGCGAAGAACCCGGTCGACTTCGCCGCCGACGAGGAGCCACGGGACGTACGGGTCGAGGGTGACCGCCACCGGATGGTCGGCGCACGGCTGTCGGACGGCACCGTCGTGCTGATCGCCATGCCGACCGAGAGCCTGCACGAGGGCATGGGCAAGGCACTGCGGATGGACCTCGCCGTCGGCGCCCTGCTGCTGGCCCTGCTCGGCTGTCTGACGATGATCAGCGTGCTGCGCTGGATGCGGCCGTTGGAGGACATGGTGGAGACCTCGTCGGCCATCGCCGACGGCGACCTGACCCGGCGAATCCCCTCCAGCCGCGACTCGACCCTGGAGGTGGAACAGCTCCGGGTCGCCCTCAACACCATGCTCCATCAGGTCGAGTCGGCCTACCGCACGCGTGAGCGCAGCACGGCACAGCTGCGCCGCTTCGTCGGTGACGCCTCGCACGAACTGCGCACGCCGCTGTCCGCGATACGCGGCTACCTCCAGCTGTACGACAAGGGGATGCTCACCGACCCGGCCGAGCGGAGACGGGCCTGGGACCGGATGAACGGCGAGGTCGACCGCATGGGGCGCCTCGTCGACGAGCTGCTCACCCTCGCCCGCCTCGACCAGCGCCCCGAACTGCGTTTCCGCAACGTCGACTTGAGCCGACTCGTGCGCGAGGCCGCCGAGGACCTGCGGGTGCAGCAACCCGAGCGGCCCATCACCGTCGACGCCGCCGGCACACTGCTCGTGCACGCCGACGAGTCGGGGCTGCGGCAGGTGCTGGGAAACCTGCTGAGCAACGTCCGCACGCACACGCCCTCCGATGTGCCGGTGCGGCTGGGGGTGGAGCGGACGGGCGGGGTCGTACGGCTGTGTGTCGCGGACAAGGGGCCGGGGCTGTGCGAGGAGGACGCGGCACGCGTCTTCGACCGGTTCTTCCGGACCGGCGGGGGCGCGGGCAGCGGACTGGGGATGGCGATCGTGCAGGGGGTGGTGGAGGCGCACTGCGGGGAGGTGGCGGTGCGGACCGCGCCGGATGACGGGCTGGCGGTGACGGTGACGCTGCCGTCGCGGTGAACAGGGCGCGCATCCACGCCCGCGCCTGCGCGCGCCTTTACGCCCGTAAAGCCTGCCGGGTCTCATGGGTTGGCGTCGGCGAGGACGAGTGCCCACACCGTCTTCCCGTGCCGCCCCCGGCTCCACACCCCCCACGCCGAGGCCAGGTTCTCCACGAGATGCAGGCCGCGGCCGGTCTCCTCCGACTCCCCCACCGACCTCAGCCGCGGGACGAGTTGCCCCTCGTCCGACACTTCGATCAGACAGGATCCGTCGGCGAGTGCGGTCACGGCCACCTCGAACTCGCGCTCCAGCAGCGGGCCGTGGCGTACGACGTTGGTGGCCAGCTCGGAGACGAGCAGCACGGCGTCCTCCAGCGCCGGATCCCTGGGCCCGTGCCCCCAGTCGGCCAGGTGGTTCTGGACCCGGCGCCGGGCGAGACCTACCGACGCCGGATGCCGGGGCAGCCGGAAGGCGTTGCGTCTCAGCACGTTTGCTCCTCACCCCGCGCACACCTTCGACACATGGTGCAGCGCCGAGCGGTCCCCCGGCATCACCGGGCGAATGTCAAGGCCGCGAGATCGCGTCAGATCCGGGTGAGACGTCAGATCCAGGTGAGGCTCCAGAGACGGAAGAGGCCGGTACCGTCCGACAGATACTGACCACCGCCGACGTCCTCGCTTGCGACCACGTACTCCTTGGCCTGCCACAGCGGGATCACCGGGACGTCGCGGGCGACGGCCTCCTGCAGCGAGCGGAAGTCCTTCGTGGCCTCGCCGCGGTCGGCGTACTGCTGGCTGGCCGTGATCAGCCGGTCGACGGCCTTGTCGCTGTAGCCGGTGTTCATGGTGCTCTTGGTGCCTACGAGCGGACCACCGTAGGTGTCCGGGTCGGGGAAGTCGGCGACCCAGCCGACGGCGTACGCGTCGAGCTTTCCGCTCGCCCAGCGCTTCTGGAAGTCGGTCCACTCGTAGCCCTTGACCGTCACCTTGAACAGCCCGCTCGCCTCCAGCTGCCGTTTGATCTCCGCGGCCTCCTCGGCGGTCGCGGCGCCCCGGCCGGTGGCGTAGCCGTAGGTGAAACGGACTGGCAGGCTGACGCCGGCTTCGTCGAGCAGGGCGCGCGCCTTGGTGGGGCTCAGGTTGGGGTAGCTGTCGAAGAACGAGGTGGTGTGGCCGGTGATGCCCGTCGGGATCAGCGAGAACAGCGGGTCGACGGTCCCCTTGTAGACCGTGGCCGCCAGCCGCTCGCGGTCGATCAGCCAGGCCAGTGCCTGCCGGACCCGGACGTCGTGCAAGGGTGAGCCCGTGCGGGTGTTGAAGTACAGATTGCGGGTCTCGGAGCTGTCGGCCTCGGAGACGCGCTGGCCCGGGTCGGCGGAGTTCAGACCGGCGAGAACCTCGGGCGGCAGCGTGCGGGTGGCCACGTCGATCCGCTTCGCCTTCCACGCGCTGTCGAGGGCGTCCGCGTCGGAGAAGTAGCGCAGTTCGACGGGGCGGCCGGTTTCCTTCAGGGCGCCCCTGTAGAGGGAGTTGGGCGCGAGGACGGCCTTGCTGTCCTTCGTATACGCGGTCAGGGTGTACGGCCCGGTGCCGTCGACAGCGTTGTCGGTGCGCAGCGCGTCGGCCGGATACTTCTCGCGGTCGACGATCGCGCCCGCCCCGGTGGCCACCTTCAGCGGGAACGTGGCATCGGGCGACGATAGCCGGAACGTCACGGTACGGCCGCCGGCGCTCACCGAGCCGAGGGTGTCCAGCAGGGAGGACGGGCCGACGTCCGACTTGATCCGCTTGACCCGGTCGAACGAGTACTTGACGTCCTGCGCGGTCATGGCGCGCCCGCTCGGGAAGGTGAGTCCCTCGCGCAGCTCGCAGCGGTACGTACTCAGATCGCTGCCGACGAACTCGCAGCTCTGGGCCGCGTCCGGCACGGGTGTGACGCCGCCCGGCTCGAAGGTCAGCAATGACTGGAAGACGTTGTTGAACAGCGCCCACGAGCCGGCGTCATAGGCGCCGGCCGGGTCGAGCGACGTGACGGCGTCCGTCGTGCCGACCGTGATGGTCCTGTTCTCGTCCCCCTGCGACGGCAACAGCTGCCAGCCGCCCACTCCCACGGCCGCCAGCACGAACAGCGTCGCGAGAATCCGCATGCGAACCGAACGCATGGGTGTGCCCTCTCCCCGGCCCTCAACGGGCCCCGCATGAGCAGTGAATTGGGCCGCCTCCCCTTGGCGGCGCGCACACCTAATCACACGTGTTTCAGCAGGGGGAAGAGGATTCTGGTGACATGGGAAAGAACTTACCTACGGGCGTTTCGGCCGTGTTTCACAGGTGGTCCGTAGTTCATCCACAGGCAGGGTGCGGCGAGTTGGGCGGGCCCCACGCCGACCGGGCAGCCGTCGTCAGGCCTGACGGGACGCCAGCTCGATCACCGTGATGTCCGACGGAGCGCCCACGCGCGTCGGAGGGCCCCAGGCGCCCGCGCCGCGGCTGACGTACAGCTGGGTGTCGCCGTACCGCTCCAGGCCGGCCAGGGTCGGGTTCGCCAGCTCCGCGACGAGATTGCCCGGCCAGAGCTGGCCGCCGTGGGTGTGGCCGGAGAGCTGGAGGTCGACGCCGTGATCGACGGCGTCGTGGATCTGGATCGGCTGGTGGGCGAGGAGCACGCACGCGCGTGCCGTGTCCCGGTTGCCGAGGGCCTTGGCGAAGTCGGGGCCCTGGCCCTCGCTCTCGCCCGCGACGTCGTTGACGCCGGCCAGGTCGAAGTGAGGCAGTTCCGTGCGGGCGTTCTCCAGGGGGCGCAGGCCCAGGCGGCGTACCTCCTCGACCCACTGCTCGGCGCCCGAGAAGTACTCGTGGTTGCCGGTGACGAAGAACGCGCCATGTCTCGCCCGGAGCCCGGCGAGCGGGGCCGCGGCCGGGCCGAGGTCCTTCACGCTGCCGTCCACCAGGTCGCCGACCACCGCGATCATGTCGGGCTGCGTGCCGTTGATCGTGTCGACGACCTTCTGCGCGAAACCGCGGCCCAGGACCGGGCCCAGGTGCACGTCGCTGACGACGGCGATCCGGTAACCGTGCGCCGCGCGCGGGAGCTTGGCCAGCGGGACGGTGACCCGCTTCACCTTGGGGCCGCGCAGCACGCCGTACGAGCCGTAACCGACGGTCCCCACGGCAGCCGCGGCGGCGGCCCCGGCGACGACTCTGGAGACGAAGAGGCGGCGGGTGGGGGCGGCCAGGGGGCGGGAGGGTGCTGTGGGGTCGGGGGCGGGGTCGGTCACGGAGGCCGGGGACGGGTCGGTCGCAGTCGCCGGGGCCGATCCGTTCGCGGACGTCGGGATCGGGTCCGTCACGGACGCCGGGGACGGGCTGGGGGTGGGGGTGGGGGCCGGAGACGGCTCGGTCGTGAGCGCCGAGGCGGCCCCGGCACTGGTCGCCGCAGTAATGCCCGTCGAGGGCACCGCGGTCGAGCCTGCAGTAGGAGCCGTCGCCGAGCCGGCCGTGGGCGCCATGGTGGGGCCCGCCGTCGGTGCCCCGGTCGGGACGGTCGTGGGCGTCGGGTCCGGGGCGGCCGTACGCGTCGGCGCCGGGCCGGACGCGTGGGTGAGGGTCTGGCGGTCGGCGGTCCCCGTGTCGGGCGACGTGGCCGGCATCACACCCACCGGCACGGACTCCGGCTCGGGCTCGCCCGCGCGCGCCCGCCGTTCGAGCCACCGTCGCAGCAGAGGTCGTACGACCTCACCCGCCAGCACACCCAGCATCAGGTACATCGACAGGGCCAGCCACAGGAAGCCCGGCCAGGCCAGGACCTGCTGGAGCCAGAAGGGCGCGCCCGAGCGCTCGGCGACGAAGGCCCCGATCGTCAGCGCCCAGCCACCGGCGATGACCACCACGCCCGCGCGGCGCACGAACCCGGGGCCGCGGGTCGTGTCGCGGAACAGACGGCGCCACAGCCACCAGTTGCCCACCACCAGGACGGACAGCACCAGCAGTGCGACAAGCGCGAAGACGATGACCACGCCGACGTTCCCTTTCCCTTGCGTGCTCAGTGAACGCCCGGCGCGATGGCCGAGTTCCTATGACGTCCGGCGCAGTGCGCGCACTCCACGCAACCCGATGACCCCGACGACCGTCCCCAATACGAAGGAGACGACGGCGAGCAGCAGATGCACCCAGAAGTAGGCCGTCGGGTGACCGTCGTCGAACGCGAGCCCGCTGCTGTCCTTGATCAGGTTTTTGACGAAAGTGACCCAGATGACCCAGCTCCACACCCCGAAGGCGAGCAGGAACCAGGAGACGGGGCGGCTGAGCTTCATGCGTTCAGTATCGCCGTCGCGTGTCCGGCCGTCCGGGCGGGGTGGGGACAGAAGCGGGACTTCCATGGGAACGGCATGTACGTTCTCGCTCGTGTCCGCACCCAAGAAGACCACCGGGCGAGCCCTGCTGGTCACTTCAGCCGTCGTGTCGTCCCTCGCGCTGACCGCGCCCGTCTCCTACGCGGCTCCCAAGCCGTCACCGAGTACGAGCCCGTCGGCCACTCCCCCGGCGAACATGTCGACCGTGGGCGGCGAGCGGCTGGGACAGGCCGGCACCCAGGTGAACCTCGCGGGAGGCGTCCCCGTCCTGCCCAAGGACCTGACCGCTCGCTCCTGGGTCGTCGCCGACGCCGAGTCCGGCGATGTGCTCGCCGCCCACAACGCGCACTGGCGGCTGGCGCCCGCGAGCACCATGAAGATGCTGTTCGCCGACACGCTGCTGCCGAAGTTCCCGAAGACCATGGAGCACGAGGTCGTCCCGTCCGACCTGGCGGACGTCGGGTCCGGCTCCAGCATGGTCGGGATAAAGGAGGGCGAGAAGTACAGCGTCCACGACCTGTGGCTCGGGGTCTTCCTGCGCTCCGGCAACGACGCCGTGCACGTGCTGTCGAAGATGAACGACGGAATCGACAACACCGTCAAGGAGATGAACGAGCACGCCGAGGAACTGCAGGCCCTCGATACGCACGCGGTGTCCCCCGACGGCTACGACGCTCCGGGCCAGGTCTCGTCGGCGTACGACCTGACGCTGATCGCCCGCTCCGGGCTGCAGAAGAAGGACTTCCGGGAGTACTGCTCGACCGTCAGCGCCAAGTTCCCGGGCGAGACGAAGAAGAACAAGAAGGGCAAGTCCGTCCGGGGGACCTTCGAGATCCAGAACACCAACCGACTGCTCAGCGGCGACTCCGACATCTCCGTCTACCAGGGCATCGCGGGTGTCAAGAACGGCAACACCACGAACGCCGGCTCCACCTTCACCGGCGTCGCCGAGCGCGACGGCAAGGTGCTGCTCGTCACCGTCATGAACCCGGAGAAGAGCGAGCACAACGAGGTCTACAAGGAGACCGCGAGGCTCTTCGACTGGGGCTTCCAGGCGGCCGGCAAGGTGCAGCCGGTGGGTGAGCTGGTGCCGCCGAAGAGCGCGGCGCAGGCCACCGCCCAGCCGGGTGCGAACGACTCCGGGGAGGCCGGTGGCGCCGGGGACGCCGAGAAGTCCTCGAAGCCGGCGGTGGGGGCCTCGGCCGCGGACGGTTCGAGCGGCGTCGGCGTCGCGCTCGGGATCACCGGCGGCGCACTGGTACTGCTCGCGGCGGGCGCGTTCCTGATCAACCGCCGGTGGCCGCTGCCCGACCTGGTGCGGCGTCGGGGCCGTTCCTGACCTCGGGCTTTTCGGGCTCACTCTTCCCGGGCTCATCCGTCTCGGGCTCGCCGGGGCTTTCGGACTCGTCAGCGAGCTCGACCTCCTTGCTCTGCGTCGCCGTCCAGGCGGCGCAGAACACCACCAGCTTCGAGGTGAAGTTGATCCACAGCAGCAGGGCCACGGGCACGCCGAACGCGCCGTACATGCTCTTCGTGGCCACGCCCTGCATATAGCCGCTGAGCAACAGCTTCAGCAGTTCGAACCCGATCGCGCCGATCAGGGCGGCCACCATCAGCCGGCGGCGCGGCGGTTCGACGCCGGGCAGCAGGGTCAGCACGTACAGCAGAAGCAGGAAGTTGGCGAGTACGGCGACCAGGAACGCGGCGATCTGCAGCAGGATGCCGCCCCAGCCGCCCTCGTCGATGCCCAGCTGCCGGGTGATCCAGCCGACCAGGGCGGAGGCGATCGTGGAGGCCGCGATCGTCACCAGCAAGGCGCCGCCGAGGCCCAGGAGGACACCCAAGTCCTTGGCCCTGCGCAGGATGGGGTTCTCCTCCTCGTCGGGCAGCTCCCACACGGCGCGCAGGCACTCGCGCGTGGCGGTGACCCAGCCGATGCCGGTGAACAGCAGGAGGGCGCCGGCGATGAGGCCGACGGTGCCGGCGTTCTGCACCAGCGCGTCGATGTCGAGCTGGCCGGAGATGCCGGGCACCTGGTCGGCGATCTTGTCCTCGAGCTTGTTCTGCTGCTCCGTGCTCAGCGTCGCGGCGGCGATCGACGCGGCCACGGTGAGCAGCGGGAACAGCGCCACGAAGCTGGTGAACGTCATCGCGGCGGCCAGCCGTGTCCAATGCACCCGGTCCATGCGCTCGTACGACCGCCACGCGTGCGTGGTCATCAGCCAGGTCGCCGCGGACCCGACGACGGGGAGCTTCTTCAGCCAGTCCATGATCCGACTCTGCCCTCCCTCCGGAAGACCATTGTGCGAGTGCCCCAAAACCGCAGGACCGTAGCCAGCACCATCCCGATTCCGGCTCCGGAGACGGTGTCCGCGCGCTGGGAGGTGAAGCCGAGCCCGTAGTGGCTCACGGTGAGACACAGCAGCTGTACGGCCGCCCCGGCGATGTTCACCACGAGGAAGACGGCGTAGGGGCGCAGGCCTTTCGGCTGGGTGTGGCGGTAGGTGCCGAGGGCGTTCCCGGCGTACGCGACCGTGCAGGCGGCGACGAAGGAGAGGGCCTTGGCGGTGAGGGGGCCGTGGGCGGCCGGGCCTCGCAGCCAGGTGAAGAGGGCGAGGTCGACGGCGTAGGCGAGCAGGCCGACGGTGGCGAAGCCGAGGAGCTCACGCCGGTCACCCCACACGCGTACCCCTCGCCGCGTCCCCGCGCTCGCACGCACGCGTGCCACCCTCTCGCCCCTGCTCCCGCAGACGCGAGCCATCCCCCTCGCCTCCGCCCTCCCCCGCACGCGAGCCCTCCCCGTCGCTTCCGCCCTCCCTCACATGCGTACAGCCCCTCTCACCCCCGCCGTGCCACCCACGCGTGGCGATCACTTCACCCCGGCCCCGCCACACGCGCGTGCCTACCAATTGGCCACCGCCAGCCCGTACATGGCCAGCCACACCATGCCGATGAGGGCGAGCGCGCGGTCGCGCAGGACGACGTCCTCGGGTTCGCCCGCGGTGCCGCGGTCGGCGAAGACGGCGTAGCGCAGGACGGCGAGGATGAAGGCGACCACGGACAGCTGACGCCAGGGCAGCACGCTCGTGTGCGGGACGCCGCCCTCCTCCAGGGCCCACAAGCAGTAGGCGAGGACGGCGACCCCGGCCGCCAGCTGCCAGACGAAACGCAGGTAGCCGGTCGTGTACTCGGTGAGCAACGCGCGCGTGGCGCCCGCTTTCCCGGCCATCTGCACGGCCTCGGAGTAGCGCTTGGCCGACACCATGAACAGCGCCCCGAACCCGGTCGTGATCAGGAACCAGCGCGACAGCGGGATGCCGAGCGCGAGCCCGCCGATCACCGCCCGCATCAGGAACCCGGTCGTGACGACGGCGAGGTCGACGACCAGGACGTGCTTGAGGCTGACGCAGTACGCCAGTTGCATGCCGATGTACGCCGCCAGCAGGGCCGCGACGGCCGGTGAGGTCAGCCAGGCCGCGGCGACCGGCGCGAGGGCGGCCAGGGCGCCTCCGACGGCGTAGGCGACGGGCACGGGGACCTGACCGGCGGCGACCGGCCGGTGGCGCTTGGTGGGGTGCGCGCGGTCCGCCTCGGCGTCGCGGGCGTCGTTGATCAGGTAGACGGCGGCGGCACTGGCGGTGAAGAGGACGAAGACGAGCGCGAGTTGGGTCAGGGACTGGGTCGAGAAGAGCCGACCGGCGGCGGCCGGAGCGGCGATGACCAGGAGGTTCTTGATCCACTGCTTGGGGCGTGCGGTCCTGAGCAGGCCTTTCAGCAGCGCACGGGGGCCGCCTTCGCGGGGTGGTGGCACGGCTCGTCGCGGGGGCGTGCGCTGCTCGTGGAGCGCGGCCTGTCTGATGCGCGCGGCGCTCGTCAGGTGCGCGGTCTCAGGCACGGGCGCCCCCTGCGCTCATCCAGCGCGCCCCGGCGCCCGCCGTGAGCGCCCCGAGCGCCACGCCTGCCGCCACGTCCGAGGGGTAGTGCACACCGACGACCAGGCGCGACACGCACATCGCGGCGGCGAGCGGCACGATCGTGTACGCGCCGAGCGCGCCGTAGGCGACGGCGGCAGCCGCCGCGGAGGCCGCGTGGGAGCTGGGGAAGGAGTGCCGGCCGAGGGTGCGTACCAGGGGCTCGACATGCGCCGGGCGCGGGCGGCGCACCACCCGCTTCACACCCATGCTGGCGAGGTGCGCACCCGCGGTGAGCGCCGTACCGCGCAGCCATGCGTCGCGACGCCCACCGTCCACGGCGGCCCCCGCGACGCCGGCCGCCAGCCACAGCGCGCCGTGCTCGCCCGCCCGGGAGAGGACACGAGCGGCGGCGGCGACCCGTGGGTCACGGCCGCGGGCATGGAGTGCGGAAAGGATTCGGCGGTCCGCGCCCCGAAGGCTCCGCTGATCGATGTCGTCGAGATGGTCCATGTGGACTCACTGTTCACGCCCACAGAGCCAGAATTACGGCAATATTGAGCGACATCCCATTAATCACCCATTTCGGGGAGAAGCTGGATGTTTCAGAAGTAATCCCTCAGATGCGGGCGCTACGGTCGCCGACATGCCTGCCGACACCGTCTCCGTCACGGGGTGGGGCCGCACCGCCCCCACCACAGCCCGTCTGATCCGCCCCAGGACGTACGAGGAGGCGGCGGCCGCCGTCCGGGACTGCGGGGCTCGCGGCGGCATCCCGAGGGGCCTGGGGCGGGCGTACGGGGACGCGGCGCAGAACGCCGGGGGTGCCGTGTTCGACATGACCGGCCTGGACCGCATCCACGCGATCGACGCCGACGGCGGCACCGTGGCCTGCGACGCGGGTGTCTCCCTGCACCGGCTGATGGAGGTGCTGCTCCCGCTCGGCTGGTTCGTGCCGGTGACGCCCGGCACCCGCTATGTGACGGTCGGCGGCGCCGTCGGGGCCGACATCCACGGCAAGAACCACCACGTGTCGGGCGCGTTCTCCCGTCACGTCCTGTCGCTGGAACTCCTCACCGCCGACGGCGAGATCCGTACCGTCCGCCGAGGCACGCCCCTCTTCGACGCGACCACCGGCGGCATGGGCCTGACCGGCGTGATCCTGACGGCCACGCTCCAACTCCAGCCGGTGCAGACCTCGCTGATGTCGGTCGACACGGAACGCGCGCGGGACCTCGACGACCTCATGGCACGCCTGGCGGCCGGCGACGACCACTACCGCTACTCAGTGGCGTGGATCGACCTGCTGGCGCGCGGCACGGCCACGGGGCGTGCGGTGCTCACGCGCGGCGACCACGCGCCCTTGGAGGCGCTGCGCGAAGGCACACGCGCGTGGAGAGACCCGCTCGCCTTCCGCCCCGTCCGCCTGCCGGCCGCGCCCGCGCTCCTGCCGGGAGGACTGCTCAACCGCCGTACCGTGGGCTGGTTCAACGAGCTCTGGTACCGCAAGGCCCCACACGCGCGTACCGGCGAACTGCAGCGGCTCTCCGCCTTCTTCCACCCGCTGGACGGCGTCCCGCACTGGAACCGGATCTACGGCCGGGGCGGCTTCCTTCAGTACCAGTTCGTCGTCGGACACGGCCAGGAGGAGACGCTGCGCCGGATCGTGCGGCGCATCTCCGAGCACCGCTGCCCGTCCTTCCTGGCCATCCTCAAACGCTTCGGGGAAGCCGACCCCGGCTGGCTCTCCTTCCCCGCGCCGGGCTGGACCCTGGCCCTGGACATCCCGGCCGGCCTGCCCGGCCTCGCCACCCTCCTCGACACGCTGGACGAGGAAGTGGCCGCGGCGGGCGGGCGCGTGTACCTCGCCAAGGACTCCCGGCTGCGGCCCGAGTTGCTCACCGCGATGTACCCCCGCCTGGAGGCCTTCCGCGCGCTGCGCGCGGAGGTGGACCCGCGCGGGGTGTTCGTCTCGGACCTGGCCCGCCGCCTGGGCCTGTAGCACCGGCGAACGGACCTCTCGCACCGTCAACCCCTCACCTCTCGGACCCTCAGATCACTAGGAGTTGTCGTGAAGGACGCCTTCGGCCTCCCCCAGTCCCTGCTCGTCCTCGGCGGTACGTCCGAGATCGCGCTGGCCACCGCACGCCGCCTGATCGCGCGCCGCACCCGCACCGTCTGGCTGGCGGGCCGCCCGTCACCCGCCCTGGAGAAGTCCGCGGCCGATCTGCGCGCTCTGGGAGCCGAGGTGCACACGGTGGCTTTCGACGCGCTCGACCCCGAGTCGCACGAGACGGCGCTCGGCAAGGTCTTCGCGGAGGGCGACATCGACATGGTGCTGCTCGCCTTCGGGATCCTCGGCGACCAGGCCCACGACGAGCGCGAGCCGCTGAGCGCGGTGCGGGTCGCCCAGACCAACTACACGGGCGCCGTGTCGGCCACCCTGGTCACCGCGAGCGCCCTCCAGAACCAGGGCCACGGCTCCCTGGTCGTCCTCTCCTCGGTCGCCGGCGAACGGGCCCGGCGCGCCAACTTCATCTACGGCTCCAGCAAGGCCGGCCTCGACACCTTCACCCAGGGCCTGGGCGACGCCCTGCACGGCACCGGCGTCCACGTCATGATCGTCCGCCCCGGATTCGTACGCTCCAAGATGACCGCCGACCTGGAGGAAACCCCGCTCGCGACCACTCCGGAGGCCGTCGCGACGGCCATCGAGGTAGGCCTACGGCGCCGCTCGGAGACGGTTTGGGTCCCGGGCGCACTCAGGCTGGTGATGTCAGCGCTACGGCACATGCCACGAGCGATGTTCCGCCGCCTGCCGCTTTAGATCCCGCTGGTGGGGCGCCCGACTCCACAACGCCCCGCGCGACCACCTCGTCGCCATGGTGCCGCCCGCCCCGCTGCCCCTGTGGCGCGGGACCGGGGCGCCGCATCAACGCCGCGCCCCGACAACCCCTCAGGGGCGCGGGGAACTGCGCACCCAGCCACAACGAACCCGCAGCCGACCAACGACCGATCCCGGCACCACCAGCGAAGCCAAAGTGGGGTGCGCATCAACGCCGCGCCCCGACAACCCCCAGGGGCGCCGGGAACTGCGCACCCAGCCACAACGAACCCGCAGCCGACCAACGACCTCCCCCGCCCCACCAGCGGAGCTACCCCGCCGGGATCGACCCACGTTCCACCGAGCCCGCCTGCGGCGGCACCACCGAGCCGCCGAAGGCGAAGTCCCTCAGCCTGCGCCACACACCGTCGGCGCCCTGCTCGTAGAGGGCGAAGCCGTTGCACGACCACGCGGCCTCGTAGTCGGCCAGCTCCTCGAAGGCGCGGTCCATCGAGGCCTCGTCGATACCGTGCGCGACGGTGACATGCGGGTGGTACGGGAACTGCAGTTCACGGGCGACCGGCCCGGAGGCGTGGCGGATCTGCTTCTGCAGCCAGGTACAGGCAGCGGCGCCCTCGACGACCTGGACGAAGACGACCGGCGACAGGGGCCGGAAGGTGCCGGTGCCGGACAGCCGCATCGGGAAAGGACGGCCCGCCGTCGCGACCTCGACGAGATGCGCCTCGATCGCGGGCAGCAGCGAGGCGTCGACCTCCGTCGGCGGCAGCAGTGTGACGTGCGTGGGGATGCCGTGAGCCGCGGCGTCGCCGAAGCCCGCGCGCCGCTCCTGGAGCAGGCTGCCGTGAGGCTCCGGGACCGCGATCGACACGCCGATCGTTACGGTCCCCACGTCGTCTCCTGTCGTCTGTCGGTGAGCTCGCGTCGCGAGGCTCGTCCTGTTGTGCGCTCGTGCCCTGTTGGTGTGCGTGAGCGGCCACCGGTGCGGCCGCTCGGCTATCGACTGTACGGCCACGGCAGTGCTGCGGGCAGGCGCAACGGTAGTGATGTGCAGCGCTCTGCGGTGGTACGGCCGTATTTAGGCCGCCTGCCGTGGTGCGGGCTCAGTGCTTGGCGGGCAGGAAGCCCACCTTGTCGTACGCCTGGGAGAGCGTCTCCGCGGCGACGGCACGCGCCTTCTCCGCGCCCTTGGCCAGGATCGAGTCCAGCGTCTCCGGGTCGTCCAGGTACTGCTGGGTGCGCTCCCGGAACGGCGTCACGAACTCGACCATGACCTCGGCGAGGTCCGTCTTGAGCGCACCGTAGCCCTTGCCGTCGTACTTCTGCTCCAGTTCCGCGATTCCCGCCCCGGTGAGGGTCGAGTAGATCGAGAGCAGGTTGCTGACGCCCGGCTTGTTCGCGACGTCGTAGCGGATGACGGTGTCGGTGTCGGTGACCGCGCTCTTGACCTTCTTGGCGGTGGCCTTGGGCTCGTCGAGCAGGTTGATGAGGCCCTTCGGCGTGGACGCCGACTTGCTCATCTTGATCGCCGGGTCCTGAAGGTCGTAGATCTTCGCCGTCTCCTTGAGGATGTACGGCTTCGGAACGGTGAAGGTCGCGCCGAAGCGGCCGTTGAAGCGCTCGGCGAGGTCGCGGGTGAGCTCGATGTGCTGGCGCTGGTCCTCGCCGACCGGGACCTCGTTGGCCTGGTACAGCAGGATGTCCGCGACCTGCAGGATCGGGTACGTGAACAGGCCGACCGACGCCCGGTCCGCGCCCTGCTTGGCGGACTTGTCCTTGAACTGGGTCATGCGGGAGGCCTCGCCGAAGCCGGTGAGGCAGTTCATGACCCAGGCGAGCTGGGCGTGCTCGGGGACGTGGCTCTGGACGAAGAGCGTGCAGCGCTCGGGGTCGAGACCGGCGGCGAGGAGCTGAGCGGCGGCGAGCCGGGTGTTGGCGCGCAGGTCCGCGGGGTCCTGCGGGAGCGTGATCGCGTGCAGGTCGACGACCATGTAGAACGCGTCGTGGGTCTCCTGCAGGGCCACCCACTGGCGGACCGCGCCGAGGTAGTTGCCGAGGTGGAACGAGCCTGCGGTGGGCTGGATTCCGGAGAGCACGCGGGGTCGATCAGAGGCCATGCTCACCATTCTCTCAGGTGTCGGGGGCCGATCCGGAACGGCACGGAAACAGATCTGACACGGGTGGGAACCGATCCGGTCCGGGCGGTGTACCAAGAATGTGAGAACGCGGGAGGGGGGCCGCATCGTCGATGAGGCCGCGGTGATCGCACGCGTACGCGCCGGAGAGCCGGAGGCGTATGCGCAGCTGGTGCGGGCCCATACGGGCATCGCGCTCAGGGCGGCCGCGGCGCTCGGGGCGGGTGCGGACGCGGAGGACGTGGTGCAGCAGGCCTTCGTGAAGGCGTATTGCTCGCTGGGCCGGTTCAAGGACGGCTCGGCGTTCAAGCCATGGCTGCTCGCGATCGTGGCCAATGAGACGAGGAACACAGTGCGCACGGCGGCCCGCCAGCGCTCGCTCGCCGGGCGTGAGGCGGCGTTCGTGGAGGCGGAGCCCCTGATACCGGAGTCGGCGGACCCGGCGGTGGCCGCGCTGGAGATAGAGCGTCGTGCCGCGCTGCAGTCCGCGCTGGAGAAGCTGAGCGAGGAGCATCGCCTGGTCGTGACCTACCGCTATCTCCTGGAGATGGACGAGTCCGAGACGGCTCAGGCGCTGGGCTGGCCCAGGGGCACGGTGAAATCCCGGCTGAACCGCGCGTTGCGGAAGCTGGGGCGGTTGCTGCCCGATTTTCAGCCTCGGGAAGGGGGTGATGAGCATGAGTGACGGACGCAAGCCCTACGACGGCGACGGTCAGGGGGCGTACGAGGGTGAGGGCGACGGACGACCTGCGTCCGGGCAGGACGGCGCCGGTCGGGGCGGTCGGGGATCCGGCCGCACGGGCACCGGTGATCGCGGCCGACGCGACGCCGCCGGGCTGCCCGAGGAGCTGCGGGCACTCGGGCGTTCGCTGGACGCGCCGGGCGCGGCGGACGGCGCCGAGACGATGGTCGAGCGGGTGCTGGGGCAGATACTCGCCGAGCGCGTACCGGTTCCGGTGGCCGAGCCGTCGGGCGCCGCCGAACGGCTGCGGGCGCTGCGGCGCTGGACGCGGGTGCGGTGGCGTTCGCTGACCGCGACGCTGTGCGGCCTGCTGGCGGTGCTCGTGCTCACGCCCCCGGTGCGGGCTGCGGTCTTCGACTGGTTCGACTTCGCCGGGGTCGAGGTGCGGTACGACCCGTCGGCGGCCCCCCCACCTGGTGCCGAGGTCCCCGGCTGCGGCCGCTCGGTGTCGCTCGCCGATGCGGAGCGCCGCGCCGGGTTCGAGCCGCCGGTGCCGGAGGAGCTCGGCATGCCGGACGCGGTCGCGGTGAGGGGTGAGCCGCGGGGGCGGATCGTGGTGAGCCTGTGCTGGCGCGAGGAAGGGCGCCCGATACGGGTGGACGTGCGGCGCGCGAGCCTGGACGTCGGCTTCGCCAAGACGGTGCGCCAACCGCCGGAATGGATCTCCCTGGGCACCGACACCTCGACCAGCGGCACCACCGATCCGGCCCTGTGGTTCGCCCGACCGCACCTGCTGACCTTCTGGCTCGTCGACACGAGCGGCCGGCGCTATGCCCAAGAGGAGCGGACGGCCGGGCCGACGTTGCTGTGGACCCACGAGGCCAGGGGCGAGGTCGTGACCCTGCGGCTGGAAGGCGTGGCATCGAAGGACCGAGCGGTGGAGATCGCACGGTCGCTCGCGAGGCCGGCCGAGGTGTCCTCGAATTAGGCGGACCGAGCCGTGGCCGGACCACCCACGGTCGGGATCCGAGCCGTGGCCGGGACCAGCCCGTGGCCAGGACCAACCCACGATCGGGACGAGTCCATGGTTGGGGCCAGACCCATGGTCGGCACGGGCCAGGCCCATCGTCGGGACGAAGGCCTGAAGGAGCCGGTCCGGAAATGGTGGGCCGAGGGTGGGAACCCCGGCGGGTCGGGCGGTGTACCAGAAGTGACATGCGGCTCGGGGACGGGCCGCACGGGGTTCGCTCGACTTGGGGGTTCGGATGTGGGGACATGAGATCGGCCGCTCCGAAGGCCGGTTGCCGGGGCAGGAGGCCGGCCGCTCGGAAGCTCGGCCGCATGGGCGCGGGGCCGGCTGGAGGAGCAGGTGTCGTGAACTTACGGCCATGACCGGGGCGTTGGGTGCCACGCTCGCCCTGCTCCTGTGGGGTGCGGCTCCCGCGTCGGCCGGAGGATCGACAAGCGTCTTCCTGGCCTCACCGGAGAGCCAGGAGACGGCTTCGCTGTACTACTCGGACGAGGAGTACGGCGAGCTGGACCGGTTGCTCGGCCCCGGGGGCAGGGGCACGCGGGACAAGCCGCCCGAGGCCGACCTCATGGCGTCCCACCAGATCAGCGTCACGTGGATGGCTCATGACGTGACGCCGTGGCGCCTCGACCGGGTCTACGAGATGGACGACGGGCGGAACGTCTGGATACACACCGCTGTGGGCCGTGACCAGCCGACGAACGGCACCTGGCATCGCGCCGAGCAGCCGGCCCAGCTGCGCATCCTGTTCAAGGACCTGGGCCTGATGAGTAAGGCCTCGGCCGAGGGAAGTGCAGCAGCCGTCCCTCCGGAGTCGGAGGCATCCGGAGACGGCGAGGGCGCGCAGGACTCGTCCGCCCTTGCGACCGACACCACAGGCACCGCGGCCGAGGCGCCGCTGGCCCGATCAACCGGGTCGGGTGACGGCACCGACTGGTGGTGGGCACTGCCGGGCGCGGCAGCCGGAGCGGTACTTGCGCTGGTCCTGCGGCCCTTTGCCACTCGACTGCCTCTGCCGCGCCTGCGCGGTGAACCGGGGCCCAGGCAGGAGCTGCGCGACGTGTGAGGACGGCCTGAGAGGCGGGCCGCGGACCGGACGGGACTGGGGGCCCGGGGCCCGGCAAGGACCGACACGGCCGGCGAGCGAACTGATGGGGCTGATGAGACGCAAGGGGGAGCAGTGGGGGCACTTGGCCGAGGGCGGAGAGGGTGGAAAGCGTGGAGAGCAGCTCGCTGGGGCAAGGCAAGGCTCGCGCTGCTCGTCCTGATGTCGGCTGCGCTGGCCTTGTGCGGACCAGCGATGACCGCCGCGGCGGTGCCGGCGCAGGGGCGGGACGTTCCCGATGTGGCGGTGGTCGTCGCGGGTGGCACGGGACGGACGACGACTCTGCGCTCCGGCGAGTCGGCCTTCGCTCGCCTCTGGCAGCTGCTGCAGCCGACGTATGTCGGGACGGAGCGGGTGTCCGAGGAGTGGGTCGAAGGGCGTCATCCGTCGATGCGCATCACGGTGATCTGGGGACTGACCGGGGTCGGTGGCTGGCCTCGCACGAATCGGTCGCCGGGCGGAGACGTGGCCATCCAGCGGCAGGACCAGCTGTTCGTGGCCGGGGACGGCACGCCCTGGGTGCGCTCGGATCTCGCTCCCGACGTGGAGGACGACGACATCCGCTGGCACCGGGCCCCACGCTCCGTCTTCGAGCGGCTGGACCTGGCAGGACTCCTCGGCGAGACGGAGGACCAGCTCGTCGAAGCCTCTGACGCCGGGGAGCGGCCAGGCCTGGCGATGAATGATGCCGGGTGGGCGGTGGCCGGGCTTGCCCTCGGGTTCGCGACCGGAATGGGCGGCACGCTCCTGATACGCCGCGCGGCGGCCCGGCCGGGGGCCGGACCGCCGCGGGAGGAACCACGCCATGAGTTGATCGACCTGGATCTCTGAGAACGCCAGGAAGATGCCCCAGAGGCGTCAGCCCAGGTCGATCTCCGGGTACAGCGGGAAGCCCGCCACGAGGTCGGTGGCGCGGTGGGAGATCTCGTCGGCGACCTTCGGGTCCAGGATGTGCTGAGCCTTGGAGGGAGCGCCCTTGCTGGTGGTGCCGGGTTCGGTGGTGGTGAGGACGCGGTCGATGAGGGCGGCGACCTCGTCCATCTCCGCGGTGCCCAGGCCACGGGTGGTCAGGGCGGGGGTGCCGATGCGGATGCCGGAGGTGTACCAGGCGCCGTTGGGGTCGGCCGGGATGGCGTTGCGGTTGGTGACGATGCCGGACTCGAGGAGCGCGGCCTCGGCCTGGCGGCCGGTGAGCCCGTAGGAGGAGGCGACGTCGATCAGGTTGAGGTGGTTGTCGGTGCCGCCGGTCACGAGGGTCGCGCCGCGGCGCGTCAGGCCTTCGGCCAGCGCCCGGGAGTTGTCCACGATGCGCTGGGCGTAGTCGCGGAAGGACTCCTGGCGGGCCTCGGCCAGGGCGACGGCCTTGGCGGCCATGACATGCGGGAGCGGGCCGCCGAGGACCATCGGGCAGCCGCGGTCGACCTGGTCCTTGAGGGAGTCGTCGCACAGGACCATGCCGCCGCGCGGGCCGCGCAGCGACTTGTGGGTGGTGGTGGTGACGATCTGGGCGTGCGGGACCGGGTCGAAGTCGCCGGTGAGGACCTTGCCGGCGACGAGACCCGCGAAGTGGGCCATGTCGACCATGAGCGTGGCGCCGACCTCGTCGGCGATCTCGCGCATGATCCGGAAGTTCACGAGACGGGGGTAGGCGGAGTAGCCGGCGACGATGATCAGCGGCTTGAACTCGCGGGCGGAGGCACGCAGCGCCTCGTAGTCGATCAGGCCCGTGGTGGGGTCGGTGCCGTAGGAGCGCTGGTTGAACATCTTGCCGGAGATGTTCGGGCGGAAGCCGTGGGTGAGGTGGCCGCCGGCGTCCAGGGACATGCCGAGCATGCGCTGGTTGCCGAAGGCCTGGCGGAGCTCGGCCCAGTCGGCCTCGGTGAGGTCGTTGACCTGGCGGACGCCGGCCTTCTGCAGGGCGGGGGCCTCGACCCGGGCGGCGAGGACGGCCCAGAAGGCGACGAGGTTGGCGTCGATGCCGGAGTGGGGCTGGACGTAGGCGTGACGGGCGCCGAAGAGCTCGCGGGCGTGCTCGGCGGCGAGGGACTCGACGGTGTCGACGTTGCGGCAGCCGGCGTAGAAGCGGCGGCCGACGGTGCCCTCGGCGTACTTGTCGCTGAACCAGTTGCCCATCGCCAGGAGGGTGGCCGGGGAGGCGTAGTTCTCGGAGGCGATCAGTTTGAGCATCTCGCGCTGGTCGGCGACCTCCTGGCCGATGGCGTCGGCCACGCGCGGCTCGACGGCGCGGATCACGTCGAGGGCGGAGCGGAAGGCGGTGGACTCGGTGGAAAGGGGCTCGGCTGGCATGGGGACCTCCGGACGTCGTGTGCTGCGTTCACGGTTCGGCCCAGGCGCACGGCACTCGGTACTGGACGACGAGGTCCAGTGGGCCGCTCCCCGATGGTCGGTCCCATCCCAGCGCGCCAGTCACGGCCCGTCGATCAGCCTACCGGGCGCGCCGATGCGGCATGGTCCCGCGTCCGCCATGCGAGCAACGATAGGAAGGGGCCCCAAAGCACTCGAACGGCCAGAAATGGACAGTGGCCACGAGTCTCGTGACTGGCGGAGCGCGAGTCCTCGTGGCGGCGGAAACGGAGAGCCCCGTGAGTACGTCGAGCACCACCGAATCCCTGATCGCCGCGGTCGACGCGCACAGCGCCCACAACTACCACCCGCTGCCGGTCGTGGTGGCGACGGCGGACGGGGCGTGGATGACGGATGTGGAGGGGCGGCGGTATCTGGATCTGCTCGCCGGGTATTCGGCGCTCAACTTCGGGCACGGCAACCGGCGGATCCTGGACGCGGCGAAGGCGCAGCTGGAGCGGGTGACGCTGACGTCGCGGGCGTTTCATCACGACCGGTTCGCTGCGTTCTGCGAGCAGCTCGCCGAGCTGTGCGGGATGGAGATGGTCCTGCCGATGAACACCGGGGCGGAGGCGGTGGAGACGGCGGTGAAGACCGCCCGGAAATGGGGTTACCGGGTCAAGGGAGTGCCTGCGGAGATGGCGAAGGTCGTCGTCGCGGGCAACAACTTCCACGGCCGTACGACGACGATCATCAGCTTCTCCACCGACCTGGAGGCGCGGGCGGACTTCGGGCCGTACACGCCTGGCTTCGAGATCGTGCCGTACGGGGATCTGACGGCGATGCGGGAGGCGTTGACGGAGAACACGGTGGCGGTGCTGCTGGAGCCGATCCAGGGCGAGGCGGGGGTGCTCGTTCCGCCGGCCGGTTATCTGCCGGCGGTGCGGGAGCTGACGCGGGAGCGGAACGTGCTGTTCGTGGCGGACGAGATCCAGTCGGGGCTGGGGCGCACGGGTCGGACGTTCGCGTGCGAGCACGAGGGGGTGGTGCCGGATGTGTATGTGCTCGGGAAGGCGCTCGGGGGCGGGGTCGTGCCGGTGTCGGCGGTGGTGTCGGCGGCCGATGTGCTCGGCGTGTTCCGGCCCGGGGAGCACGGGTCGACGTTCGGCGGGAATCCGCTGGCCTGTGCGGTGGCGCTGGAGGTGATCGCGATGCTGCGGACGGGCGAGTTCCAGGAGCGGGCGGCGCGGCTCGGCGCGCATCTGCATCGGGAGCTGGGCCTGTTGGCCGGGACGGGGCGGGTGACGGCGGTGCGGGGACGCGGGCTGTGGGCGGGGATCGACATCGCCCGGATGTACGGCACGGGGCGGGAGGTGTCGGAGAAGCTGATGGACCGGGGTGTGCTGGTCAAGGACACCCATGGATCGACGATCCGCATCGCGCCACCGCTGGTGATCGGGGAGGAGGATCTGGACTGGGGGCTCGGCCAGTTGCGGGGTGTGCTCGGGATGTGAACCGGCGCCGTCGGCCGGCCGGCGTCAGCTGTGTGCGGTGTGGTCGAGGATCGCGTGGGCGAGGGGCTTGTGGAGCTCGGGCGGGAGGGCGTGGGCCATGCCGGGGAGCTCCACGAGGTTGGCACCGTGGATCGTCTGGGTCAGGTGGTGGGCGTGTGGGAGGGGGTAGACGGGTTCGGCTGGGGCTGAGACGACGAGGGTGGGCACGGTGGACCGGGCGAGCTGCTCGGTGCGGAGCATTCCGGAGGTGTCGGCGCGGGCGTGGGCGTCGCCGGGCCTGTGGTGGCCGGTGTGGGCGATGACCTTGCGTTCCAGGGTGCGGAAGTAGTCGGCGTCGAAGGGGAGTTGGTCGCCGGACAGAGCTCGCCAGTGTTCGACCCGCCGGTCCAGCTCGGCATCCTGGCCCTGGTCCGTCCACGGCTGGGACCACAGTTCGATGATGCGGGGGTCGACGCCCGGGAGTTCCTCCGGCGGGGTGCGGGTGCCGTCCGGGTGAAGGTACGGGGCGTCGCTGAGGGCACCGGTGCCGATCAGGGTCGCACTGCGCAGGCGATCGGGGTGATCGGCGATCAGGAGCTGGGTGAGCATGCCGCCCAGCGACATACCGACGACATGGGCACGTGCGACGCCAAGTCCGTTCAGGACCGCGAGGGCGTCGTCGGCGAGGGTTGTGAGGGGGTAGGGGTGGCTGTCGAATGCCCAGGTGGAGCGGCCGGTGTCGCGGTGGTCGTAGCGGATGACTCGGTGCCGGGCGGCGAGCAGGCCGACCAGCTCGTCCGGCCAGCCGAGGCCGGAGGCCTGTGCGCCCATGATCAGCAGGAGCGGGGGCGCGTCGGGGGCGCCGCGGTCTTCTGCCCAGAGGTGGATGCCGGGTGCTGCGTCGATGACGTGTTCCATGCGACCCCCTTCGAAGTACGAGACGATACGTACCGTATCGCATCATCGCCGATATCGCTGCCGCTGCCGGTCGGTCCTGCCGTTCTCAGGCTCCTGGGTTTGGTGCGCCGGCCGGCACTTTCAGAGGATCACGTGCGGAAGGAAGCGCGCGTACCCGTCCGTGATCAGGCCGGACGACTCGCGGATGCCCAGGCCCGCCGACTCGCCCTCGACGACCCACGCGCCGAGGACGACGTGGTTGCCGTCGAAGGTGGGGAGGGGGGCCAACTGCTGGTAGCAGCACGGCTCTTCGCGGGCGGCCGGGTCGGCGCCGGTGGTGTTCGAGGACGTCGGTTCGTGCACGGTCACCCCGGCGCCCTCCCGGCCCAGCAGGGGCTTGGCGACGTAGCCCGTCGTCCTCGCCAGCTCCCGTGGCCCGTCGAGATGGGCGGGGAGCAGGTTCGGGTGGTCCGGGTAGAGCTCCCAGAGGATGGCGAGGAGGGCCTTGTTGCTGAGGAGCATCTTCCAGGCGGGCTCGATCCACAGCGTCGAGCCGGTGCCGCCGCCGTTGTCGAGGGTGCCGAGGACGTGGTCGGCGAAGCGGTCGGTGGTGAGCCACTCCCAGGGGTAGAGCTTGAAGCAGCTGCGGATGAAGCGCAGTCGGGTGTCGACGAAGCGGCCGGAGAGGTGGTCCCAGCCGATCTCCTCCATGGAGATCCAGCCGGTGTCCAGCCCCGCCTGTTCCGCGGTCTCCTTCAGATAGGCGACGGTCATCATGTCCTCGCCGAGCTCGTCGGCGGAGGAGTACGCGAAGTACAGGGGGCTGCCGGGCGGGAGCAGGGCGGACTGTTTCCTCCAGGCGGCGATGAGGCGTTCGTGGAGGGAGTTCCACTGGTCGGCGCCGGGGAAGCGCTCCTCCATCCAGAACCACTGGGGCGAGGCGGCCTCGACGAGGGACGTGGGGGTGTCGGCGTTGTACTCCAGGAGCTTCGCCGGGCCGGCGCCGTCGTAACGCAGGTCGAAGCGACCGTAGACGGAGGGGAGTTCGGCGCGGCGGTGCCAGGCGTCGGCGACCGCGTGCACGATGCGCGGGTCGGTGATGCCGAGGTCGGCGAAGCGGTTCTCGGCGACGATGTGCTCGGCCGCCGTCAGGCACATGCGGTGGAGTTCCTCGACGACCTCCTCCAGCGCCTCGACCTCCTCCAGGGAGAAGACGTAGTAGGCGCTCTCGTCCCAGTACGGGCGCAGGGAGTTGTCGGGGTGGCGGGTGAGGGGATAGATGAGCCCCTGCTCCTCGACGGTCTGCTGCCAGCCGGGGCGGGGGATGGCCGTGCGGCGCTCCATCGTCTGCGGGTCCTGCTCAGCCGCCGCCGCTGCCCGAGCCCGAGCAGCCGAAGCCGCCGCGGTCGACGGCCTCGCTGCGGCTGAAGGTGCCGTAGTCGGCGCGGCCTCCTGAGACGTCGGCGTCGTAGTACCAGGCGGCGTCCGCGCTGCCGGTCTTCTTCTTGCCGCCCTTGCCACCCTTGCCGCTCTTGCCGTACGAGGTGCTCGACCCCGTGCCGGACTTGCAGTTCTTGTCCGCGACGACCTTGTAGCCCTCGTAGGTGTAGCTGTCGCGGTCGACGCAGCGGCGGTCCGGGTCGGAGCTGCAGGAGGTGAGGGCCGCGGCTATGACTCCCATGCCGCCGAGGACGACGGTGCTGGAGCGCAGCCTGCGTCGTGTTTCCGCCATGTGTGTCTCCCCCGATGGTCCTGCTGCGACTCGTCCGGCGGACAGCCTAGAGATCGTTTCGTACGGGGCTGTCGGGGGGCTGCCCATTCGATGCTCGCCTACAGTCGCTTTGTGCTGTTTGGGATGGTGTGTGCACTGGGTGCGGCGGTCTGTTTCGGTACGGCCACCGTCCTGCAGGCGATTGCCGCGCGGGCGGCGAGTGCGCAGGGCGGCCGGGGTGGCGAGGCGGGGGTGCTGCTGCGGGCGCTTCGGCAGTGGCGGTATCTGGCCGGGCTGGCCTTGGACGGGCTGGGGTTCGTGTTGCAGGTCGTCGCCCTGCGGTCGCTTCCCATCTACGCCGTCGGGGCGGCGTTGGCGTCCAGTCTCGCGGTGACGGCGGTCGTCGCGGCGCGGTTGCTGCGGGTGCGGTTGCGGCGCAGTGAGTGGGCCGCGGTGGGGGTGGTGTGCGCCGGGCTCGCGATGCTGGGGCTCGCTTCGGGGGCGGAGGGGGATGGAGAGGGGTCGGACGCGCTCAGGTTCGCGATGCTCGGGGTGGCTCTGGCGGTGCTGGGGGTCGGGCTGGCCGGTGGGCGGTTGCCGGAGCGGGGGCGGGGGTTGGTGCTGGGGTTGGCCGCGGGGTTCGGGTTCGGGGTGGTGGAGGTGGCGGTGCGGTTGATCGACTCGGTGGCGGTGCCGGAGCTGTTGGCCAACCCGGCCACGTATGCGCTGGTGTTGGGGGGCGGGGCTGCGTTTCTGGCATTGACGTCTGCGTTGCAGCGGGGGTCTGTGACGACTGCGACGGCGGCGTTGGTGATCGGGGAGACGATTGGGCCCGCGCTGGTGGGAGTGGTGTGGCTGGGGGATCGTACGCGGGAGGGGTTGGCCTGGCTGGCGGTGCTGGGGTTCGTGGTGTCGGTGGTGGGGGCGTTGGCGTTGGCGCGGTTCGGGGAGGCGCCGGTTGCCTCCGGCGGGGAGGAGGACGGGGAGGGGCGGGCTCGGGTGGCCGACTGAGTGGGGCCTCGCCCTCGGACGCCGGACGGGCCGGAATGCCCACGCCCCCTCACGGCAACGCCCTCGCCAACGCCTCCAACGCCCCCGCCCACGCATGGTCCGGCGGCGTCCCGTATCCCACGACCAAGGCATCCAGCGGGGGCACCGTGGCCGACTCGTGGCGGTAGGCCGTCAAGCCGTGGAGGGCCAGGCCCTGCCAGGTTGCTGCCTGGGTGACGGACTGTTCCGTGCCGGGTGGGAGGCGGAGGACGGCGTGGAGGCCGGCGGCGATGCCGGTGACCTGGAGGTGGGGGGCGTGGGTGGCGAGGGTGCGGACCAGGGCGTCTCTGCGGCGGCGGTAGCGCAGGCGGGCGGCGCGGACGTGGCGGTCGTAGGCGCCGGAGGTGAGGAACTCCGCCAGGGTCAGCTGGTCCGGGGTGCCGCAGGTGTCCACGCCGCCCTTCGCCTCCGTCACCTCCGCCAGCAAGGCCGGCGGCAACACCATCCAGCCCAGGCGCAGGCCGGGGGCGAGGGACTTGCTGGCCGTGCCGAGGTAGACGACGCGGTCGGGGTCCAGGCCCTGAAGTGCGCCGACGGGCTGGCGGTCGTAGCGGAACTCGCCGTCGTAGTCGTCCTCCAGGACCACACCGCCGGTGCGGCGCGCCCAGTCGACCACGGTCGCCCGGCGGTCGCGGTGCAGGGGCACGCCCATCGGGAACTGGTGGGCGGGGGTGAGGAGGACCGCCCCCTCGTGGCTCAACTGCCCCGGGTTCGTGCCCAGGTCGTCGAAGGGGAGCGGGGTCGTGGACAGGCCCGCCCTCGACAGTTGCCTCCAGTGCGGTGGCAGGCCGTACGACTCCACGGCCACCGTCTTCAGCCCGCGTGCCCGTAGCACGGTGGCGAGCAGGTGCAGGCCGTGTGCGAACCCGGCGCACACGACGATGTGGTCGGGGTCGGCGCGTACGCCGCGGGCTCGGGAGAGGTAGCCGGCGAGGGCGGTGCGCAGCTCGGCACGGCCGCGCGGGTCGCCGTAGCCGAGGGCGTGGTTCGGGGCGGCGAGGAAGGCACGGCGGGCCGCCTTGAGCCACTCCGTGCGGGGGAAGGCGGAGAGGTCGGGGGTGCCGGGGACCAGGTCGTAGGCGGGGCGGGGGCGCTCCGGACGGGGACCCGTGAAGGGGCGGGCGCGGGCGTGAGGTGGGGCGATGGCACGGGGCGCGGTGCCGGCGCCGGGCGTCGTGGCCGCGCCGGATGCCGGTCTGACGCCGGCCGCGGTCGTGGCGCCCGATGCCGTCGCCCCGCCCCCTGACGGGATCACCTCCCGGTCAGCCACCCTCGTGCCCGACCCCTGGCGGGCGGTGAGCCAGCCCTCCGCGACCAGTTCGGCGTAGGCCTCGGCGACCGTGTTGCGGGCGATGCCCAGGTCGGCGGCGAGGGAGCGGGAGGAAGGCAGGCGGGTGCCCGGGGCGAGGCGGCCGGTGCGGACCGCTTCGCGCAGGGCGGCTGTCAGGCCCCGCCGCAGGCCGCCTCCCGCCGGTTCCAGGTGGAGGTCGACGCCCAGAGTGGCCCAAGGTTTCGGCATGGAAGTGGACCATACTCCTGGGCTGCTTCGCTCCTAGGGTCGAGATCATGACCACCACGGACACGACCTCGGCCTCGACCAGTACCTCCACCTCGACTATGACCTCGACCATCGAGTACGCCCCCGAACGCCCCGCCCGGCTGCAGTGGGCCCAGCTCGCCCCCGACGTCTACAAGGCGATGATCCGGCTCGACACCGCCGCCAAGAAGGGCCTCGACCACAGGCTGTACGAGCTGGTGAAGATCCGCGCGTCGCAGATCAACCACTGCGCGTTCTGCGTCGACATGCACAGCAAGGACGCGATCGCGGCGGGCGAGAGCGTCGAGCGGATCGTCCAGCTCAGCGCCTGGGACGAGTCGCGGCACTTCTACACCGAGAAGGAGGTCGCGGCCCTGGAGCTGACCGAGGCGGTGACGGTCCTGACGGACGGCTTCGTGCCGGACGAGGTGTACGAGCGGGCCGCCGAGCACTTCGAGGAGGCCGAGCTGGCTCAGTTGATCTCGGCGATCGCGGTGATCAACGCCTGGAACCGGTTCGGCGTGAGCTTCCGCATGGCCCCCGGCCACCACCAGCCCGCACAGCACGCGGGCGGACACAAGTGACGGCCCGAACGGCCCGAACGGCCCGGTCGGCCCGGTCGGCCCGGACCCGGTCTCTCGACCCAGCGGTCGGGCAGGCCATGTCCGCCCTCAGCGCCACCGCCAGGAAGGGCCTCGGCGACCCCGCGCTCGCCGAACTCGTCGTCATCCGGGCCTCGCAGCTCAACCACTGCGCCTTCTGCCTGGACATGCACCTCACGATCGCCCGCAAGTACGGCGTGAGCGAGCGGCAGCTCGATCTGCTGGCCGCCTGGGAGGAGGCCGAGGACGTCTACGACGAACGGGAGCGGGCCGCGCTCGCGCTGACCGAGGCGGTCACGGTCCTCACGGACGGCTTCGTGCCCGACGATGTGTACGAGCGGGCCGCCGCGCACTTCGACGACTTTGAACTCGCCCATCTCATCGGGCTGATCGTCGCCATCAACAACTGGAACCGGGTGATGGTCGCCCGCCGCATTCCACCAGGGGGATACCCGACGTGACCGAACGACGGACGGAAACCGTGAGCAAGGTCGACGCCTTACGCGCACTGCACCGGCGCCGCTCCCCCGGCGACCCGCTGGTCCTGCCCGGTCCCTGGGACGCCGCCAGCGCCCGCGTCTTCGTCGAGGCGGGGTTCCCGGCGCTCGCCACGCCGAGTGCGGGGGTCGCCGCCTCCCTCGGCCATGAGGACGGGCAGACCCCGGCCGACGAGATGTTCGCGGCGGTCGCGCGGATCGTACGTGCGGTCGACGTGCCGGTGTCGGCGGACATCGAGGGCGGGTACGGGATCGCGCCGAAGGAGCTGGTGGAACGGCTGCTGGAGACCGGGGCCGTGGGGTGCAACCTGGAGGACTCCGAAGGCGGGGTCCTGAAGGATCCGCGCCGGCATGCCGAGTGGCTCGCCGAGGTGCGGCACGCCGCCGCCGACCGGCTCTTCGTCAACGCCAGGATCGACACGTTCATCCGGGCGCGCCAGGACGCCGACCCCAAGCGGGCCGCCGAACAGGCCATCGAGCGCGCCGCCCGGTACGTCGCCGCCGGCGCCGACTGCGTCTATCCGATCGGCGCCCCCGTGGACGTACTGCCACTGCTGCGGTCCGGCATCCAGGGGCCGATCAATGTGCACGGCACCGTGACCGGCGGCCCCTCGCCCGCCGAACTCGGCGAACTCGGGGCCACTCGCATCACGTTCGGGCCGGGGCTCCATCGCACCGCCACTCAGGCGCTGCGCGGCATCGCCGCCGGCCTCACCTCGTGAACGTCAGGACAGCCACGCCTTCCACGTGGACTCGTGGCTGTCCGCCCACTTCTTCGCCGCCTCCTCGGGGGACATCTTCTGGTCGGCGATCATCAGGGAGACCTCGTTCTGGTCCTCGGTCGTCCACTTGAACTTCTTCAGCAGGGCCGCGGCCTCGCCGCCGTTCTTCGAGAAGTCGGCGTTGAGGTACTTCTGCAGCGGGGTGTGCGGATAGGCGCAGGCGACCTTCTCCGGGTCCGCGTCGCAGCCCTCCTTGTACGCCGGCAGCTTCACCTCGGTCATGGGGACCTTCTTGAACAGCCACTGCGGCGTGTACCAGTACGTCAGGAAGGGCTTCTTCTCCTTGGCGAACTGCTTGATCTGGGTGATCTGCGCGGCCTCCGAGCCGGCGAACACGACCTGGTAGTCCAGGTCGAGGTTCTTCACCAGCGCCTTGTCGTTGGTGACGTAGGAGGGCGAGCCGTCCATCAGCTGGCCCTTGCCGCCGCTCTCGGCGGTGCGCATCTGTTCTGCGTACTTGTCGAGGTTCTTCCAGTCGGTGACGTCCGGGTGCTGCTCGGCGAAGTACGTCGGGACGTACCAGCCGATGTGCCCGGTGACCCCGAGGTCGCCGCCGGGCACGATCGTCTTCTTGTCCTTGACGTACCGCTGCTCCTCCTCCGGGTGGCCCCAGTCCTCCAGGAGCGCGTCGACCCGGCCCTGGCTGAGGGCGTCCCAGGCGGGCACCTCGTCGATCTGGACGGTGTCGACGCGGTAGTCGAGCTTCTTCTCCAGCAGGTACCGCACGACGGCCACGTTGGCCTGCGCGCCGACCCAGGACTGGACGGACAGCGTCACGGTCCTGGCGCCCTGCGCGTTGGCGAACGGCGAGGCCTGCTTGGTCATGTCGGCGGCGCCGCAGCCGGTCAGCAGCGCCAGCGAGGACACGCCGGCCACTACGGCAGTCTTACGAGACGCACGGGTACTACGCGTACGAAGTCGCATGTCACGCTCCCTTCTTCGCGCGGCGTTCCGTCGGCTGGGTCACGCGGTCCAGCATCAGGCCCAGGCAGACGATCGCCGCGCCGGCCACCAGACCGGTCGCGAGGTCGCCCTGCGCGAGGCCGAAGACGACGTCGTAGCCGAGCGCGCCACCGCCGACCAGGCCGCCGATGATGACGACGGCGAGGACCAGGACCACGCCCTGGTTGACGGCGAGCAGCAACGCCGGGCGGGCGAGCGGGAGCTGGACCTGCCGCAGCTGCTGGGCCGGGGTCGCGCCGAGTGAGCGGGACGACTCGAGGGCGGCCGGGTCGACCTGGCGCAGGCCCTGGGTGGTGATGCGGACGACGGCGGGCAGCGCGTAGACGACGGCCGCGGCGACCGCGGGTGCGCGGCCGACGCCGAACAGCGCCACCACCGGGATCAGGTACACGAACTGCGGCATCGTCTGGAAGACGTCCAGGACGGGCCGCAGCAGGCGTTCGAAGCGGTCGCTGCGGGCCGCCGCGATGCCGGTCGCGAAGCCCAGGACCAGCGTGACGGCGACGGCCGCGAGGACCTGGGAGAGGGTGTCGAGCGACGGTCCCCACACGCCCAGTACGCCGATCGCGGCCATGGCGAGCACGGCGGTGAGCGCGGTGCGCCAGGTGCCGATCAGCCAGGCGAGGGTGGCGACGATCAGCAGGACGGACCACCAGGGCAGCCACTGCAGGCCGTCGCGCACGGGGTCGAGGACCCAGGTGGTGAAGTGGGCCGCCCAGTCGGCGGTGCCGCCGATGACGGGGACGCCGGAGTAGAGGTGGGCGGTCATCCAGTCGACGGCACGGTTGACCGGCTCGGCGATGTTCAGGGTCCAGGCGTCGGGCCAGTCGAGGCGGCCCAGGAGGCGTCCGGCGACGGCTACGGCGACGGCGGCGACCAGGGCGTACAGCCAGCGTGCCCGGCCGTTCGGCTGGGGCTCGTCGCCGAGGCCCTCCCCGGCCGCTCCGGTCACCCGGTCCAGTACGACGGCGAGGAGCACGATCGGGATGCCGGCCGCGAGCGCCGCGCCGACGTCGACCGAGGCCAGCGCCTGGTACACGCGGTCACCGAGGCCGCCGGCGCCGATGACCGAGGCGATGACCGCCATCGACAGCGCCATCATGATCGTCTGGTTGAGGCCGAGCAGGAGTTCCTTGCGGGCCAGCGGGATGCGGGCGGTGAGCAGGCGCTGCCGTGCGGTGGCGCCCAGCGACTCGACGGCCTCCAAGACCTCCTTGTCGGCGCCGCGCAGGCCGAGTGCGGTGAGGCGGGCCATCGGCGGGGCGGCGTAGACGACGGTGGCCAGGACGGCGGCGGGGACGCCGATGCCGAAGACCAGGACGACGGGGAGCAGGTAGGCGAAGGCCGGGAGCACCTGCATGGTGTCCAGGACGGGGCGCAGGACCCGGTCCATACGGTCGGACAGCCCGGCGGCGAGACCCAGCAGCATGCCCACGACGACCGAGGCGAGGACCGCCACGATCATCAGCGCGAGGGTCTGCATGGTCGGGATCCACATGCCAAGGAACCCGCAGGCCAGGAACGCGGCAGCCGTGCCGGTGGCGAGCCTCGGTCCCGCGACGCGCCAGGCGGTCAGGGACGCGGCGGCCGTGACGCCGGCCCAGCCGGCGGCGAGGAGCACCAGGTACACGGCGCGTACGCAGATCACGACCGCGTTGCTGATGTGGCCGAAGAAGTAGAGGAACAGCGGGTGGCCGTCCCGGTTGTCGATGATCCAGTCGCTGGTTCTGGTGAGCGGCTCGGAGAAGTCGACGGTGAGCGCGGAGGGCCAGGTGCCGCTCGCCCAGCGGGCGTTCGCCAGCGGGACGAGGATCACGGCGACGAGCGCCAGCAGCAGGAGCTTGCGGACGACCGGGCGTTTGAGGATGCCGGGCGCGGTGGCCCTGGGGGCGGCGGCTGTGACGGTGGCCATCAAGCCACCTCCTTACTCTTCTCCACGCCCGCACCCTGCTGCGTCCCGGCCACGACGCCGAGAAGCCGCTCGTGGTCGACGACGCCCAGGCACCGTCCGCCTTCCATGACGCGGGCCGGGGAACCGGTGCGCGCCACGGCCTCGATCGCCTCGGACACCGTGGCGTCCGGCGCGATCGCCGGACCGCTGCCGGTCTCGTCCGCCGACGCGGCCCGCATGGCCGTACGCACGGTCATGACCTGCTCGCGCGGGACGTCCCGGACGAACTCGCGGACGTAGTCGTCGGCCGGGGAGCCCACGATCTCCTCCGGCGTGCCCAGCTGGACGACGCTGCCGTCGCGCATCAGGGCGATGCGGTCGCCGAGCTTCAGGGCCTCGCTGAGGTCATGGGTGATGAAGACCATCGTGCGGCCCTCCTCGCGGTGCAGGCGCACGACCTCCTCCTGCATGTCCCGACGGATCAGCGGGTCCAGCGCACTGAACGGCTCGTCGAAGAGCAGCACCTCCGGGTCCACCGCCAACGCCCGCGCGAGGCCGACGCGCTGGCGCTGCCCCCCGGACAGCTGGCCCGGCCTGCGGTGCTCCATGCCCTCCAGGCCGACCTTGGCCACCACCTCGGCGGCCCGCTCACGGCGCTCCGCCTTGCCGACACCCTGGATCTCCAGGCCGTACGCCACGTTGTCCAGGACAGTGCGGTGCGGCAGCAGGCCGAAGTGCTGGAAGACCATCGCGGCTCGGTGGCGGCGCAGTTCGCGCAGCCGGGTCTTGTCCATGGCGCGGACGTCCTCACCGTCGATGGCTATGGAGCCCGCCGTCGGCTCGATGAGCCGGGTCAGACAGCGCACCAGCGTGGACTTGCCGGAGCCGGACAGGCCCATGACGACGAAGACCTCGCCCTTGCGCACGTCGAAGGACACGTCCCGCACCGCCGCCGTGCAGCCGGTCCGCTCGCGCAGCTCGGCGGGCGCGAGCGAGGCCAGCTCCGGGTCGGCGGGCACGCGGTGCGCCTTCGAGCCGAAGACCTTCCACAGGCCCTCGACGGAGAAGACCGGCGTGTCCTCGGGCGTCGCCGCCTTGGTCGCGGTCGTCGTACTCGTCACGTTCTCGGGCGTCGCAGTACTCATCACGCCTCACTTCCCATCAGGTCGACGGCCTTCTCCCCGACCATGAGCACCCCGATCATCGGGTTCACGGCGGTCATCGTCGGGAAGACGGAGGCGTCGGCGATACGAATTCCGTCCAGGCCGCGGATCCGCAACTGCGGGTCCACCACGGCCATTTCGTCGTCGGCGGCGCCCATACGGCAGGTACCGGCCGGGTGGTACACGGTGTGCGCGACCTTGCGCGCGTACTCGCTCAGCTCCTCGTCGCCCGTGACGTCCGGGCCGGGGCACACCTCGCGCTTGAGCCAGTTCGCCAGCGGTTCGGTCCTGGCGATCTCGCGGGCGATGCGGATGCCGTCGACGAGGGTGCGGGCGTCGTAGTCGTCCTCGTCGGTGAAGTAGCGGAAGTCGAGCGCGGGCTTCACGGACGGGTCGGCGCTGGTGAGGTGGAGCCGGCCGCGGCTCTTCGGCTTGGGGATGTTCGGCGTCATGGACACCCCGAACTCCGGGCGCTCGTAGCCCAGTCGCTGCGGGTTGTCCGTGAACGGGATCTGGTAGAAGTGGAACATCAGGTCCGGGCCCTGGTGTTCGGGGTCGCGGCGGACGAACAGGCCCGCGTCGGAGTCCATCGCGGAGTTGTCCGGGATCGGGCCGTCGGTCTCCCAGACGATCACCGACTCGGGGTGGTCGAGCAGGTTCTCACCGACACCCGGCAGGTCGTGGACCACCGGGATGCCCAGCTCGGTGAGGTCCTCCTTGGGACCGATGCCGGAGTGCATCAGCAGCCGCGGCGAGTCGACGGCGCCGGCGCACAGGACGACCTCGCGGCGGGCGCGGACGAGGAGTTCCTCGCCGTCCTTGGTGCGCACGTGGACGCCCTCGGCGCGGGTGCCGTCGAGCTCCAGCCTGTACGCCCAGGTCTCCAGCAGGATCGTCAGGTTCTCGCGCTCGTCCATCACCGGGTGCAGATACGCCACCGACGCCGACGAGCGCTTGTTGTTCTCGGGGTGGTAGGCGAGGTCGAAGAAGCCGACGCCCTCGGTGAAGGGCTGCTTGTTGAAGCCCTCGACGCGCGGGACGCCGAGCGCGCCCTGGGCGGCGTCGACGAAGTCGCGGGCGATGGCGTTGCGGTCCTTCTCGTCGACGGGGACGACGTTGTTCTTCAGCCGGGCGTAGTACGCCTCCATCGGCACCGCGCCCCAGCCCGTGGCGCCGGCCTCCTCCCACTCGTCCCAGTCGGACGGCAGCGGCTTGAAGGCGATGAGGGTGTTGTGGCTCGAACACCCGCCGAGGACGCGGGCCCGGCTGTGCCGGATGTGCGAGTTGCCGCGTGGCTGCTCGGTGGTCGGGTAGTCGTAGTCCAGCTCGCCGCCGAGCAGACCCATCCAGCGGCGCAGCGTGAGGACGTCGTCGCGGCCGACGTCGCTGGGCCCGCCCTCGATCACGGCGACCGTGACGTCGGGGTTCTCGGTGAGGCGGGAGGCGATGACCGAGCCGGCCGTGCCGCCGCCGATCACGACGTAGTCGTAGACATGGGTGCTCTGGGACATGGTGGGGGTGGCTCCAGGGGGCGTGCGAGGTCTTACGGGGTTGAGGGGAGCGGGGCCGGACCGGTCAGCCGGCGAACCACCGCACCGGCTTCGGCGCGAGGTTCTGGTAGACGTGCTTGCTCTCGCGGTACTCGGCGAGTCCGGCGGGCCCGAGTTCACGGCCCACTCCGCTCTTGCCGAAGCCGCCCCACTCCGCCTGCGGGAGGTAGGGGTGGAAGTCGTTGATCCAGACGGTGCCGTGCCGCAGCCGGCCGGCGACCCGGCGGGCACGTCCCGCGTCGGCGGTCCAGACGGCGCCGGCGAGGCCGTACTCGGTGTCGTTGGCGAGGGCGATCGCCTCGTCCTCGGTGCGGAAGGTCTCGACGGTGAGGACCGGGCCGAAGACCTCCTCGCGCACGACCCGCATCTCGCGGTGGCAGTGGTCGAGGACGGTCGGCTCGTAGAAGTAGCCGTTCGCCGGGCGCTCCGGAGACGGCTCGGGCCGCCTGCCGCCGGAGCGCAGCACCGCGCCCTCCTTGAGCGCGGAGTCGACGTACGCCTCGACCTTGGCGCGCTGCTGCTCGGAGACGAGCGGTCCGCACTCGACACCGTCGGCGGTGCCGCGGCCGAGCCGGATCCGGCCTGCCCGGCGGGCGAGTTCGGCGACGAAGCGGTCCCTGACGGACTCCTCGATGATGAGGCGGCCGCCGGCCGAGCAGACCTGGCCGCTGTGGATGAAGGCGGCGTTGAGGGCCTGGTCGACGGCGGTGTCGAAGGCCGCGTCGGTGGCGCAGGCGTCGGCGAAGACGACGTTGGGGTTCTTGCCGCCGAGTTCGAGGGCGACCTTCTTGACGGAGGGCGCCGCGGCCTGGGCCACCTTCGTGCCGCTGACCAGGCCGCCGGTGAAGGAGACGAGGTCGACGTCGGGGTGCTCCGCGAGCCGGGCGCCGACGGAGTGGCCGGGCCCGGTCACGATGTTGGCGACCCCGGCCGGCAGGCCCGCCTCGACGAGCAGCTCGATCAGGGCGATGGTCGTCAGCGGGGTGATCTCGCTGGGCTTGACGACGAAGGTGTTCCCGGCGGCGAGGGCCGGCGCGATCTTCCAACTCGCCTGGAGGAGGGGGTAGTTCCAGGGGGTGATCAGCGCACAGACACCGACCGGCTCATGGACGACGACGCTGTGCAGGTCGGGCGAGCCCGCGTCGACGACCCGGCCCGGGGCCTCGGCGGCGACGAGGTCGGCGAAGTAGCGGAAGGCGTCGGCGACGCAGTCGATGTCGACCCGACCCTCCTCGACGGTCTTGCCGGCGTCGCGGCTCTCCAGCAGGCCGAGCTTCTCGCGGTCGCGCGTCAGCAGGTCGGCGACGCGGCGCAGCAGGGCGGAGCGCTCGGCGACGGGCGTGCGCGGCCACTCCCCCTGGCCGCCGTCGAAGGCACGGTGGGCTGCCGCCACCGCCAGATCGGTGTCCTTCTCGTCGCCCTCGGCGACCACGGCGAACGGCGTGGCGTCCGCGGGGTCGAGGATCTCGCGCGTGGCGCCGGAGACGGCCGCCCGCCACTCTCCTCCTATGTGGAGGGTGCCGCGCGCCTGGAGTTCCGTACTGTCCGCCATGATCGGTGTTGCCTTCCGTTCCTGTTCAGAGCCCCTGTGTCACACACGTGTCACTCACGGGACCGAGTGCGCCTGCCCCCGACCTCCGAATGCATGCGCGATCCACGGCCGAAAGTGCGCTGCGTCACGGAAGATGCGAACAAATACGACAAAAGGCAGCCGACTCCTCCCCTCGCTCGACGCAGCGTGTCGTGGCGGGAGGCCTCCGGCGGCGGAGCTATCGTCGCCGGCGGCGACCCGGTGCCGCCGCCGTTCCCGGGGTGAGCTGTGACCCCTGGTGCGCGGCCGCGGTCCGACCGCGACATCACGACGAGGCCGGCGCTACGTCGGATCGGAGCCGGACGGAGTGCCATGACATCAGCGGGGTCCGGGCAGCAGCCGGTGCAGGCACGCGCAGTCGTCGTCGCGCGGCACGGAAAGCTCTGGCTTGTGCCGACCATCCTGTCCGCGCTGGTGGCACTGTTCCTGTCGCTGCTCTACATGGGCGGCATCATCAATCCGAACGACAGCCTGCGTGATCTGCCGATCGCCCTGGTCGATTCGGACGAGGGCCCGCCGCTGCCGGGACAGCGGCAGCCCGTGGGGGCGCAGTTGAGCCGGGAGGTCATCGCGGCGACTCCGTCGACGGCCGTGCAGTGGCGCAGACTGAACCAGGCCCAGATGCAGGAGCAGTTGGCGGCGGGCAAGATCTACGGCGCCCTCGTCGTCCCGGCCGACTTCACCTCGTCGGTGGCGGCTCTGACGACCTCCCGCGCCACGGCACGGCCCACCCTCACCATCCTCACCAACCCCGGCCTGGGAAGCCTCGGTTCGTCCCTGGCCAACCAGATCTCCCAGCGCGCCGCTCACCAGAGCTCCCTGACGATCGGCCGTCAGCTGACCGACCGGGCCAAGGCCGGCGGTGCCGACGCGACGCTCCGCGCCCTCCTGGCCGACCCGGTCACCGTCACCACCCGGGTGGGTCACCCGATCGGCCGCCACAGCGGCCTGGGTCTGAGCGCCTTCTACTACACGCTGCTCCTGGTGCTCACCGCCTTCGTGGGCGGCAACATCATCAACAACGGCGTCGACGCGGGCCTGGGCTACACCGACAACGAAATCGGACCCTGGCACTCGCGACGCCCGACGGTCCCGATCAGCCGTACGCAGACACTGCTGCTGAAAATGATCATGACTGCCGGCATTGCCGTGATCACCACCAGCCTGACGATGGTCGCCACGGTCGCGATCCTGGGCATGGACGCGTCGCATCTGCCGTTGCTGTGGATCTTCTCGTACTGCGCCAGCCTGGCCGTGGGTCTGGGCGTGCAGGCCATCAACGCGGCCTTCGGCGGCATCGGCCAGGTGGTGTCCATGTTCGTGTTCATCGCCCTGGCCCTGCCGTCCTCGGGAGCGACGGTCCCCCTCCAGGCGGTTCCCGACTTCTACCGCTTCCTCGCCCTGTTCGAACCGTTCCGGCCGGTGACCGACGGCGTGCGCGCCATCCTCTACTTCGACGCCCGCGCCGATGCCGGCCTGACCCACGGCTGGACCATGATCGGCATCGGCCTCGCCGTCGCTCTGCTCTTCGGCTTCGCCATGACCCGCTACTACGACCGCAAGGGGCTGCACCGCCTGGTCCTCCAGGAGGCGTGATCCGGCGCTCGGGCGGTCAGGTGGTGTGCAGGGGTTCCCTGAAGGCCTTGCGGAACACCGGCGCGGCGAAGGGAATGATCGGGGACATCATCTTCGCCTTGAACGTGCTGGGATGCCGTTCGAGATCGACGTCGATGCGCGTGCCCTCATCCGTGGGAGTCATCTGGAACTCCCAGCCGCCCGAGCCGAAGGGCTTCGACTCGCGCGTGGTGACGGTGACGTGGTTCGTGGACGGGTCCCATTCGTAGCGTGCGCGCTCCCAGGACTTCTCATTGCCCTCGGTGACCTCGGCCCAGGTGTCTCCGCGCTCGTGGACCTGGAAGTGCTCGGCGTCGATGGAGGGCCACTCCTCGACGCGGGTGGGGCTGAAGTTGGTCAGTACCCCCATGACCTCGGACGGGCTCATCGAGGAGTTCACGTGGAAATGCAGGGATGGCATCGACCTGCTCCTTCGTTCGAGAGGACCGCTGGAGGACCACTTCTCAGAATGCACTCCGGCTCAGAGCTGCGCACCGGCAGGCTCGCGGCCCGGTCCGAGGTCTGGACGCCGACCAAACCTTTGACTAAAGTCAAATAAATATGGAGCCAGTGTCGACGGACCATGTGACGGCCTTCCGCCGCTTCAACCGTTACTTCACGCGCCGCATCGGCGTACTGGACGACCACTACCTCGGCCAGGACCGCCCGCTCGGCGAGGCCCGGCTGCTGTTCGAGATCGGGGACGGCGCGTCCCTCAGGGAACTCAGGAGCCGGCTCGGTCTGGACGCCGGGTATCTGAGCCGGATGGCCAAGGCGCTGGAGGCCCAGGGCATGGTCAGGCTGAGCGCGCACCCGCAGGACAACCGGTCGCGCATGATCGAGCTGACCCCGGCCGGGCGGGTGGAGGTGACGGAGCAGGACCGGCGGGCGGGCGTCGCCGCGGCCGGCTTGCTGGCGGGCCTGAGCGCACCGCAGCGCACCGAACTGACCGGGGCGATGGCCACCGCCCAGCGGCTGCTGCGCCTCGCGGGCATCACCGTCGACCTCGTCGACGGCGCCGCACCGGACGCCCGGGCCTGTCTGGACGCCTACGCGGCCGACCTCGACGAGCGGTTCCCCGAGGGGTTCGACAAGGACGACCTCGTACGGCCCGAGGAGGTGTCCGGCGACGCCGGCGCGTTCTTCGTCGCCTACGAGGAGCGCCGCCCCGTGGGCTGTGGAGCGCTACGGCGCCTCGAACCCGGCGTCGGCGAGATCCGCCATGTCTGGGTGCACCCCGACGCCCGCCGCCTGGGCCTCGCCCGCCGTCTGCTCGCCGCCCTCGAACAGGAGGCCGCCGCACGGCACCTGACCGCCGTACGCCTGGACACGCACGCCGCACTCACCGAGGCGCAGGCGATGTACCGGGCCTGCGGATACACGGACATCCCGGCCTATGACGACAACGTCTATGCCAGCCACTGGTTCGAGAAGCGGCTGCCTTCCGCCTGACCGCCCGTGAGGGCCTCAGCTCGGAGTGAACGCCGCCCTGACCTGCTCCAGCGTCTCCTGCGTCGCGGGCCAGTCCTGCGTCGTGCCCCGCACGACCATCGCGTACAGGCGTCCGTCGTCCGTCCGGAAGACCCGGTCGACGGCCTTGACCCGCTCGCCGAGCTCCTCGCTGTCGTACTCGTAGACGAGCTCGCTCGCATACGTCTCGTCAGGGACGGCTCCCCGGCTGATCTGGGTGAAGCCGGGCTGCCCGGAGAGGCTGTCGACGGCGATGTCGAGGGCGTCGTCGGGGGTGTAGCCCGGTTCGACCACCTCGAAGATCTGCAGCAGGCCGAGCTCGTCGGGCGAGGTGTAGAAGACGACGGCCCCGCCCTTCTGCTCGCTGCGCGTCCAGTCCTCGGGGACGACGGTGGAAAAGCCCGAGGGGTCCTCGACCGCCCGGAACCCGTCGGGCACCTCGGGCGACCCGGATGCCGCGGTGAACGGGTCCTCGGAGGTGGGAGCCGGGTCGGACCAGGTGCCCGAGGGCGGTTCGGCCTGTCCGTCCCGGGACGTCGCGACCGTGCTCGACGAGGCGCCGCCCGCCTTGTCGTCGTCCCCTGCCCGGTCGACCGCCAGCCAGGTCGCGAGCGCGGTGACCGCGACCGCCGCGCCGACCGCGCCGGCGATGACCCTGTTCCGGCGGCCGCGCGGGGCCCCGGGCGGTGCGACGGGCGCCTGCGGCCAGTCGGGGCCCGGGGCAGGCGGTAACGACCCGTCCAACGGTTCCCCGGCGGGCCACTCCCCCGGCGCCCCCGCCGTCGGCGGCTCGGGCGGCGGGGGCGGAGCCGGGTGACCGCCCGCGCCCACCCGCTCCCACGACTGGGTGTCCTTGTTCCACCGGACCTCGCCGGCGCCCCCGCCGCGCATCGCTCAGCCCCCGATGAGGCCGGCCACGGCCGTGCCGAGGGCGGTGGCGGACGTGATCGCGCCGAGGACGCCGCTCGCCGCCTCCAGGGCGGTGCGGAGCCGGTCCAGGACGCCGGGCTGGGCGCTGCCGGTGGTGGTCACCTGCCGCTCGGTCTCCTCCAGGCTCGCGGAGAGCTCCTCCGTCTCGGAAGTGGCGGGGTACCGCTTCAGGTCCTCACTGAGGTCGCGGACGGCCTTCAGCAGGGCCTGATGCGACGCGTCGGCCGGGGCCGACGTCGAGGTGTACGCGGCACTGGCACCGGCACCGACCGCGATGCCGTTGCCGGTGACGGATCCCCCGACGTACGTACCGGAGCCGGGTCCGTCGGCGGCTGGCGGCTGGTTCATGTGGTCCCTCCGTTGGTTGCTGCTGTTCGACGCGCTGGTGCGATGGGCTGATGCGGCGCTCTGCTGCGACGCGCTATTTCGACGCGCCACCGGCACCGGCCGACGCGGCCGGGGGCGGCTTGCCGGCCGGCGAGTTGGCCTTGCTGTCCTTGCCGATCGCGATCCCGTTGCCCTGAACGTTGCCGCCGACGAAGGTCCCGCTGTTGTTGAACACGTTGGTGACCTTCTGCTCGAACTCGGCGACCTCGTACCCCGCGTTCCACAGCGCCTCGCCGACCCCGCTCGCGATCCGGTCCTGGATGGACTTGAGGTAGCGGGCGATGTCCATCTCCTGGAAGAGGGTCGCCCGGTCGTCCGCGCCCAGTTCCCGCACGGACGCACCGGGCCCGTCCGGCAGCGTGTCCGCGTGGACGTCGGTGAGCTGCCGCCACGTCTGGGCGACGGCGCGGGCGAGGACCCGCAGGGCGTCGCCGGTCGCGGCCGGGATACGCAGCAACGCGAAGAGGTAGCGGCCGAAGCCGCCGCGGTGCAGATGCTCGTGCGCCTTCCGGTCGGCGGTCGCGAACAGCCCGTTGACCGGCGGCAGTACGTGCGGGGCGACTTCGAGCATCAGCATGCCGCCCTGGGTGTGGACCCGGACGAAGACCGTGACGACGACCTCCTCGTCCCACCCGCCGACACGCACCCGCAGGAAGTGCCGGCGCTGCTCGCCGCCTTCCTCCACCGCGTCGGTGCGGTGCATCCGATACGTGTCCTGCGTGTACGGGAAGGCCATCCGGCCCGGCAGCCCTTCCGCGGGCAGGAACACGCACTCGTCCACGACGAGTTCGCGCAGCCGGTCGAGCACGGCGTCGGAGGCCTGCGGGGAGGTGCGCGCCGACGGCTCCCGCAACTGCTCCACCAGTGGCTTGATCTTCTCCAGGACCGTGGCGTTGTCGAGCGGTTCCGCGGGCGTCGCGTCGGTCTTCCTGAGAGCGTCGAGGGGGGAGTCCCCGTCGCCGGTCGTGCGGGGGCGCAGTTCGATCGAGAGGGACCAGGGTTCGAAGGGCAGTCCCGCGCCGCGGAACGGGTCGGCCTTCGTGTAGAGGATCAGCGGCGCGTGCTGCTCCTGGCGGATACGCCGGCTCAGTTCGCCGAACCGAGGTGCGGATGCCGCCTCGGCCGGGTCGTCGGCGACGTTCGGGAAACGCTGCTTGGACAGCTCGCCTGCGATCGTGCGGGCGAACTGGCCCCGCTGCCCCACGCTGAGCAGGGCCAGCAGCAGCGGCAGCGCGAGCAGGCAGGCGGCGGTGAAGCGGTTGGGTTCCGCGAGGGCCGCGTTCAGCAGGTCGAAGGGGGTGCCGAGGTCGGCGCCGTCCGACGAGTCGAGGAAGCTGTCCCCGGAATCGCCGTAGGAGTCGGACGCGTACTCGTCCGGACCGGCGATGAGCAGCCGGAACAGGGTGACGTACACGAAGACCAGGGTGATACGCCCGTACCAGCGCAGTACGAAGGCGAGGAGCCGCCGGAACATGGCGAACTGCGGGAACTTCCCGTCGATGTCGCGGCTGCCGCCCAGCCGGCGGCCCAGCGCGATCAGGAGGATCGGCCAGATCACCACGGTGATGTGGAACTTGGTGATCGCCGCCACGACCACCCACAGGGCGATCATCCCCGCCGACCACGCCACTTCCTGGCGGCGGGAACGCAGGGCATGGGCGAGGACACGGGCCGCGTCGTAGCCGTAGGAGGGCGCGGCGAACCGCTCGCGGTGCACGTACAGTTCGTCGATCACCGCGTCCCGGTAACCGACGTGCAGATACGTCCCCGCACAGAGCAGCCGGCACGCCTCACTCCGCGCCGGGTCGACCGGACGGCGTGGCCCGGATCTCGGCGCTTGCTCCCGCTGCGGCGGAAGCTGCGGCTGGGTCATGGATCGTCCCCCGATTCAGGAACCAGTCATGGCAGGTTGCCTGACCTGTCATGGCGCAACCAACTGACCCATTCTGCACAGGAGTTGGTCTCGCCAGGATCGACCAGCATAGGACACCCGTGTGACGCGAGTCACCCGAAGCCGTGGTCTCACCCCCTTCCGCTCACGTTTCCTGCGCAGCGCCTGCACCAGGCCTGCGCCGAGGGAGCGGAACCACGGTGAGTGGCGAACTTGGCCTCCTGTCACGGGAGTTCGGGCCACGATGTTGCGGTGTCCACCTTCTTGGAATCTCGGATCCGCCGAGCGAGCTCAGCGTGACGTTCGGCGTCCAGGTCGGCCAGCACCTCAAGCTCGGGATCGTCGGTGGCAACGGGCAGGCGCACCTCACCGTCACCGCCAGTTGGAAGCCGTCACCCGGCGCGGAGTGATGGTGGACTGGTTCAGGCCGGTCAAGGCAGCGCCGGACACCGAGGGGAGATCCCGCGTCGCGTCGGTGCGCCGCACGACCGACGGCAAGACGGCCGGCGCTGCAGTCGCACTCGGCGGTGACGCGATGCTGACCTGCGCGCACGTCGTCAACGACGCCGTGGGCAGCACACTGTTCGAGACCCGCTGTTCGTCGAGGTGCAGGGGCGCGGAAGACGGAGCGGTACCCCGCGCGCGTGGCGCACTGGATCGCCCCACGCACACGCGAGGGCACTGCCGTGCGGGACGGCGACGGGGAGTGGCTCGGCGATCTGGCGGTGCTGCGGATCGACGCGCCGCCCGTCGGCCTGCCCGCGGCAGACCGGCGTACGGCCATGTTTCCCGGTCAGCAGGTGCGGGCCTGGCACGGCAGCGGGCACAGCGCGACCTTCGCCGATCTACGGGTCGCCGCCCTCGACGGCTCCGTCGGCTACCTCGACGGCAAGGCCACGGGCATGGCGGTCGGCCCCGGCTACAGCGGCGGCCCGCTGTGGTGGACCGCGCCGTACTACTCCTTCGTCCTCACCGACTGGGCCCCTGCGGCTCGACCGGTCGGCCGACACCGTCCTCGATCTGACCGACCGGCTGATCCTGTGCTGCGGCAGTGCGGGCTGGTTCCTCGACGCCGCCTGGCGGGTGCTCGACCGGCTGCGGGGCAGCGGGCGCCGCCGGCTGGCGGACGAGGCGATCGTCGTGGTGACGCAGGTGGAGGGGGTCTCCAGCCGACCGGTACCGGCCGATCTGCCCGGCCGCTTCGACATCGGTGCCGACCAGGTGGTCGCCGTCCCATTCGACAAGGCTCTGCACTCCCCGGGCTTCCGGGAACTGGAGCAGTTGCGGACGCCGACGCTGAACGCGTTTCTGGACCTGGCCGAGTTGGTCGTAGGGCGCTGAACGGGTCGACTGCGGGGAAGCGGGGATGCGGACGCAACGATCCCCGGGCAGCCGTGCCGCCCGGGGATCGGTGTGAGCGTCGGATCGCGCCCGTCAGATGAGGCCGAGGGAGCGGACCGCCTCGCGCTCCTCCTCGAGCTCCTTGACGGAGGCGTCGATGCGGGCGCGGGAGAACTCGTTGATGTCCAGGCCCTGGACGATCTCGTACTTGCCGTCCTTGGTGGTGACCGGGAAGGAGGAGATCAGGCCCTCCGGTACACCGTACGAGCCGTCGGACGGGATGCCCATGGAGACCCAGTCGCCGTCGGCGGTGCCGTTGACCCAGGTGTGGACGTGGTCGATGGCGGCGTTGGCGGCGGAGGCGGCGGAGGAGGCGCCGCGAGCCTCGATGATCGCCGCACCGCGCTTGGCGACGGTCGGGATGAAGTCGTCGGCCAGCCACTTCTCGTCGTTGACGACCTCGGCGGCGTTCTTGCCGGCGACCGTGGCGTGGAAGATGTCCGGGTACTGCGTGGCGGAGTGGTTGCCCCAGATCGTCAGACGCTTGATGTCGGCGACCGTCGAGCCCGTCTTCTTCGCGAGCTGGGTCAGCGCGCGGTTGTGGTCGAGGCGGGTCATCGCGGTGAAGCGCTCGGCCGGTACGTCCGGGGCGGCGGCCTGCGCGATGAGCGCGTTGGTGTTGGCCGGGTTGCCGACGACCAGGACCTTGATGTCGTCCGCGGCGTGGGCGTTGATGGCCTGGCCCTGCGGCTTGAAGATGCCGCCGTTGGCCTCCAGGAGGTCACCGCGCTCCATGCCCTTGGTGCGGGGGCGGGCACCCACGAGCAGCGCGACGTTGGCGCCGTCGAAGGCGACGTTCGGGTCGTCCGAGATCTCGATGCCCTGAAGGAGCGGGAACGCGCAGTCGTCGAGCTCCATGGCGGTGCCTTCGGCGGCCTTGAGCGCGGGGGTGATCTCAAGGAGGCGCAGCTTGACCGGCACGTCCGCGCCGAGCAGCTGGCCGGAGGCGATGCGGAAGAGCAGGGCGTAACCGATCTGGCCGGCCGCGCCGGTGACGGTGACGTTCACGGGAGTGCGGGTCATGGCGTTCTCCGTATGACAGCTGGCGGTGAGGGCATCCCTGCCCCGGGGTGCGGGACGTAGAGATGATCGATCTCTTGGCGTCGAGAGATCCACCGGTCAGGCTATCGCGCCTCCGGGATCTCGCACGGCCGGGTCCGTGTGGCCCGGCCCACAGAGAGCCACAAGTGGGCCGAAAAGCGGCGGCCGCCCTGTCCGGGAGAGGGTGGACGCGGGCGGCCGCCGGGTGGGGGTACCGGTTGCCGGACTCCCGTGGGGGTACGGTGCGCGTGCCCACTTTGCCGACGGCCATTCCTGTCCCACCCGAAATCTTTTCGCCCCGGTCCTTTCGCCCCGGTCGCCCCGGTCGCCCCGATCCGCAGGCCCGTCGCGAACGCCCGACGCCGGCCAGGCCGCGAGGGCCGGACCGGCGTCGAGACAGCGCTCCGAGGATCTTTCGGGCGCTCCGCTACTGCGTGCACCCCTCCTGGCCGGCGGCCAGCGTCGCGCAGGCCGTGGCCTCGCCCGCGTCCTTCACGGCCACCATCGGCGTGTACGCGATCGTGTCGCCGACGACGGTGATCGTGCCGCTCTGCTTCTTCTTGCCGACCGACACCTCCACCTCGTCCCCCTGCGCGGCCTGCGTGATGCGGCCCCACGCGGCGCCGCACGTCTCGCTGTAGCGCACCTCGACCACGGCCGCGCCGACGGTCGCGGTCTTGGCGGTCGTCACGAGGTCACCGCTGCACCCCATGCTCTCCGCGTCCTTGCCGGTGCAGGAGTCTCCGCTGCACTTGACGCCGGCCGGCAGGTCGGGGTCGGTCGTCGCGGACGGAGAGGGCGAGTTGGCGGCCTCGCCGCCCTTCTGCCCGCGGCCGGCGTCGGTGAAGAAGAACACCGCCGCGATCACGACCAGCACGCCGACGACCCCCGCGAGGAACATCGTCAGCCGCCGCTTGCCACCGCCACCACCGGAGGACCCGCCTCCGGGACGGGGGCCCTGCGGAGGCTCGCCGTACGGCTGGGGCGCACCCTGCGCCCACCCCGACGCGGCGGACGCCCCGGACACACCGGATGCCCCGGACGTCGTGGACGCCCCGGACGCTCCCGACGGCACCGCACCCGACGTACGGCCACCCGCCGCCGGACCTCGATACCCCGCAAGCCCCCACGAGTTGCCCCCGGAAGCGGCCCCGCCGTCCCGGACGTCGGCTTCGTCCGAGTCCCGCACCGAGGAATCCCGGACCGAGTCCCGTACGGAGGAGTCCCGCACCGGTGTATCGCGAACCGCGGAATCCCGCGCGGCCGAGTCCCGCACCTCCGGCGCCGTCGGCTGTGCGGGCACCGGAGGCACCGTCGGTGCCACACCCGCCGGACCCGCAATGCCGGGCGTCGCCGTCGCGCTCCCGCTCTTGCGTGCCGTCCGGCCCGCCTTCGCGCCCTCCTTGGCGCTCGCCGGGGGCGCCCCGAACTCGCTCAGCGCCGCGCGGGCCTGGGAGATCCGGATGGCCTCCATGGTCATGTCGTGGCGCATCTCCGAACGGCTCCAGGCCCGTTCGGCGAGCTCCCACATCGTCGTCACGTGGACCGGATTCGTACCCGTGACCTCGGCAAGCGCCACGATCGCACCCTTGGGCGCGAGCAGCCGCCCGTTCAGATACCGCTCCCAGGACGTCTTGCTGTATCCCGTGCGGTCGGCCAGCGCCGCGATGCTCAGACCGCTGCGGTCCACGAGCCGGCGCAGCTGGCTCGCGAACTCCCTGACCTGCGGATCGAGTTCATCCGGCAAGGCCCTCCAACGAGGCATTGCTTCCCCCTCTTCCCCCCGGTTCGTGCTGGTGGTTCTCGCGTTTCCCCCGCGCGTGGTGCCCTCTGCCGAGTCCCCGATGTGGCTACCCACAGGGATGCGCCCAGTAAGGATCTCAGTTCCCGGGGTGGGGGCGCACGGGAGCATTGGGACCGTGGGCATGCACCGTTGCACGCCCGTCGAATGGCGTCCAGTGTTCCATCGGCGACCCTCCTCGGCCGACGCAACCCTGGTAGTAAGCCCTTGCCAACACGCGGGACGACCCCGGTGCGTCCCCGGTCGACCACGCTAGCCCGCCTGTTGAACGACTTCCTTGCAAATGCGCGAACTTGTCAACACATCGACACACAGAAAGCACATAAACGATCACGCCCGTCACAGGGGTCGTATTCGGGCAGGTCAGACGCGGGGGCCTCACCGGGCTCACCCCAGCGCAAGGGCCCCGACCAGTGCCGTCAGCACCAGAACCACGACGAGCGCGACGGCGGCCGCCAGCAGCCAACTCGACGACGGCTCCGGTTCCTTCGGCGGCGCGTCCCACCACGGCAGGGTGGGGTCGTCCTCGTAGCCCTCGGGCCCCTCGTGCGCCTCGCCCGCCTCACGCGGCCTGTGCATCCCGTGCGCCCCGTGTGCCCCGGGCTCCGCCTTCGTGGGCATCACCGCAGGCTTCGGCCATGCCTGTACGGCCAGTTCCCACCGCACCCCGAAGCGCTCCGCCTCGTCCCTGTCGGTCCCCGCCACCCGGCACAGGGCCACGACCGCCTGCCGGGGCGGGGGCTGGGTGGCGTTGAGGTAGCGCTGCCAGGAGGACTTGCTGTACGCGGTACGCGCGCCCAGCGCGACCAGGCTCAGGCCCGTGCGGTCCTTGAGCTGCCGCAACTGCTCCACGAAGTGCCGCACCTCCGGCGGCAGATCGTCGGGCAGCGGCTGCCACGCACCCATCGCTCACCTCCGAACCAGATCCGATCGGGTGACGACACCGGGCGACGCATTGGTTCCCGACGTAGCGGAACGGTCACTTCCGTGCCACAGCGCACTGACAGGCGTTGAACAGCCCCTTCGCCGTGCCCGAGGCTTGACGCAGACGGCGGCCCGTCCTTCCTCGGGGGAGAGGACGGGCCGCCGTCGCGCCCAGTGGCCTTCGGGGCCGGGAGGCCTCAGCCGTCCACCGTGAAATGCAGGGCGTCCTTCAGGAACGGGATCTTCAGCCACGGGTCCGGCTGCGCCATCAACGCCAGCAGCACGATCACGAGGCCCAGCACGCCGTACGTCACTATGTCCGTGAAGCGGGAACGTACGGCGAGCATGCCGACGCTCGGCAGGAGCCACCGCAGCACCGCGCCGACCAGCAGGGCGCTGCCGATCACCAGGGTGCCGACCCGGAAAACGTCGAGCGCGGTGATCAGCAGACCCACCGCGACCATGCCCAGCACCAGCAGGACCGGCCACTGCCGGGCGGGCGCCGGGGCGTCACCGGGAGCGGCGCGGCCGCCGCCCTCGGGACGTGCCGTGTCCTTGGTGAACAGCGGGAAGCGGCGGGTGGTGCGCCGGGGCGTACCCTCCGCGTCCGGAGCGCTCACCGGATCCCGGACCTCGATCTCCTCGGCGTCCTCGATCTCCTGCGCCTTGCCGGCGCCGCCCTCAGCCGACACTGCGCTCCGCCGCCTCGACCACGTTGACCAGCAGCTGCGCCCGCGTCATCGGGCCCACGCCACCGGGGTTGGGGGAGATCCAGCCGGCCACCTCGGCGACGCCGGGGTGGACGTCGCCCACGATCTTGCCCTCGGCGCTGCGCGAGACACCGACGTCGAGGACGGCCGCGCCGGGCTTCACGTCCTCGGGGCGGATCAGGTGGGCGGAGCCCGCGGCGGCGATGATGATGTCCGCGCTCTTCAGGTGTGCGGACAGGTCCCGCGTGCCGGTGTGGCACTGGGTCACCGTCGCGTTCTCGCTGCGCCGGGTCAGCAGCAGCGGCATCGGACGGCCGATGGTGACACCGCGGCCGACGACCACGACCTCGGCGCCCTTGATCTCGACGCCGTACCGGCGCAGGAGGGTGAGGACGCCGTTCGGGGTGCAGGGCAGCGGGGCCGGCTCATTCAGGACGAGGCGCCCGAGGTTCATCGGGTGGAGGCCGTCGGCGTCCTTGTCCGGGTCCATGAGCTCCAGGATCCGGTTCTCGTCGATGCCCTTGGGCAACGGCAGCTGGACGATGTAGCCGGTGCAGGCCGGGTCCTCGTTCAGCTCGCGGACGACCGCCTCGATCTCCTCCTGCGTCGCCGTGGCGGGCAGCTCGCGCTGGATGGAGGCGATGCCGACCTGGGCGCAGTCGCGGTGCTTGCCGGCGACGTACTTCTGGCTGCCGGGGTCCTCCCCGACCAGGATCGTGCCGAGGCCGGGCGTGATGCCCTTCTCCTTCAGCGCCGCCACGCGGGCGGTCAGATCGGACTTGATCGCGGCTGCGGTGGCCTTGCCATCGAGAATCTGGGCGGTCATGACCCCCATCCTCCCGGATGACGCCCTCGGTGTTCCAATCGGACGCCCGGCCCGTGACGTACATCGCCCCAGCAAGATCCCGAAGATTGCATCTGCACAACAGGTTCCGCCTCAGACTGGACAAAATCGCACGGTACCTAGAACGATGAACGGCGCAGTTTCGCGGAACGTGTTCGGGGGGCAAAACCGCTCAAATCGTGAAGTTCCTCCGCGCAATGCCGCATCGTCCCCGCATTCGCAACGGAGGAATCCGGCCATGAGTTTCGGCTCGCCCAACCCGCCTTACGGTCAGCCGCAGGACCCGAATCAGGGCTACGGGTACCCCCAGCAAGGACAGCAGCCCGGTTACCCGCAGCCGGGACAGCCTCCCTACCCGCAGGGTCAGGCCGGTTACGGCTACCCGCAGTCGCCGCAGGGCGTGCCCCCGCAGGGCGGCTACGGCTATCCGCAGCAGCCGGGTTACCCCGGCGGTTCGGGCATGCCTCCCCGCGTGGCGTCCATGGGCCGGCGCTTCGGCGCGCGGCTGATCGACGGTGTGGCGTTCACCGTGATCTACATCATCCTTGCCGCCGTCGGTGTCGCGGGCTCCTTCAGCGCGGCAAACGAATGTGACCCCAACGCCGTCGACTACAGCTCCTGCGTGAACGACGCCAGCTCCGACATCGTGGCCTCGATCGGCGCCGTGGTCGGTGTCTTCGCGGTGATCGGCCTGCTCTACGAGTGGCTCATGGTCGGCCTGGTGGGCGCCACCCTGGGCAAGATGGCCGTCGGCCTGCGGGTCGTGAAGGCCGACACCGGCCAAAAGCCCGGCCTGGGCTCCTCGTTCATCCGCTGGATCATCCCGATCGTCGGCAGCCTGGCCTGCGGCATCGGCCAGCTCCTCGTCTACCTGTCCCCGTTCTGGGACAAGTCTGGCCGCCAGCAGGGCTGGCACGACAAGGCCGCGAGCACGATGGTCGTACAGAACTGACCTCACCCGAGGTTTCGTCGGGCGGGATTCACTTCACGCCAAACACAGCCGATGGCCGTGTCTCACTCGTACGAGGGGGGCACGGCCTCGCTGCGTCGCCCTACCCTGACGTGGGTAGCCGTCAGGCACGGGGAGACGCACCTTGTACAGCATCATCGTGGTACCTCCGCCGACCACGGAGGACGAGACCGACCGCACCCAGCTCCGGCTGGCGCCCGGCGAGCGGCTCGGCTTCGGCCGTTCCGCCGCCGACAACGACCTCACGATCGCGCACGACGGGGTGTCCCGCAGAGCGGGTCAAATCACCGCGCAGGGCGCCTTCTGGATACTGAGCAACCTCAGCCGGGAACAGACGTACGTCGTGGAGAACCCGGAGGGCGCGGGCGAGCACGTCAAGGTCGGGCCGGGGCGCCTCGACGCGCCGATCCCCTTCGAGTTCTCGCGGATCGTGCTGCCGGCGGCCGGCGATCTGCTGCCGATCGAGGTGTGGGCGCCGCGCCACGACTACCTCAGCTCCGAGGGCGGCCTGGACGGCGCGACCACCGCCCCCGCGTTCTCGGTCGACCGCGCCAAGCGCTACTTCGCGGTCCTGGCCGCCCTGTGCGAGCCCCGGCTGCGCGGTGAACCGCACGCCCCGCTGCCCACGGTCGACCAGGTCGTGGACCGGCTGCGCCCCAACTGGCCCGCCGCGTCCCGTACGTCGGTCCAGTGGAACATCGACTACCTCGCCGTGAAGCTGCGGCTCAAGCCCGGCCCGGAGACGGCGGACACGGGTCCGCGGCTCAACGGCAAGAAGGAGTCGCTGGTCTCGCTGGCGCTCCGGTTCGACCTGGTGCGGGAGGACGATCTCGTCGTCCTGCGTGAGTCGTCGCCGTCAGTTCCGTCGCCCTCGGCTTCGTCCGCGTCGGCGTCCGGCCGGGTGGCCCGGTGACCGAGCCGTATGCCGTGCCGGTGCCGAAGGGGTACCGGGTGGGCGTGTGGGAGGTGCGGGAGCCGATCGCCACGGGGGCGTTCGGGAGTGTCTACGAGGGCAGGCGCGTCGGAGACGACGAGGCCCTGCCGAAGACGGTCGCCCTGAAGTTCCTGCCCACCGGCACCGGCACCCCCCGCCAACTCACCCACCTGCGCGAACTCATCGAGCGCGAGGTCGCGTTGCACCGCCGGCTGAAGCAGCCGCGACTGATCCGGATGTACGACACCCTCACCGTCGACGACCCGGCCCGTCCCGCCCTCGACGGCGCCACGATCCTCGTGCTGGAAAAGGCGCAGGGCTCCCTGTCCGCACTGCTCTCGGCGGAGCCGCGCCCCGGCTCCGGCCCCGTCCTGCTCGCGCAGATCTGCGAGGGGCTGGCGCAGCTGCATCACGCGGGCTGGGTGCACGGGGACCTGAAGCCGGCCAACGTGCTGCTGATGAAGGACGGTTCGGCCCGGCTCGCCGACTTCAACATGGCGGCGGAGCTGGAGGGCACGCACGCGTACACGCCCGCCTTCTCGACGCCCGACTACACGCCGCCGGAGCTGCTCTGGTCGGAGATCGGCGAGCGCGGCCGCCGTATCCGCCCGTCGGCCGACGTCTGGGCGTTCGGCGTGCTGGCGCATCTGGTCCTCACCGGCTCCTTCCCGCTGCCCGGCGCCACCCCGTCGAGCCGCCGCGACGCTGCCGCCGCCTACGCGCGCGGCACCGACGAACTACGCCTGTCACCCGAACTCCCGGACGTCTGGCGGGAGATCGTGCGGGACTGTCTGACCCGTACGCACGGCGACCGGATCGGCACGCAGGCGCTGGTGCGGATGGTGGGCGCCGCGGCGGGCACGGGCAGCTCGCCGCGGCTGCCGCGGGCGCTCCTCCCCCGCCGCCGCTCCCGCCGTACGACGATGCTGACCGCCGCGACCGCCGTGGTGGCGCTGGCGGCCCTCGGCTACGGCGTCGGCAACTGGGCGGACACCGGCGCCGCCGGGGGCGGAAGCGGGGCCGGCGGCCCGGGGCGCGAGACCACGAGGGGCACGGCCGCCTCCTACGGCGCCTCCGAACTGCGTACCGACAAGGGCGTCCCGGTGGCCTACCGCCGCCTCATCGTCGACTCCGCCCACGACTGCGTCCGGCCCGAGGTCACCCCCGCACTGATCGCCGCCCTGCTGAAGGCGGAGAGCAACTTCGACCCGGACCTGGCCGACCGGTCCGTGGGCAAGGAGGGCGAGTACGGCATCGCCCGCTGGACGCCGAGTCTGCTGCGCTGGTGGATCCGCGCGGACGGTGTCCCCGCGACACAGACTCCCAAGCCTCCCCTCACCCCTGCCGAGTCCATCCCCGCCGTGGGCCGCTACCTCTGCTACATGGAGCCGCTCCTGAACCGGACGGGCCTGTCCGGCGACCGCAAGGTGCTGCTGGCCGCCGCCTACCGCACCTCGACCAAGGTGGTGAACAACGCGGGCGGCGTTCCCCCGAAGTACCGCGACTACGCCACCCGCGTCGCCCACTACCTCAAGGAGTACACGCCGCCCGCGAAGTAGGGACCCTGAGAGTTCACAGGTACCGCTCGGGGCCGGTCGGCGCCACGGTGTTCCTGTCCACCAACGGGGGTGGCAATTCCGGAGGGACACCGACCATGAAGCGCATGCTCGCCTCGCTGGGAGCCGTTGCCGTACTCGCCACGGGCGCCGTGGTAGTGACGCCGACGGGGGCATCGGCGGCACCGAACGGCTGCTGGGGCAGCGGGCCGAACAACTCCCGCTACTGCCACAACTACCAGGCCGGGAACGTGATGTTCAACGGAAACGTCGCGGGCCGGCTGAACGCGGGTGACAACTGGTTCGTCTGCCAGAAGAAGTTCCCGGGCCAGGAGAACCCGCCGGTCGGCGACGCCCGAAACGACTGGTGGCTGTGGACCCAGGCCGACACGAACGTCAGCAACGGCGGCTGGGGCTGGTTCCCCGCCAACAAGGTGTCCGGCGGCGTGAACTACGGGGCGATCCCGGGTCTGCGCACCTGCTGAGCGCCTGCTGACGGCACGCGTCGCGGCCTCCGGCTCCCTCGGGGGAGGGCCGGAGGCCGCTACGCGTGCCCGTGCGTCTCCCTTCTCCGGCAGCGACCAGGACCTGAAGCCTGCTCGGTTATTGCAGTGAACTCATGTGCGAACCCAGGGAAGATGGCCCTGCGTCACTTACCGGAGCACCGAAGCCCCGGGTCCCCGAAGCTGCAGGTCTGATCCGCAGGCCTGATCCTGCAAGGAAGGTTCACGCGTGAGACCGAGCCGTATCGCCCTGACCCTCGTGGCAACCGCACTGACCCCGGCGCTCCTGCTGGCCGCCCCGGCCTTCGCCGCCGAATCGGCCCCGCCGTCGGCCGTCACCGTGGCAGCCGCCTCCGACACGGACGGCCCGAACGTCGACGACATGTCCGACGACGACGTCCGCGTCGCCATCATGCGCATCATCGCCGACCCAGAGACCGGCAGGGCCGTGTACGCCGCCGCGCAGAAGGCGATGGACGGCACCATCGAGGACCAGCGGTACTTCCTGAAGACGGGCCGCTGGATCGCCCAGGCCGAGGACGACCGCGTGGCCATCGCCCGCATCCTCGGCACCGCCGACCCGAAGACCGACAAGGCGGTCATCAGGGAGGCCAACGAGGCCCTCGACGCCAACACTCCGGAAATCCTGCGCGCCTTCCTGGAGACCGGCCACCGCCTAGCCCGCGCCGAGGACGACCGCGTCCGCGTCGCCCGCATCCTCGCCGACCCGACCATCAGCGACGCCCTGCGCGCGGCGGCGGAAGACGCCATCGACGGTACGCCGGAGGAACTGCGGTACTTCCTCGAGACCGGGCAGTACGAGGTGGACGGCTAGGTCCCCGCCTCGCGGACGCGCCATGCGGCGGGCAACCTTCGTGGTCTGTCCGGAACGCCCCTTACCCTGCCCTTCGTTGGCGGGGAAAGGGTTGTCCTCATGGGATCGGTTGTCCTCATGGGATCGGTTGTCCTCATGGGATCGGTTGTCCTCATGGGATCGGTTGTCCTCATGGGATCGGTTGTCCTCATGGGGTCGGGGGAGGGGGACGAGTCCGTGCACAGCGTCATCGTCGTACCACCGGCTTGCGCCGGGCCGGACGGCCAGATCAGGATCGCCACAGGGGAACGGCTCGCCTTCGGCAGGGCGGGAACCGGCGGCGGACTCACCATCGCGCACGACGGGGTGCCCCGGGTCGCCGGGGAGATCACCGCGCACCGCAACTTCTGGCTGCTGAGCAACCTCAGCGAACACCAGACCTACGTGGTGGAGAACCCCGAGGGCGCCGGGGAGCACATCAAGGTCGTCCCGGGCCGGGTGGACGCGCCCGTGCCGTTCGAGTTCTCGCGCGTGGTCCTGCCCGCGGCGGGCGATCTGCTCGCCTTCGACGTCTGGGCGCCGCGCCACGCCTTTCGCAGCGTGGCGCGCACCGGCCTCTCCGGCTCCGTCACCACCCCGGCCTTCGCTCTCGACCGCACCAAGCGGTACTTCGCGGTCCTGACCGCCCTGTGCGAACCCCGGCTGCGCGGCGAACCGCACGCCCCGCTGCCGGCGGTCGAGCAGCTGGTGGAGCGCCTGCGGTCGGTCTGGCCGGCGGTCACCAGGTCCGCGGTCTACTGGAACATCGACTACCTCGCCGTCAAGCTGCGGCTACGACCCGGCCCCGACACCGCCGAGCCCGGACAGCGCGTCAACGGCAAGAAGGAGTCGCTGGTCTCGCTCGCGCTGCGTTTCGATCTGGTCCGTGAGGACGATCTGGTCGTGCTGACCGCCGCGCCGAGCGAGGTGGCCGGATGACCGGGCGGCACCCGCACGCGGTCCCCGTACCGCCCGGCTACCGCGTGGGCCACTGGGAGATACGAGAACCTCTCGCCTCGGGCGCCTTCGCGACCGTGTACGCGGGCAGGCCGACCGGCGAGGCGGATCCGGCACTGCCCCGCCGGGCCGCCCTGAAGTTCCTGCCGACCGGCACCCGCACCCCGCGTCAGCTGCGTCATCTGCGCGAACTGGCCGAACGGGAAGTGGAGGTGCTGGAGCGGCTGCGAGCTCCCCGCCTCATCCGCATGTACGAAACTCTGACCGTCGACGACCCGGACCACCCGGAGCTGGACGGGGCCACCGTCATCGTCCTGGAGCGGGCCGAGGGCTCGTTGGACGCCGTGCTGGAGCACGACCCGAAGCCCGTGGCCGGGCCCGCGATGCTGGCCCAGGTCTGTGAGGGCCTGCGTCAGCTGCACCATGCGGGCTGGGTCCACGGCGACCTGAAGCCGGCCAACGTGCTGCTGATGAAGGACGCCTCGGTGCGCCTGGCCGACTTCAACATGGCGGCGGAACTGGACGGCACACACGCCTACGCCCCCGCCTTCGCCACGCCCGACTACACCCCACCCGAGCTGCTGTGGCCGGAGATGGACGAGCGCGGCACCCGGATCCGCCCGTCCGCCGACATCTGGGCGTTCGGGGTCCTCGCACACCTCGTCCTCACGGGTTCCTTCCCGCTGCCTGGCGGCAGCACGGAGGCACGCACGGACGCGGTGACGCGCTACGCACACGGCGCCGAGGAACTTCGCCTCTCCCCTGAACTGCCCGAGCCCTGGCGGGAGATCGTCCTGGCCTGCCTCGCCCCCACCCACACGGGACGCATCACGGCGGAAGCTCTGCTACGACGCGTGGAGCGAGCGGCCCACACCCCGCGCTCGGGCCGCCTGCCACGCCTGCGACCCCGCCCCTGGCACCGGCACCCGGTGGTGACGGCGATGCTGGCGACGGCGCTGGTGCTGCCGGCGGCCCTGGTGGGCGGAGCGTACGTCCACGTCAACCACGACGACGGAACACCGGTGTACGAGGCCCTGCCCGCCGCGTCGAGGGCCCCGATCAGCACGGACGGCAAGGTGTCCGTCGGCTACGACCGCTGCCCGCGGGACAGCGTCTGCTTCTTCAGCGAGCACAACGGCTGGGGCCACATGTGCAGTTGGCGGGGCGACGACGCGAACTGGCTGGCGGGCGAGGAGACGTGCGGGTGGGCGGCCGACGGCCCCGTCCGCTCGATCTTCAACAACCTCGCGGGAGATCGGCGGAACCACGACGTGGCCTACTACCGCGGCACGGACTTCGAGGCGGCCGGCTACGACCGCAGCCGCGAGGCCCAACGCACCGGCTGCGACAGGGTCAACTCCATGGACAACCTCGCAGGCACGTACGCGCCGCGCTCACACCGGCTGGTCGACAGTTGTGCGAGCGGGGAGACGACGACGTGGGGCAGGTTCCTGTCCCTGTTCGAGTGAACAGGGACAGGAACGGATGAACCTTACGGATAGAGCGTGTAGGTGTTGGCGGTGTTGCAGTTGCAGTCCTTGTGCTGCGAGGCCTCGATCTTGTACACCGGGCTGCGCTTGGTCGCCGTCGAGCTGCTGTTGGCCCAGCTGCCCCACGACCCCTGCACCTTGATCCGCACCCAGGCGTTGCCCTCACAACTCCCATCGTTCTTCTTGGTGGTGGTGGCCACGTGATCGCTGACCTTGCCGACGTAGGTGGTGTCGTCGGAGCAGTTCCGGCTCCAGGTCTTGCTGTCATCGGCGGTCGCCGGCGCGGCCGCGAACATCGTCACGCTCAGCGCCGCGACGGTCAGCGCCGCCCCGTACTTGACTCGCGTCAGTGTCATGAGTTCTCCCCGTTTCCGGTGAACGAGCGGGGCATCGGCAACTGCAAGCCCCGACCGCAGTCTGCGGGGCGCCCGCTTTCCGCCGTACCTACAACTTTGCAGGTTCCCTCGAGCCACCGGACCCGCTCACCATGGCCACGCCACAACGGCAAGGAAGAGGAACGAAGGAAGAGGAACGGGGGAAGCCATGAAGCACTTCCGCGGATCGCGCACGGCTGCGGTTGCCGTCGCCGGTCTGACGCTGCTGGCCGGGCTGGGCGTGACCGGTACCGCGCCCGAGGCCGGCGCCGCCACCAACTGGTGCAACAAGACGCTCGGCCGTTTCATCGGCGGCGGGAACGGCCACGAGCTGGCCAACATCCCCGCCTACGGCAGCACCGACAACTGCATCACCGCCGAGGGCGCCTCCGGCTCCCACGTGGAGGCGATCCAGAAGGCCCTGCGCCACTGCCACAAGCGGACGAGGGTGGCGGTCGACGGCGACTTCGGACCGATCACCGAGGAGGAGCTGAAGAAGGTACAGGCCGCGCTGGGCCTGGAGGACGACGGCGTGTACGGCCCGAAGACCCGCGACAAGCTGAAGTGGCGCAGCACCACCGGCCACTGCGACACCCTTCCGTAGCCGCGAGCGCCCATCCCCCTGCCGCCTCACGCGGTAGCCTCACATCAACTGACGGGACACGAGTGGCCGTTGGGGAAGAGCAGCACTCGGGGGATCCATGACCGACCAGCGGCAGCCCATGCCATCACCCACCCCGGCGGCCGTCGACGCCGCTCTGGTGCAGGCGGGCGCCACCCCGCTGAAGCCGACCGCCCCCGCCCGCATCGGCCCCTACGTCCCCCTCGGACTGCTCGGCAGCGGCGGTATGGGCCACGTCTACCTGGCCCGTCCCGCCGCCGGCACCCCCGGCCTCGCCGCCGTCAAGGTGATCCGTCCCGAGTACGCCGAAGACCCTCGCTTCCGGCGGCGTTTCGAGCGGGAGGCCGCCGTGCACGGCCGGGTTCACACGCCGCGCACGCCGCAGCTGCTCGGCACCGGGTTCGACGACTCGCTGCTGTGGATGGCGACGCAGTACCTGCCCGGCCTCAACCTCGCCGAAGCGGTCCGCGAGTGCGGCAAGCTGGAGCGCGCCGGGGTGTGGCGGCTGGTCGGGGACATGGGGCAGGCCCTGTCGGCGCTGGCCGCCGCCGACGTCGTACACAGGGACCTCAAGCCGTCCAACGTGATCCTGTCCCTGCAGGGCGCCCACGTCATCGACTTCGGCATCGCGCAGGCCGCCGACAGCAGCGCGATCACGTCGACCGGGAGCCGGGTCGGCACGCCCGCCTTCATGTCACCCGAGTATCTGCGCGAGGGCCGCTGCGACACCGCATCCGACGTCTTCTCCCTCGCGGGAAGCCTGATCTACGCCGCCACCGGGCACGCCCCGTTCGGGGACGGAACGGGCGTCGACGTGATGCACCGGGTCGCGTTCGAGGAGCCCAAGCAGGACATCATGGCCGAACTCTCGTCCGTGGAACCCGCGTTGGCCGCCCTCCTGACCGCCTGTCTCGCCAAGGATCCCGCCGGGCGCCCCACCCCGCGGCAGCTCACCGACGCCGCCACGGCAGCCGGTCACGGCGGCGCAGCGGTCTGGCACGAGCCGCTGAGCGCCCGGCTGCTGGCCCGACGGCAGGCCTGCGAGGTGCTGGAAGGTGTCGCCGTCCAGGAGACCGCCCGGGCACCCCTGAGTTCGCACGCCTCCCGGACCTCCCAGGAGACGGTCCAGTTGCGGCTGCCGGGGGAACGTACGGCTGCCCCCGCCCCGGACGACGACGGCAAGCGGCGCAAGCGGCGGGCATACCTCGCCGTCGCCGCGGGTCTCGCCGTCTGTGCCGTCGCCGCGGGCGCCTTCTTCCTCACCGGCCCGTCCGTCGACGAAACGGCCTCGGCTGCGGCTACGTCGGCCGCCGGCACCGCCCCCGACGACGCGCGGGGCTCTTCCCTCCCCAGCTCCTCCGCGTCGCCCTCCCGCGACAGGGAGAAGGGGGAGGGGAAGGAGAAGGACACCGACGCGAAGGCGTCGGCCGCCGCCGAGTCGGCCGACCCGAGCGCCTCCGAGGGCGGCGGCGCGGGCGGAACGCAGGCCACGCCCGGCGAGGGCTCCACCCCCTCCGACGGCGACGAGGGCGGCAGCGGCAACGGCGGGGGCGCCCCGACCGCCACCCCCACCAGGACCGCCACGACGCCGGCCGTCCCGCCCTGGATCTCGGACTGCGCCCACTACTCCGGCACCGAACTCACCGACCGGGGCGACAAGGGTCAGCGCGTCGTCCAGGTCCAGTGCATGCTCAGCAAGCGCGGCTACAGCGTCGGCGGCTCGGGCGTGGACGGAGAGTTCGGCGCGGACACGGAGTCCGCGGTCAGGCTGTTCCAGAGCGACAAGGGGCTGGAGGTCGACGGCGAGGTGGGGCCCAACACCTGGGCGGCGCTGCGCAGTTCGACATGACGGCGGCAGACGCGGGTGAGGGGCGGGCCGCACCGACGGCCCCCCCCACACCCCAGCCGGCTCAGTGGAAGAAATGCCCCGTCCCCC
>NZ_JBSGVW010000025.1:0-36076 GCF_053608645.1 Streptomyces sp. NPDC055013
AGACTTCCTGCACACCTACAACCACCACCGGTGCCACACCGCCCTCGGCGGCCAGCCACCCATCACCCGCGTCAACAACCCCGCGGGTCAATACAGCTAGGGGCTGTCTACGGTTGTGATCAAAGGCGGGTTAAGCGAGAGCTGGTCGTTCTCGGGGAACCTCATGAGCCTGACTGCATGCGCCACCGGGCAGCGTCTACGGCGCTTGGCCGCAGGCCATATTCGGGCCTGCGCTCGGTCAGATAGACGCCGGCGAGCGTGCCGTCGTAGCCCGCTGCGTGGGCCGCAGCCTCCAAGCTCGGGTAGTTCTGGCCTCCGACGTCGATCATCGCCTCGTAGTCCGCGCGGGTCAGTTCGCGCTCGACCCACTGGTGTGCGCAGCGGCAGCGGATGCTGATCTCGTTGCGGTCGCAGATCACCATCCAGTCGCGCCGGGCGCCGCACTGCGGGCACATCACGGGGATCCCGGTGATGACGACTTCCTCGGGATGGGTTGTGGCGCGGAGACCGATGTTGCCGTCGCCGAGTTGCATCTCCTGCTGGAGCCGCAGCAGGGGGTCGTCGCCGGGGGCCGTCTCCGGCAGAACGGTTCTCTGAGGGCGGAGGCCTTCGTCGAGGATCTGCATCGTCTCCTTCTCCATATCAACCAGCCCTAACAGGCACTGGTGATCGATGTCCAGCTCTTTGTACTGCTCAGCGCCTCGGCCCCCGGGAGCGAGGGGCGACATGGCGGGTCTCAGCGGTCGTCTCGGACGCCTGCGGCGGGGACGGGTGGGAGCGTGATTGCGCGGCCCGCGCGTTCGTACGGGCACGGGGCGGGTCCATGGTGGCGGGAAGTTCGCCGATGCGTCGCAGTCGCCAGACGAGGACGGCGGTGACGCTGTCCGCGGTGTCCAGTTCGCGCCATTCGATGGCCTGCTGGAGCAGGGCATCGGGGTCGTGTCCAGCGCGCTCGACCTGGTCCAGGGTGGCGGCGAGGGCGTCCCAGCCGGGCTCGCGGCGTACGGAGTCGGCCTGCTCGGGCAGGGCTGCTTCGAGGGTGCCGGCATACCGCTCTCGTACGGGTTCGGGGAGGCTACGGCCGTGCTCGCGCATCGCGTGCATGGGGGCAGCGGCAGCTGATCGGTAGGCGCTGCGCAGGTGTTGTGCGGCCCGTTGGGCGGCGGCTGCTTGCTGGGCGTGGCCGCGGGCGGAGTGCCAGCGCACGGCGGCGATGGTGACGAGGACCATCGTGGACAGGAGCATCGCGGTGGTGCCGCCGTCCTCGCCTTTGCCGAGGGCGTTGCCGGCGCGGATGATGCCGCGGGCGGCGGAGCGGATGGCTCGGTTGTCGGCTCGCTCGGCGCGGATGTGTGAGCGGGTGGCGCGTTCGAAGTGGCGAGCGGCCTCGTCGAGTTCCTTGCGGGTCGAGGCCGGGGCGGTCTGGGCGAGTGCGTCGAGGAGTTCGCCGACGCCGGCCAGTTGGGCGGCGGAGTCCTCGTCGTCGTTTCCGTCGAGGATCGATGCCGCCCGTTCGGCGACCGGGGCCGCCTGGCGTCGAGCGCGGGCCGGGCGAGGTGCTCGTTCACCGGCATTGTCGGTGACGGGTTCGTCGTCGGATCGTCCGGCGTCGAGGCGCTGGCGGATCCTGGGGAGGGAGAGGTCCGGGGCGAGTTTCGAGCCGGAGAACCAGATGGGTTCGCCGTCGCGGTTGCGGTCGCCGGGGAGGGCGACCTTGTATCCGAGGGTGTCGCCGGACGGGGCGATGCGCTGTTCGACCCGGAGGCCGGCCTCGGCGAGGCGGTGGAAGAACTCCTCCTCGCTGGCGGCACCGGCCAGGGCGTGACGGACGCTTTCCCGCAGCGTCTCGCGGGGTGTCTCGGTACGGCCGGATCGCTCGGCCTTGGAGCGTTCGGCGCTGGTGGGGCGCTGGGCGGCGGTGCGGTCGCCGCCGTTGAGGATCTGAAGGCCGAACTCGGCTTCGATCTTTCGGCATTCGGCCTGGGCACGAATACCGTCCTCGTGGCGGCGGGGGCGGCGGCCGTCTTCGCGGACGAGAGTGGCGACGAGGTGGATGTGATCGTCAGCATGGCGTACGGCGATCCACCGGCAGGCCTTGGCGTCACCGTCCTCGGCGATACCGGTGGCGTGGACGATGCGGCGGGCGACCTCGGCCCATTCCGCGTCGGTGAGGTGACGGTCGCCGGGCGCCGTGCGGACGGGGCAGTGCCACACGTGCCGGGCCGGACGCCGATTCTTCGGGAGGGCAAGCACGGGTAGGTCGAGCCGGTCGGTGAGCTGCTTGAGTGTGGCGGCCGGATCACGTCCGGGGTCGGGGGCGAGCCCTGGTATCCAGGACGCGACGAGGTGCGGGTCGGTGTGCTCGTCCCGACGGCCGGGACCGTAGAGATAGTTGAGCAGTCCGTACGTCCGGCTGCCCGTGGAGATGTCGGGGACCACCGTCAGCGCCGCGCAATCTCGATCGCGGCGGCCTCGACCCGGTCCGCCGCGCGCAGGACCCGGGCGACCACGTCGTCCGCGTAGGCCGCCTGGCCGCCGGAGTTGAGGATGCGGGCCACCTGGTTGAGGTTGTTGCCGACGCGGGCGAGCTGTGCGCTGGCGGCCATCAGTTCTTCGACCCGGCCGCGCTGGTCCAACAGCCAGGGCTGGGGACCTCCTTGGACCTGGGCGACCGCGACCGCCGCATCTGCAAGGAACCCGGCAGTCTTCAGGCCGACAGCTTCCGCGGCGCGCTTCACCAGCTCGAGTTCGTCGGAAGTCAGGCGGACGCTGCGGACTTGGTCGCGGTGCACGCTCTGGCGCAGGCGGGGGCGCGTATGCGGCGTGGCTGGCGGGTTCGGTTCCTCCCCTGGCTGCGCTCCGCCCTCGGTCGCAGCCTCCGAGTCCGGCACCCCCTGGTGCCGGGCCTCCCCCGCCCCTCCTGGGGCGGGGGCATGCGCTTCCGAAACTCCTCCGCGGTCCGTGGCAGCGGAGGAGTTTCGGAAGCTACAGCTTGCTCGGCCACGTGCCGGGCAGTGGTCTTGCTGCAGGCCGGAGGTGGTGTCGGCCGACTCGGAGCGTGTCATCAGAGCGTCTGGGCCTTCGTACCGCGCATGTCGCGGAGGACCTCGGCGACGAAGTCGAGGGCGAGGACCGGGTGGTGCAGGGTGCGGGGCGTGCTGGCGGGGGTTCGCTGCACGGTCCAGGTGCCATCCGGGCCGGGTTCGGCGCGGTGCAGGTGTCCGTACCGTCGGAGGACGGTGATCCAGGCGTCGGCTTCGGCGGGGGTGGCCGGTGTGGTGCGCATTGTGTGTCTCCGGTGCGTGAACGGGAGTTGGTGGGGTGCGGGCGGGCGGCTCGGCGGTTGCCGGTAACCGCCCGCCTGTCCGGGCCGTTCGGTCAGCCGGTCTTGCTGGCCGGGTCCTGGCCGGTTTCGGCGCGGAGTTGTCGCATCAGGGCGGTCAGCCGGTCATTGGCCAGCGTTTTGCCCTGTCCGCGGATGGCGTCCGCGACGACCTCGCGGGTGACCTTGCCCGCGTCGGCGACCGCCTGGCGAGCGATTGGCAGGAGGGTGTCCGCTGACGGGGCGGTGTCCGGACGGCCGTTGTCCGAGGTCTCAGAGGCGTTGTCTGGACGGGTCTCCGGCTCGGTGACCGACGCGGGGGCCAGCCGCAGGCGGGTGACCGGGACAGGTCTGCTGACCGGCTGTCCGCCCAGGTCAGCGGTATCTCCGCCGTGCGCGGGCTCTGACTCCGGGACGCTCTCCGGGTGTCCGGACAGCTCCTCCCGGTCAGCCGCTCGCGGTATGTCCGGGCCGGAAGTGACCGCCGGGCGGCTGCTCTCTGGACCGGAGAGGGCGGCCGAGTGTCCGGAGGTAGCCGGCCGGTGTCCGTCCGCCGTCCGCGAAGTCTCCGGCCGGTCAGCGGTGATCCGGTCGGTGCGGACGGCGAGGGTGTCCGGGTGTCCGTGGTGACCGGTTTCGGTGACCCGGCGGGCGATGAGGATGTAGAGGTGGACGGCTCCGGCCAGAGCGAGCGGGGCCAGGGTGGACAGGGCTCCAACGGTGACGTCGCCGAGTCGGAGTCCGCCGCCTTCGGGATGCTGCTGGTTGAGGCGTACAGCGTGCAGGGCGTTGGCCCAGATGCTGGCGGCCGTCGCCGTGCCGAACAGCGTCCACACGTACAGGCGGGCGGCGAAGGAGGCGGTGCGCAGGACCAGGAGGGCGCGTACTCCGTAGGCGATGAAGCCGTCGATCACCAGGGGAAAGACGAAGGTGAGAGGGCCGCGGACGTGGATGGCGGTGGCCATCTGCTGCAGGGCGTCGTACGAGAGCGCGCAGCCTGCGCCGCCGAGGGCGACGATCGCGGCTCGGTCCCAGCCGGTGATCTGAGCCGGTGTCGGTGCGCTGTGGCTCACGCGGCCGTCCCGAGGTCGTCGCGTGCGGGGGTCTCAGCTGCGGGTGTCTTGAGCTCCTTAGTGGGGCTCTTGGGCTTCTTCGTCCCCTTGTCGGCCTTCTTCTTCTCGTCGACGGCGCGGTTGCGGATCTTCCGGCGGGTGCGGCGGTAGAGCTTCTCGGCGTGCTCCTCGCTGATCTTGAGCAGCCAGGCAAGGCGCTCGGCCGGCACCTTGGCGTGGTAGGCGGCTATGACGACGGCGTCGCGCTCGGCCTGGGTGAGGTGGATGTCGCGGCCGGCCAACACCTCGTTCACTCGGGCGTAGTCGAAGCGGCGGTGGAGCCTGCGGTGCAGGGGGTCGCGTTCCTCTTCGGTCATGCCGCCCCGGATGCCATCGCGATCCCCGTTTTCGAGGGCGGCGTCGAGGCAGGTGGCGCGGACGGGGCACTGCGCGCACAGGGCCTTGGCGGCGCGGATGCGGTCCATCTCGTCCGGCTCGGGGAAGAAGATCTCCGGATCGACCTGGTGGTGGGTCGTCGAGCGGCAGGCGGCGCTGTCGTGCCAGGTGAGGTCGCCGAGGGTGCGCGGGGTCTGGTTCTCGGTGCTGTGCATGTGGGGGTCTCCGGTCGCCCCGGGCGCGTTTTTGGGCAGGCGCGTCCCAGGGGTTGGTGCGTGAAGGAGGCGGAAGCGGCGGCAGCTGGTCGCAGCGGGGATCAGGCGGCGGCGATGCGGCGCCACTCGGCTGCGAGGGCTCGTCTGCGGTCGGGGCCGTCGAGGATGACCTTGTCGCTCATCTCGGTCAGCCGGGAGGCGACCCGGTCGCCGATGTGCTGACGCAGGTCGGCCATGCCGAGGTTGGTGGTGATGAGCGTCGGGAGCATCTCGTTGTAGCGGCGGTTGATCAGCCGCATCGTGATCTCCTCGGTCCACTCGCTGTTCTTGGCCGCGCCGAGGTCGTCGATGATCAGCAGCGGGCAGCGGGCGAGGTCCATCAGCTCCCGCTCGCCGTCGTGTCCAGGACGGGGTCGCAGTTCGGCGTACAGGTCGGCGGCCGTGGTCGCCTTCCAGCGCAGCCGGACCCCGGTGATGAGCAGCGAGCGGATCGCGCCGTACGCCTGGTGGGTCTTGCCCGTGCCGGTGGTGCCGACGATCAGCAGTGAGCGGCCCTGCGCGATGCCCGGCGCTCCCTCGGGTCCGGGACGGCCGGCTTCGGCGATCGCGCGGACCCAGGCGGCGACCGCCGGGTGGTCGGCGACGGCGGCCTGGTAGCGGGCCGGGATGCGGGCCTGTGCCGCCTGGAGGGCGGGAATCGGCTCGACGGGGTCGGTGAGTTGAACGGCTGGGTCGATGCCCCGGGCGGTGAGGATGCCCGCCAGGCGGCGGGCGATGCCGCCGATGGGCTGGGCGTCACGGTCGCGCATCACAGCTCCTCGGCGTAGGCGGCGGCAGGGTCGGTGGGGTTGGCCCAGGCCCGGTGAGCGGGCACGTTAGGCCGCGATTCCGTCCGCACCAAACCGGCGGGGGTGGCGTTCATGGCCTCGTGGACCAGGCTCGGCAGGGTGCTCGGGTGCAGCCCCTTCGCCCGGTGACGGGCCAGCCCGGCCCGGATGTGGTCGGGGTCGATGCCCTCCGCGAGGAGCTTGGCGGTCTCCCGGCCGAGGTGACCGAGTACGCCGTTGGGCGGGCGGTGGGCACAGGCAGCCGCGTACTCGGCCATGAGCTGCTGGGTCGAGACGGTCTCCGGTGCGGGGGCGCCTGCGCCCCCTGAAGGAGAAGTAGTTCCTAGATCCAAGTTCCTAGGTCCTAGATCCGGACCGTGAGGACTCGTGGAGGGCTCACTGAGTCCTCCATGAAGGCTCCGTGAGGGCTCACGGGGCGTGCTCTGAGCTGCGGTTTTGTGATGCGCGGGGAGCTCGTGCGGGGTGCGTGAGTCCTCACTGAGCCCTCCGTGAGTCTTCATGGAGGACTCAGTGCCGTCTCCGTGAGGTCGTGGTGCGTCCGGCGTGGGCCGCTCGAAGTCGTGGTGCGGGCAGGCGGGGAAGCGGACGCCGCTGGGCCGGTTGACCTTCTGGTGCTGGCGCCAGGTGACGATGTGCAGGTACCGCTTGCCGTCATCGCCTTCGTAGCGGCAGATCAGGTGGGCGGCGGCGAGCTGGGTCAGGTCGTCCTCGACGTCCACGGGGCCGTGCTCGGGGCGCAGCGACCACAGCAGTCCGGAGATCACGGCGGGCTGGTCGCGGAAGCGACCGTGGTCGTCGGCCTGGGTGAGGAGGCCGAAGAAGGTCCGCTCCGCGGCAAGGGAGACCGCGGCGAGCGACTCCGACGCGAAGGCTTCGGGCTTGATCGTTCGGATCCGGGCCACGGGTCAGCGGCCCCCGTCCGAATGAGCGCGGGTCCCGGCCGTGGGACGCAAGGTCCCAGTGGCGAGATCGAGGTCGTGCGCCTCGTCCCAGTTGGCCTCGGGGAAGGCTCGGATCACCCAGCGGGCGGCGGCCGTGCGCTGGGCCCGGTTGAGGGGTATGGGCTGCCCCCGCTCGTCGTACGCGCGGGTGTAGGGGCTCGGCCAGGTCTGGCTGGGCTGATGCTGCGAGACGCGGATGATGCGGGCGCCCCGCACCATGTCCGTCAAGAGGACAGCCAGGCGGTGCTGGCGGGTGCCGTCAGCGGCTTCAACGGCCTTGGCGGGCTGGGCGGCGAGCGCCCTTCCGCTTCGGGACGCGGGCATGCGAGAATTCCTCACTCGTAGGTGGGGTGGGACGGCCGTTCTCGTCGAAAAGGTCAGCCGACTCGCCCCGGTTATGAATCCGCGCCCTCAGGGGTGGCGGACTTGGCGCCCGGGAGCTGCTTACTCCTGGGCGCCGCGTCATTTCCCTCTGAAAACCGCGGACTTGACGTTGGATGGGGTTTTCGCGTTTCTCCCTTGAGAGGCTCGGGTTCGGCTGTTCCGCCGAGGGAGCAGCAACATATGCAGACGGCGGTCAACACTCCAGCTGACAGCGGGTACTGCCCCGCTTCGACGCCAACTCGACATATATCGCTGGGTTGGTGGGCGTCAGGACACAGTCCTCGACGGGACTCCACACCCGCGCCTACTTTCTAAGCTGCTGCAGAGCATGAGGATCAGCGTCGACGGAATCTCTGCAGGCACCGCGCATTCGAGTCGGACGGCTTTACCGACGACCGTTCGGCGAAGCAGAGACATACGACACTCCTCACGCGACAGCCACTCGCGCGTACCGTTCAAGGGCATCGAGTGACCGAAGTACGGCTCCGCCCCCTTCCGGGGCGAGGCCGCGCACTTTCCGACGCCCGAGAGACAATCTCGCCGGCGCCGATTTCCACTGAGAGCGCTTCACGCACAGGACGTCACGGTTGCACTCCCCTCGCTCCCTCCCCCAGCCCGAGAGCCTCGACAGGGCGCGAACACGAAGATCGAGCAGGGGTGCAAACCGTGCCCGTTCTTCGCTAAGCTGAAGCTATTCCCGCCTGAAGAAAAAGTCAACACACTGGACGATCTCCAGCTTGCACAAAAAACGAGGGTTTGATGTCTGCTCGTCACTTCGACCGGAGCCGTCTACGTACGGTGCGGCGAGCCGCCGAGATCTCCCAAGCTGCCGTGGGCGAAGTGCTGGGCGTATCCGACTCGGCGGTCGCCAGCTGGGAAAACGGTGCCCAGACTCCGGACCCTGAGAAGCTGCCTGCACTGGCGCGTGCTGTCGGCCACGATGTAGATGATCTGTTCCCGCGGTCCGGGCCGCCCGATCTGACTGATCTGCGGTGCGATGGCGGCTACTACCAGTACGAGACGGCCGCGCTGATCGGAACCAAGAGCGCCGGGCCAGTGGCAGGCGCCGAGCGCGGAGAGCGGCGGCTCAAGGACAAGTACGTCCCGGCTCTGGCTGCGGCATATGGCGTCAGCGAGGTCGAACTGCGGCGAGCGGAAGACCGGTCGATCGCCAAGGCGCAGGGTTTGCCGGTCGAGGGATCCGCGCCGTCGAAGGCAGAGAGGGCCCCAGCCGCTGGCGCTGCTCCCGGATCGCTGACCGAGAAGATCACGCTGCTGCTGAACAGCTCGTATCCCAGTCCTCCAGGACCGCCGTCCGATGCGGAGATGGCGAGCGCGGTGAACACCAGCGCCGGGGAGCAGATCCTCACCGAGGAGGGCTTCCGGCATCTCCGTACAGGCGTGGCTGAGACCGCTGCCCCTGAGGTTCTGGACGCGCTTGCCGACGTCATCGGTGTCTCGAGGATGTACTTCAAGCCCGACGACGCCGTGGCCGCTCAGGTCTATGAGGGCCTCCAACTGCTGGCAGCCGCCAAGAAGGGGGCCGTGGGCCGGGTCAAGGCTCGTGGCCTGGGCGCGCAGGGCCTGTCGCCGAAGGCGATGGCACTCGTCAACGAACTGGTGGCGGAACTGGAGGAGAAGGAAACGGGCGCGAACGAGTAGCACCTGTCCGCAGCTCACGGACTGCGAACAGGCACTGTTGCTACTGCTGTTCTGCCGTGCTGCCCGGCTCGAGGAGGCGGCCGGCGGCGACCACGGCCCGGACCTTCTTCAGCGCACTGAGGTCTTCTAGAGGGTCTCCGTCGATCACCAGCAGGTCCGCGCGGAACCTCGGAGCGATCCGGCCCGTCGTCTCGCCCAGCCCGAGTGCACCGGCCGCGTCGGCGGTCGCCATGTCGAGGATCCTGCTGTTCGACAGGCCAAGGTGCGCGTAGAAGGAAAGGGCGGGGACCAGGCCGTCGAACCCGGCGCGCTGGACGCCTGCGTCGGTGCCCGCGATGAGCTTGGCGCCGGCCTCCGCCATCTGCCGTACGAGATCGAACATGGCCTCCGCCCGCTCCTCCCCGAAGAAGCGGGGCAGCATCTCCCAGTGAGGGCTGACGGCCGGACAGACCGCGATGTCCCGATCGATGATCTGCTTTAGGACGTCCTGGCGCAGGTCAAAGCCGTCGGCGGTCATCCAGGTGCAGTGCTCGATCGTGTCGACGCCTGCTTCGACGGCCGCGGTGATGCCGTCCGTACCGTGCGCGTGGGCGGCCACCGGCACGCCGGCCTGGTGGGCCTCGTCGACCAGGGCCTGGAGTTCCTCCGGGGTGAACTGGCTCTGCCAGCTCTTCGGTCCGTCCTTGGTCAGGCCTCCTCCGGTGACCATCGCCTTGATCACGTCGGCGCCCGCCGCGATGTTGCGCCGTACGAGGTCGCGGACCTGGTCCACGCCTGAGACCTCGCCGCCCAGGAAGTGGCAGTGCCCTCCAGGAGGAGTGGCCGGTGTGCCCGCGGCCACGATACGCGGGCCGGAAGTGCCGCCCTGGCTGATCTCTTCATCCAAGCGGAGCGCCAGACCGTGACGGTCTCCCAGGTCTCGAACCGTCGTCACCCCGCTGGACAGGAGTTGCTCCGCGCGCCGGCGCATGTCCTCCAGCAACTTCTCGTCGCTTGACTCGTCGAGTGTGGCCACCGGGTCGCCGCCGCCGTCGAACGCGAGATGGACGTGGGCGTCGATCAGTCCAGGCAGCAGCGTCGCGTCGGGAAACGCCAGGTGCTTCCCATCCGCGCCGACGCGGTCGGCAAGTTCTGCGCGCCGCCCGACTGCGGCGATCGAGTCGCCTTCGACGAGGACGGCGCCGTCCTCCAGGTACGTCCCGGAGCCGGTCAGGACCCGGCTGGCGGTGATCAGCATCTCGTTACGTCTCCCTCGTTCTTCCCTGGTCACGCGGTCAGCCGGAGTGCTTCCGACACCGCGATCAGCTGACGGACGTCCGCCTCCCGGTCGTCCTCCTTCGGCACCGCGAGCGGCACTGCCTGTCCCGGCGCCGGGGAGCTCTGCCGGATCATGTCGGCGGCCTGCCGCAGTCTGCTCGCGAGTTCCACCGGCTCCAGGCGGAGCAGGTCGGCGTCGCCGTTCTCGTCGACCAGGTAGGGGCTGATGTCGACCAGACCGTCCCGGCATTCCACTATCCGTCGGTGGTAGCGACGGTGCACGCCGCGCGCCCGCCACCGGTCCCACAGCCCTCGGGAGGCGGGGCGCAGTTCGTTCTCCGGGTAGACCTCGGCCAGCAGTTGCCACAGAGGGCTCAGCCGACGGTGATCGCGGCGACGCCGTAGCCACAGCCGGGTGGCCGTGATCCTGGAGCGGGTCGCCGAATAGGTGACACCCGCGACGAAGAGCAGGATCGACACGACGAGCCAGAACGCCACGCCAGCCATGAGTCGGTCCGGAACGGTTCCGCCGCTCCATCGGACGGCGACGAAGACCGCGCGGACGGCGCAGGCCACCGCCATGGCGCCGAGACCGATCGCGGTCATCCACAGCCCGGTGGCGTGCGGCCTGCTCGACATGCGGGCATAACGGACGGTCCACCGTCCGGCAGCGCCGAGCGCGTACATCAGGTACAGACCCGCGCCGGCGTAGAAGAAGGCGATCTGCGGGATCGTCATGTCCGCCGTGCTGAACGAGCCGGCGAAGTCCTCGTGCGGCACGGTCACGGCCGCCAGGATGATCGCCACAGCGACCACAGACACGACGACGGCTTCCCACCGCGCACGTCGTCGCGCCGCCGACCCGTCGGCCGAGTACAGGTAGAAGCACATCAGGAAGTAGACGGTCAGCAGGAGAAGGACGTTCTGCACCAGCTTCGCCGTGCCGTGCCCGGCCACGGTGTCGATGCCGGTTGTGCCGCCCGGCATGGCCACGGGGTACGACAGCCCCGCACTCAGCAGGCAGAGGGCGACCGACCTCGTGGGAGCGTCATGCGGGGCCCGGGACCACAGGTAGAGCCTCCACACGACGGCGGCCGCGATGACCAGCAGGAGTATCTCGCTCACGGACTACAGCCACCCTCGCCGGTCACCCAAAGCGGACTGAACACGCCGTACCTCAGGGTCTTCCGACAGCGGAGGGAGTTCGTCGAGCACTGAGGACCACTCGAGGATGATCGTGGCTGCGAGCTCGACCGAGCACTCCTCTTCGTCCTCATAGGAGCAGCGGCGGGCGACCCGCCGGATCAGTTTGGGATCGAGTACGGGAATGAGGGTCGCCCAACCCTCGACGAAGTCGTCCGGGGATTCCTCGGGCGCCTCCTCGGCCCGGTCCTCTTCCCACTCGGCGACGAGGATGTGGAGGATCTCGTGGAGGATGATCTGCCGCTGGTGCAGCCGGGTCGTCTCCTGCTGGTAGAGGATCACGTCCATCTGCGGCGTATCGATCCACAGCCCCGAGGGCCCCGGCTTCTCCAGCGGGAAGGGCCGCAGGACTATCGGGCGTCCGCGCCTCTCGCCGAGCGCCTTGGCCAGTTCCTCTACGTCCAGAGGTGGGTGGATGCCGAGGTTGCGCAGTTCCTGCCGCAGTCGGCGGTGGAGGTCGCGCTCCACGGTCCGCCTCTCAGCTGTACGCCACCGCCCCAACCGCCGGCGGCTTACCTTCTCCTGCGCGGGAACTGTGGATTCCGCAGCAACGCGACGACTGTCTCCCGGAGACATTGAGCAATCCCTTCGTACCGGCCGATCGGGGCTCTCGCTGCGAGCCGGGCGCCAGCCACCACGGGTCAACGATGTCGGGTCCCCAAACGGCGCTCATGGAGGTGATCGCAAGCACCGAGAGGTGCACCGCACACGGTGCACGCCGACCTCGGCGAACGAGCCGCGAGGACACGCAAGAGCCTCTCCGAACTCGTGAAATCGCTAGCGCGAACGGTCAAGCGAACGAGCGAAGCCCTGTGGGAACAGTCTTGGACCCTACGTCAGGCCCGCATGAGATCAAGGCCGAAAAGCTACGCCTCAAGGCACGACAGGAAGACTTCGCCATCTCTGGCAAAACTCATCAAATCGACCATTCCCGATTCCCGATCATGGCGCTGAACTGCTGATTCACTTGCGGTCATTTTGGTCATGCCGACCCGACCGACACACGCTTCCGTTATGTTTTTGAGATATTCAGCGGGAGCATAACGCGGGCATTCAGTCAAAAAGTGCGCATCTCACCGAGGCGTGGGCTTGCGGGCAGGTGTGTGGAAGAGGTCACTTCTGCGCCAATCCGTCCAGTAGCCCGCGTTACGCTCACGGGCATGCCTAGCGAAATATTCAGCCAGATCCCTGAGTACTCAGCGTTCTGGAATGAGTACCACTTGTGCACCCTCACCACGCTTCGCTCCGACGGAAGTCCGCATGTAGTGCCCGTCGGCGTGACCCTTGATGTCGACGCGGGAGTCGCCCGCGTTATCACACGCAAATCAAGCAGGAAGGTCGCCAACATTCAGGCGTCCCGCCCCGGCGAAGCCCGCGCAGCCGTCTGTCAGGTCGATGGGGGCCGCTGGGCCACCCTGGAAGGCACGGCCGAAGTCCTGACCGACGCGGCAGCTGTCGCCTACGCCGTGGCCCGCTACGCGGACCGGTACGGGCGGACGCCGGCTCCGGACCCGGAGCGCGTGGTCATCGAGATCACGATCGACCGGGCCATGGGCCTGGTGAACCTCGCCCGGCCGAAGACCGCGAGTACTGCTGCCTGACCGCGCGAAAGTCCCCGGGAGGGTACGGACCGGACGGCGTGCTGGCCGGCGCAGGCAGGATCCGCTGGCCCCGGGCCGACGCACTGCCCGGCGTAACCATGTGCCTGCTGCAGGCCGCCCCGCCCCGTCACGGCTTCGCCGTCGACTCGGCCCCTGTCCGTCGAGGCGACTTGCCCGACTTCTCACACGCTTTCGCGACCAACGCCGTCGCGGGGATCCGTAGCATCGCCGCGATCGACGACTAACCGTTCGCTCTGGCCGCCGAGTTGGAGGAATCACTTCGCGCGTGTTGGACGAGCATCCCCGCACAGGAGCTGTGAGCGCTGCGAGGGTAGCATCCGTCACTCTTTCCGGCGCCCCTGCACGGGGCCGCCCGTGCCCCGATGCGGGACACGGGCGGCTGCGGGTTGGTGCTCAGGGTCTACGCGTCGATGCCGTTGGCTGCGTTCAAAATCTCGACGCTCTCGGGGTCCTTCGGCGCCGAGCGTCGGTACTGGGGGTGGCCGAGGTCCATCTGGAGCGCCGCGTGGAGCGGAGCGGGGTATCGAGTCCGGTCTGACCAGGAGATGGCCTGGTGGCTGAGCCGGGCCGCGGCGACGGCCAGGATTTCCCGGTCGTACCCTTCCCGCGTGTACATGGGGGTGATCTCGCGCGTGGTCATGCTGTACCACGGCGAGTTCAGCTCGTTCTCCCGGCGCTCATCGGCGTTCTTCGACGCCTTGCCCGGGTCGGCACGCCAGCGGGTCTTCCACTGTCCGTGGCGCTTCTTGCCGTAGTTGCGGGGCACGGTGAACAGGAACCAGGGGTGGCCTTCGGGCCGGTCTTCCGGGTAATACAGGTCGCTTGAGGTCTTGAGGGTGACGGTCTTGCCGTTCTTCTGTTTCTCGGTGACGGAGACCAGTCGCGGCATCTCTGCCTGCATGCAGTTCATCCGAAGGATGCTGACGGGGTTCCAGGAAAGAGGAAGCCCGGTTCCGGGAAGCCACAAGCGGGGGTCGTCGGTGTCCTTGCTGAGGCCCTGCTTCTTGTTCTGGAGGCCAGGCCATACACGGCGGCATGCGTGGCCGTCGATCATCAGGGCATACGGGAGTCCGTCGAGTTCGTCGTGAAGGTCCTTGAGAGCCGCTTGGACGTCTTCGCCGGCCTGTGCCCAGCGCTGGAAATCGCTGTCCCCGTCCTCCGTGTGAAGAGGGTAGTTGGCGGCGTGGAAGTTGCTCTGCGCCAACGCGTAGTGCTCCCACTCCGGGTGGATGTTGCTCCAGCCGAGCATGCGCCAGGGGCCACCAGGTTTCCGGGAGGGGATGATCGCGCTGGCGCAGATGATCCTCTTTGGCTCTCCCTTGAACCTGCGATCGGTGGCCTGCTTGCGGATGTGGATACCGACGAACGCCATGCGGGTCAGCGGGTAGGGGTCGTCGTCAGGGTAAAGGGCTCGTTCGAAGCGGTCGTCCACGACTCCGCACGACCGGTAGAGATCCAGCAAACCCATGTAGACGCGATGGTCCTCAAAGGCCTTCTTGGGCCTCTTGACGATGCTGAACGTCTTGGTGAAGGGGTCGTACACACGGCCGATGAGGAACTGGGACGGCACCGTGGCCTTGGCCAGTTCGCGCACGACCTGGTGCTTGGCGTCGCTTTCCTCAAGAGCCTTCTTCACGTCGGCAGGCTTCATTCCCTCGTGCTCTTCGCCTCGCACGGGGATTTCGGTCTCGCACCAGGCGGCAAGAAGAACGCCGGCCTCCGCGAACCGGCTGGTGATCTTTTCTGTGTCCGAGGCCCGCTGGGTAGCGGGGCCGTGTGCCAGAAGCTCCTCGGCGTTGCAGAAGACGGCCTCGATGCCAGGCGCGAGGGGGACGGATTCACCGTCGATGGGGTCGAGTTCGTCCGGGTCGAGCCCGTAGGGGTGGGCCAGGCCGTGGATCATCCGCATCCGGGTCTCGTCCCGGTACCACAGGCACAGGATGCGCAGGGTCTTGTACCCGGCCGTCTCGATTGAGCGACGGATGCTCTCGGGCGAGGGCTTGCCGACGAGATCGACGTACTCGCCGTTCTCCTTCTTCCGCGTCTTGTCCCTGCCCTCAGCGGAGGTGGCCGGCTCATGGGCTCGCTTGCCGAAGATGTTCCCCTTCGACTTCAGCTCAAGGGCGGACACCTTGTCACCAAGAGCACGACCGATGTGCTCCTGGAGCAGCGCCAGGTGGTGGGTGCCGGCGCCGGTGCCGACGGCGAAGGAGTCCGTCTTCGGCATCGTGGGCCGGATCGTTCCGGGCGGTGGCGTCAGGATGTCGATCCTTTTGCCGTTCTCGTCCCGGACGTTGAGCAGGCCTCGCTCGTGGGTGACGCGTTCCTCGATGGCGTTGAGCGAGGTCCTGTCGGCGTCCATCTTCGCCAGGATCTCCAACGCGTGCCTGTTCGTCTGACGCAGGCCACGCCCGTCCAACGACAGGGAGAGCAGCGGCCGGTCCTTCCCCTGGTCCACCAGGACGGTGCTGGAGTGGATCACGGTGTTGTTGACACGCCGGATGTGCGCGTTCAGGTTCAGGACGGGGTTGGGCTCGGCCGTGTAGGTGGCCATCTTGACCGACAGGCGGGACAGCGCGTACTGGACCTGCGCCCGGGTGGGGTTCTCAGGCCGGGCCTTGACCGCATCACCGAGGTCCACCGGATGGGCAAGACCGGCGAAGACCTGACCGATGGGGTTGTCCCAGGCGATCAGGTCACCGTTGCTGACAGGCCGGTAGTCCAACGATGCGACGTTTCCTGAGGGCTGCCAGTCGACGGTCCTGTGCTTGGTCTCCCCGTTCTTGCCCTCGTACTCCTCAAGGACCGGCTCCATCTCCCGGTCCTGGAACGACACGGAAGCCAGCTCCTTAGCGATGTGCCACCTCACCGCCTCGTAGGCCCAGCTGTCGGGGCTGGCGGGCTTGCCGTCGTCCTTCGGCAGGATGTTGTCGGCGAGGCTCAGGCGTTGGGGAGTGGTGTCCGCGATGCGCTTGGCCAGGTCGGGGACGTCCCTTAAAGGGATCTCGTCCACAGGCACCTTGCGGACGATTCCTTCCAGGTAGGCGAAGACATCCCTGAGGACTTCGGGCTTCACGGGGTTGAGCGTCACCATGAACGCCAGGTGCTTGTCCAGGTAGACATAACCGTCAGTGATCTGCTGGAGAACGGTGACGGCGATGGAGTACGGAACGAGGAACGGGTCTGATTCCTGTTCGTTCTTGATCCATTTGCTGTTCTGCGCGGCCGTACCCCTCAGATCCCTCCACGCCTTGCGTGTAGGCGAGTGGTAGTCCCCGAAGTTCCAGACCATGGCGGTCATGCCGTGCAGGAGTTCCCTGGTGCACCTGATCGAGGTGGTGCGTGCGGTGAGATCCCGCTGGTTGCTGCTTCGCCCCATTGGGCGTTACCTCGTCTTTCTGGTTTCTCTCCCCGGGCAGAGGGAAGTGGTCGCAACTCCGTCTCGAAAAGACGGAGACTGGCAGTGGATGGTTCAAATCATGTCGCGGTCGAGACCCGCGTAGGTCAGGAATGCCTGAAGCGCTTGACCGTAGAGCTCGTTCATGATCTCGCGCTGCTCCGGATTCCAGTCGGCGTAGATCTGTTTGATGATCGTGGCCAGGTCCGAACTGAACTTCTTGTCGTGGATGGAGTGGTCCACGATGTGGAGGGTCATGTCGGTCTCGCCGCGGCGGGCCCGGCCGGCGAGTTGGATGAGCAGGACGAGCATGCCTGCCACGAGTTCCTTGCGGAGGTCGTGGTCCATGTTGGAGAACCGGGCCGGCGAGCGAAGGATCTTGGAGAGCTGCTTCCACGAGGCTTCGCTGGCTTTCCGCAGGACGGGAAGGGGCTCATCACTACCGTCTACGGGAAGAGTGTTGACTCCGGCGGCGTTGACGCTCGCGTGCATCCAGTCGGTGTCCTCGATGCTGAGGACGGGACGGACACACAGGTAGATGTCGCGGACCGCCGAGCGGGTACCGACCACGATGTTCAGGCCTCGCCCGATGACTGCGAGCGGGGCGATCAGGATCTCACCGCGGTCGGGGAACTCCTTCAGCTCCTCCCGGACCATCCTGTCCACGTGGGCGGGGAGATGCTCCTCGTAGTTCTGCTTCTCCGGTTTCTTCACCAGCAGGCAGACCCGGTGGTTCAGGCCGTCGGCCTGTGCCACCCCCGAGGCGAGGTAGGCGGCCTGCTCATAGGAGTTGACGGCGAGGATGACGCGGGCTCGTTCCGGTTCCTGCTTCTCCAGGCGGGCGAGGCGCTTGGCGAGTTGCTGCTCGTACAGGCCCCTGCCGAGGTCGCGCAGAGCGTTGGGTTTCAGTTCGGGCGGGAGTCCTCCGATCCTCACGGCATCGCCGTTGCCGCCTCGAACCGGGGTTGGAACGGTGACGATGGACTCGGGGCGGGTGTCGGGCAGCCACCAGCGCACGGGGGCATGGATGTGCTCCTGTACGGCCTGAGGAAGGTAGGCGGTCGCGGACAGGCCCATGACCGGTCGCTGCACTCCGGCCGTCAGCAGGGCGGTGAGGCCGCCGAGTTCGGAGACGAAGGTGTGCGGGTCACCACCGAAGGAACGGGAGAGGAGTTCCGCCTCCTTCTCCTTGTTGTCCATTCCCTTCACCTGGTAGCCGTGGATGGACCGACCCAGCATCGCCAGGGGATAGAGGGTGGCGACCGTACTGCTGCGCATGGTTTCGAGGATCTTGCGGACTGACCCGAGGTCCAGGTAACGCAGGGTCTGTGCCCGCTCGCGCAAACTGTCCAGCGCAGCGTCGAGTTCCCGGAGCACAGTACGAGTGACCAGTAGGTTCACCACCGCTGACCGCTTGTACGCATCCGGCACGATGGCTGCCAGGAGCTTGCGCATCTCCTCGCGCGTATCGGTGAGATGGTCTTGGCCCCGCTGGGCGGTAAGCACTGTCAGGGCTGTCTGGACGGCCTCCCAGTCGGCTCCCTCGGGGAGTTCGGTCTCCTCGTACAAATCGGACTCATGCCAGTGGGCGGGCATGACCTCTTCGAGAAGGGCGAAGAGCTCCGGGGGGATGTCCTCGCCGGCCGTCTGGTCGGGGAAGAGGAGCTGGAGGATTTCGCGGTCCCGGGAGCGGGCCAGGCGCCAGCCGGTGTTGTCGCGGCTGGCGCCGTCGGGGTTGTCCGTCTCGTTGCCCGGGTTCAGCTTCAACCCGCTGCCGGAGCAGAGCCACAGCAGCAGCATCTCGGCCATCAGCCGGGCGTGGCTGACCGGCGAGACCAGGTCCATCTCGTGGACGATGGGAAGGTTCTTGGCGTCCTGGTCGATCTCCCGAAGCGCGGTCGTCCGTTTCCGGGACGCCAGGGTGATCTCCGAGGTGCAGCGGCTGACGGCAGCCGTCTGGAAGGCGTCGATCTCGTCGATCAGCATCACGTCGCAGGCCCGCAGCGTCATCTCAAGCACGCTCATGCCCCTCGTACCGCGTGCCTTGCCGCGGAACTCCTGCCCGTCCAGTACGACGCCGATGCGGGTCCGGCCTTCCAGCAGGTTCGCGTGGTTGGTGACGACCACGGCCGCGTCGGCGGCCTGGTAGAACTGCTGGAACTTGCCGCACACAGGGGCGAAGGAACAGGTGTGCCGGGTGGATCCGGTGGCGGCGGAGGTCAGCGACGTGCAGTTCTCCTCGCCATACGGGTACAGGTTCGGTGGATCCATGAGGGCCCGCTGCGCGCAGCCGGCCGACAGGAGCCCGATGTCGGTCCTGGCACGACGATCCCACTGGTCGATCTGGGTGGAGGGGCTGAGGGCGGCGTAGTCCATGGCCCGGCGGTGCATGCTCGTCGGCGACATCAGCGGAGTGCAGTGAACGGGCTCGGGGAGATGTCTCTCCCTGAGCAGGTAGGCCAGGTCGTTGTTGATGTCCCAGGCCATGTCGAGGGTTGCTCGGACGTCGGTGACCGCGAGGGCGATCCGAACGTCGTTGAGCGCCGCCCAGGACGCCATCACCCGCACCAGGACCGTCTTGCCGCTTCCCGTGGGGGCGTTGAGGACCTGGAGGTCCCCCGAGGTCAGGTCGAGTTCTGTCAGCGCGCCGTCGGTGGTCTTCATGCCCTTGAAGAAGCGCTTCAGGGTCTTGTGGAGGTAGGCGACGCTCTTGTCCTGGCCGCTGAGGATCTTGGCGACCTTCAGGAGTTCCTTCACCGTCGGTGCCACACGGTTGCGCTGCGGACGGGTCCTCACCTGTGGCAGAGCCTCGTGACCGGGCGCTTCAAGGAAGCCGGGGGTCTCCTGGATGTGGATGTCACGGCTGGTCGTTCCGTGCTCCTTGCCCAGGTAGGCGGTTCTCGTCCTGTGCGTGCCGGGACCGACGAACGCCTGCGCCTTGGGGCGCTTGCCGAAGGTGAAGAAGGGGCCGACAACACGCCGCGCATAGTCGAGGCAGTTCCCTCCCACCCGGGGAATCACGGCGTCGGCCGTTTCGGGTTCCCTGGTCGGCAGCCGCAGCGAACCACCTGTCCTGTCGGCCATGTCGGCGTCGGGAGCGAAGGCTCCGAGCAACGCGAGGGCCGCCGCCTTAAGCTTCTTCGGGTCCGTCCACTCCGGCGACATCAGGACCATCACCTGACGGATGACGTTCCTCTCGGCCACCGGCAGACTCGCCCATTCCGACCACGCCCGAGGCTTGCGGTGGGCGAAGAAGGAAGCCTCTTCGAAGCCGGCCAGCACCCGGCCCTCGTCGTCCTTGCGCGGAAAGTAGTGCGCCGCCAGTGCGAGTGCCCCCGCCAGGCCGGCTTCCCGGCCCGTCATCTCCCCGCTCACGCCCGGCCCTCCTTGACTCCCGTGATGACCATCTCGACGTAGTCGGTGGCGGTCATCGCCGCCTTCATCCCGTACATGCGGCACACCATGTCGAGCTGGGCCACCTGCTCCTGGCGGTGGTCAGGCACGACCAGGTACTCCGCTCCTCCTCGGTCGCCACCGTCCATGTGGAGCTTGCTGACCAGGTGGTTCACCCACGTGTAGTCCTTGAAGTCGGCGGGGAACGCCGGCTTCTCGCTGTCAGAGTGGGTGATCCAGTGATCGCACTGGTCCCCGTTGGGCCACAGGTGTGACGTCCAAGCCGTGCCCTCCATGCCTGCTGAGACAGCCCGGTGAAGAGCCAGCTCAGGGAGGCCAGGGACGACGGTGTAGCGCCACACCGGCCGCACCAACGCCACGTACTCCTCAACCGGCTGAGCCTCCGGCAGCTGCGGAACGGCCCCGGTCCACAGGGCAGCAAAACGTCCGGACGGGACTCTGCACCCAAACGTCGGGCTCAGGGTGGGTGCCGACTTCTTCCGAGCGGTCACGACGAACTCGTAGGAAGCGCCGGTCTCCTCGTGCCAGGGGTACAGACACCGCACCCTGCCCTGGATGCGTGCACCGGAGCGGGTAGCTGCCACCTTCATCGGCCACTTGCAGGCAGGACAAGGCCACCACCAACCGTTGTACTGCGCGTATTGGGAGATCGGCTTGTAGAAGTCGTTCGCCCGGGACGGCAGCTTGAGGTCGGGGAGACTTCCCTTCGGGACCGTTGGGTTCTCCACCAGCGTGGTGCGGTGCCTCTCGTAGAAGGGGCCTTTGATCGCACTGAAGACGGCTTCCTGGCTGTACTCGTCATCCAGCTTGGGTTTCGTCACCTGCCCGCTGAACTTGCCGACCTTCTGGGCGGCCCGCATGACGCGCTGGGCTTCGTGCCGGAAGTCGAACCCGTCCTCGGTGGCGACTCCCTCGCTGTCCATCAGCCGCACGCCGGCGAGAGCCCGGGTGTCGATCCAGTCCGGCAGCAGCCCCTCCAGGGAGCCTGCCCGGTCACCGGTGAGCCGTCCCAGCAGCTCCTCGAAGCGGATCAGATGCCCGGGGCCGCACGCCGCCATCAGGATCCCGTGGGCCTCGATGAGCCGGTCCAGACGCTTCGGGCCGTCCAGTTCTTCACTGGCGATCGCGTGCTCACACACGGCGAACGCCTTGACGATTTCCAGCAGGGCATGCGTCTGCTGAATGCCTGTCGTGTCGTCAGCTTGCATCACGAGCCGGAACCCTACGACAGGGCACTGACAGTGGCCTCCCCCCGAAGGCCCTAATCGAATACGTCTTCGAACCCCTGGGTGTCGATGCCGGGATACAGAGCACGGTAGGCGTCGAGGTGGTCAGTGATATGGCGCCGGCCTGAGTCGGTGAGAAGCCACCGGTACGGCCCGTGGGTCACTCCGTCAGGGTGTCGAAGGACGATGAAGCCCCTACTCGGGGTACGCCCGTCAGGGCTCTGCCCCACCGCAAGGTAGTGCGGTCCACGTCCGGCAAGACTGCCGTCCACTCCCTGCGCCCCGGCGCGCGCGACACGGACCATGATCTTCCACAACCACGGCGACAGAAGCGGCGCGGGTGGTCCTGCTTCGCGGGAGACACCCAGCGCCGTGCGGGTCACCGCTCTGCCACGCCGGGTCATCTCAACCCTGGTGCGGGGCACGTCCCCCAGTCCGTCGAGATGTACCCGGTCCCGGTACACGCGGATCAGGCCGCGTCGCTCCAGGGCGGCCACGGAAGATCCGGCTCCCGGATCATGCACCCCGGCCTGGCGCAGCCGCTCCTGAATGCGGGTGTAGCCGACGACGTCGGACGGGACGGAGAGGGCAAGTGTCATGCGCCGCCACTCGGCTGCTGGCTGGCGCCGCGCTCCCACGTAGCGGTTCTGCCGCTGCTCCGCCTCGGCCTCCTGGTCCTGCTGGAAGATGCAGGCCAGGTAGGTGCGCTGCCGGTCGTTGAGTGCCTGCCAGGCGGTCATCGACTCTTCGGATGGCCGTCGCGGCTGCCGCTCGGGGAGTACCGGGAGGGGGTCCTCCGGGCGGCTGCGGAGCCAGGCGTCCACCACCACCCGGACGGGAACCCCGTAGACCTGGGCCAGCATGCGCGCCACCTGCCCCAGAGTTTCGGGAGAGCGCCACATCCAGCCGCGTACGTGTCTGCCGCGTTCCAGGTCCCGGATCTTCTCAGCGTTGAGATGCAGACCCTGCGCGCCCCGCTTGCGCCGCAGGGCTGAGGCGGCCTCTTCCGTGCTGATGCCCGCGTCGCGGCGCAGGTCCGCAAGGGTCTCGGTGCCGGGCTCACGGTCCGTCAACTTCTGTGCATCGCAGCGCAACACCTCCAGCAGCCGTCCGAAAGCCCGATCACCGACGGCCCGTGCTCCCGTCTCCCAGTGGCGCACGGCGCGTGACGTAACACCGACCGCCTCAGCGAGCTCCTCCACGCTCATATCCCTGAACAGTCGCTGGCGTACCAAGGCTTGGGGAGAGATGGGCTGCGCCATACCTCCAGCAAAACGCAGTGAACAGTTCACCGCAACTGTTTTCACAGCCCGGCCGCCAAAGGCACCACGACGCTGGGGCCTCGAAGACGTACACGCCTGCCGTCGGCCAATCCGATCTCGTGGAACCTCCCATCCGTACCGCCTGTTCAGAACAGGACGGACTGGTTCGACGCGACGTTTTCGTCCGAGTCGGCCTGGGCAGGGACCTGCCCGGTGCGCTCGTTCTGCAGATCCCACAACTCTCGGAACAGGCCGTCCCGCTGGGCCAGCAGTTGCTCCGGGGTGCCGTGCTGGATGACACGGCCCTGGTCCAGGACAACAATGCGATCGGCGATGGTCACATTGGTGAGCCGGTGAGTGACCAGGACGACCGCGCGGTCGACGGCAAGGCGGCGTAGTCCGGTGAAGATGCGGTGCTCGGCCCTCGGGTCGAGAGCCGCGGTCGGTTCGTCCAGGACGAGCAGTCCGGCCGGCCGGTGGAACGCTCGGGCGAGCGCGATCCTCTGCCACTGTCCGCCGGACAGTTCCTGGCCGCCCCACCATTCCTTGGCCAGCAGGGTGTTCAGCCCGCTGCGCAGCCCGTCGACGACCTCGTCGGCACCCGCGGCCTGCGCCGCGGCGAGCACGGCGGCGTCTCCCTCCTCGGTGGTCTGACCGAGAGTGATGTTCTCCCGCGCCGAGAGAGGCCAGGCCGCGTAGGACTGCGGCACGACGGCGACACGCGCCCAGGTAGCGTGCGCGTCCAGGTGCCTGGTGTCGGTGCCGTCCCAGGCGACGGCTCCTTGGTCGGGCAGGTACAGGGCCGAGAGGATCTTGCTGAGAGTGGTCTTGCCGGAGCCGTTCTCGCCCACGAGTGCGACGACTTCGCCACGCCGGACCTCCAAGGAGACGTCGTCAAGGGCGGGACGGTCGGCGCTCGGGTACTGGAAGGTGATGTTCTCCGCGCGTACGACGGCGGGGGCGGCCGGCGCATGGGAGCCCCGGTCGATGCGGTGTCCGCCGGCCTCGTCGATGAAGTCCGCCCAGTCGTCCAAGTACATACCCGTACGGAAGAGTTGTGCTCCGTAGCCGACGATCCCGTCCAGTCCCGCGCTGACACGCCCCAGCGCGAGGAACGCGGTGCCGAGGGCAGCGACGGAGATCTGTCCGGCAGACACCAGCAGCGCGAGGGCCACCCATGCCACCGCGTGGGCGAGGCCTCCCGTGGCCCCGCCGACCAGGGAGATCCTGGCGGAGCGCCAGGTGGCCTGGTCCGTGGTCCTGTCGATCCGTGCGCCGGCCGTGCGGTACTTGTCGAGCAGGAACGGCGCCATGGTGCCGGAGCGGACCTGGTCCGCGGTCTGCTTGTCGACCATGTACCAGCGCAGCATGCCCAGTAGTCGCCGGTCCTTCGACGTGGCGAGCGAGGCGATGTAGCTGATGCGCGCTGCGCGGACGCTGGCCAGGCCCTTCGGCAGGGCCGCCAGGACGAGCAGAGGCAGAAGGATCGGGTGCACGGCGGTCAGGACGCACGCGGAGGCGATCAGCGATGCCGACGCGGCGAGGATGTACTGAGCTTGGGTGAGAAGGTCCCTGGAGACCTCCACCCCGCGGTCGGCCGCGTCCCAGCGGTCGTTGTATCCGGGGTTGTCGTACGCGGCCAGTTCCGCCTTGGTCGCCGCGTGGAGAAGCTTGAGTTCGGCCTCCCGGGCGATACGCGGGGCCAACCGGGCCGACAGCGCGGTGGAGGCGATACCCAACAGGGCACGGAGACCGATGGCGCCGGACAGGACGACAAGGGAAGGCACGGCGGAGCGGAGCTGGTCGCCGCTGATGTGCTGAGAGGCGATCAGAGGCTTGATCACCCCGGTGGTGGCCATCAGGCCGAACGCTTCCAACACCCCGGAGAGGAGTTGGACGGCGAGCAGCGCGATGACCGCTGCACGGTCGACCTGCCAGCCCAGGGCCAGCGAGCGGCGGATCAGCTGGGGCAGACGCCGGGCCATCGAACGGGTCGTGATCGCGTTGGCGGCCTCGATGCGGCGGTCGCCGGGGATGACGAACTTCAGTTCCTCGTCCGGCGTCTCTGCCTCGTCGGTCGGCGTGGCAGCCGCAGTGGGCTTCGGAATGGTCGTCATCGACTCAGGCCCTCCGCCGAAACGCCATGCCGGGCCAGGAAAGTCCTTTGGAATCCAGGCAGCTCACGCTGCTTTGGGATAAGTGCCAGGTGCAGACCGATCACGGTTTGATACGCCAAGACGTCCCCCTGTATGCCATGCGTGGTTGAGGCTGTCGCTCATCAGCCAGTTCGCTCAACCCAGTTGGAAGCTGCTGGATAGTCACGTCGCGCCTCCGCTCGCTCCGATGCCCGCGAACTCGTCTTCAACGCCTTCAAGGTCACTGAGCAGTCGGCCGATGGCGATCTGGCGCTCGCGCCAGTGCCGTTGCAGATCCGCCTCCGCCTCCCGCGGCAGGTCGTATTCGGCGGTGGTGGCGCCGTAGACGCTGAACAGCATGTACAGCAGCGCGATCCGGGCGCAGGCCCGCACCTCCCGGATCGGGAGGCTGGGGTGCTCCGAGCGGTAGGCCCTGGCCATGGCCAGGGCGCAGGCTGCCCACTCGGTGCTGGTCGCGACGGTGCGCGGGTCGAACGCCACTCGCCCCAGCTCCCAGGCCGGCATCGCGCTGGCGCAGCGGAAGTCGATGACACCGGTGACTGCTTCGCCGAGCGTGATCAGGTTGGTGCGGGAGAGGTCCGCATGCAGCGCCTGCTCGCCGAGGGTCTCGGGCAGACGCTCTCTCAGCCTGGCGGCATGCGTGCGCAGGTTCGTCCGCCGCTGGTCGAGATCATCACGCAGTTGGTCAAGGCGGTCGTGGCCTTGTCGCGTGGCTCTGGCCATCACTGTGTCGCACCTCGCCACAGCGTCCTCGACGGGCTCGCCACGCCAGCGGGTCTGTTGCACACGCTTGGGCAACGGATACGCGGCGAGCGCACGGTGCATGCGCCCCATGACGACGCCGATGTGTTCGGCGAGTGGGACTGTCATCGCAGACGTGGACACCCGGCCGGGAGCCTCGTCGACCACCGCCCAAGCGCTGCCTCCCGCGATGGTGACCAGGTTGTCGTTAATATCAGCCCACACGCGTGGAACGGGGAGCTTGGCGGCCCGGCAGTACTCCGACATGTCCCATGCGTTGCGCGCCGCGTCCAGGTCGTCCATGGAGCGGTACTGCTTGACGAACAGCCTCAGCCCGTCATCCGTCAGGACTCGCCGGTTGATGGTGTCCGTGCCCATGAGCACAGGTTCGACGACCGCGGCGACGAGCCCGTACCGATCTTCCAACACGTCAGCGGTCAACGTGTCACCGCTGGCTGCTCCGTCCATACGAATCACCGACCCTCGTGTGCGGAGGGACGGCGGGCTGTGAGGACGGTGAAGGCGTTGTCCTCCGTGAGCACTCCCCTGTCGGCGAAGGGGGTGAGGGCGTTGGTGACGGCCAGTTCGAAGGCATCGCGACGATCGCCGAACAGGTGCGGGGCCGCGAACGAGGTCGAGTACAGGTAGCCCAGGATCTGAGGGATCTTCCATTGGCGACGAACGGCAATGACCGTGGAGGTGACGTGTGAGAAGGCGGAAGCACGGAGCACCTCTTCGTACGACGGACCGGGGGCGCTGAAAACGCCGTCACCGGCTCTCCGTTGCTCGCCGAGGAAGTCCTGGACGACTTCTCGGGCGGTCCGCTGCCACGGACTGTCGGCGGTCCACAGGCTCCGGTCGCTGAAGACGGCGACCACCCCCTCAGGGGCCATGTACTCGCTGAGCCGGTCGAGGAAGCGGGGCTGGTTCAGCCAGTGGAAGACTCGGCCGCAGGTGACGAGATGAGGCTGCCATCCCTCCGGCGGCAGGAAGTCCTCCGCGAGTGCATGACGAAGCTGCAGCCGGTGGGCGGTGTCGAGCGCGGGCCGGAGCATGACCTCGGCTTCCGTGAGCATCCCCGGCTCGGCATCGACCGCGAACAGATCGTCGAAGTACGGCAAGAGGGCGTGGACAACGAGTCCCGGGCCAGTGCCGATGTCCAGAAGGCGCCGAGGCCTGTCCGTGGGCGCCACCTCGTCGAGAAGGGCTGCGAGCTCGGCGGGGATGCCTGGGCGGAAGCGCCGGTAGTAGGTAGAGGTTCCGGCAAAGGCGTTCATGCGCGCCACCCGCCCCACACCCGCTTGCCGGTCTCCAGGCGCAGGTTCTCCAGCATGGTGTGCGCCTCGTCAACTAGGCCGATGTCGCGGTGCTTGATCCCCCAGTCCAGAGAGTCCAAGGCATCCAGCGCCCCGTACGCCCTGCACGCGATCTGTTCCTCCTCGGTGAGGGGGCGGCCGTATCCGCTGTGGAACGCGGCGTGGAGGTCGGGGCGGTGGCGCAGGATCCGGTAGCGCAGTCGGCTCAGGTCCCGGTAGGCGGCGGGCCGTAGCTCGGCCCGTTCGTAGTCGATGACCCGGAGCCGCTGCTCAGTCTCGTCCCACATCCAGTTCTTGGGCATGTAGTCGCCGTGCTGGGATACGCGAGGCAGGCTCGGCGGAGCTTCCCCAGCGAGCATGCGCACCATCGCGAGGTCGTGTTCCGGCACGTTCGTCGCCGTGCGCTCCAGGAGCTGGGCGACTGTCTGGTCCCACATCTCCTCTGTCTCTTCCAGCGTGGGCTCGTCGGCTGCCGCGGTGTGGTGCCGGGCGAGCAGTTCGCCGGCCTGCTCGTAGGCCGCACGCTCCTGCTCGGCCGGCAGGCGCAGTGTGTCGAGGCTGCGTCCAGGGACGGCGGTGATCAGGATGGTGCGCGTCTGCGTGTCCGCGGCGACGAGCTCGGGTGCACGGTCGGCGCCCAGGGCGACGGTCCACTTCTGGTACGCGGTCACTTCGCGGCGGTGGAGTTTCGGGCCCGCGTGAAGCTTGCCGAACCACCGGTCACCACCAGGTCCCTTGACCTCCCAGATGGAAGGTCTGATGTCGCCAGGCCGGGGATGTTCGACGACCACCGTGTACGTGTCGGTCACCGACTCCACCAGTTGGTGGAGCGCGCTGGGCATGTCGGTCACGGTGCGCCCTTCCGCTCGCTTGGCCGCCCGACCACGCCACGATGGGTGACGGATCGGACGCGCTCAGTGTCCTGTCGTGGGTGGGTAGCTTGCCAAGGGCCACTGACAATGCGGCCTGAGCTGGTCATCTGCGGCCGCTCACGGCTGTGGGTCCCTTCTTGGGAGGCGGGCCGGTCAGGCACGGGCCAGCCATCGCTGACGCTCGGCATCGGTGACGAGGCGCTCGTCGTGGGTGAGTTCGAGCTGGGCGAGGCGGGCATGGTGCTCGACCACCTCGGTGCCGAAGGCCTGCTGCGCGAGCGCGCTGTTCTGGAATGCGGTCAGGGACAAGCCGAGGGTGGATGGCAAGGGGGCTTCTGTTCCACTCGCGCGGTAGGCGTTGCCGGTCGCTTCGGGACCAAGGGCGAGCTTCCGTTCCAGACCGTGGTCCATGGCGGCCAGTACCGCCGACAGCGCCAGATACGGATTGGCGTCCGCGCCCGGCACACGGATCTCCAGGTGCAGCCCTTCGCCGCGGCCGACGACGCGGACCGCGCAGGTGCGGTTGTCGCGGCCCCAGGTGAACGTGGTCGGCGCGAAAGAGCCGGGCGTGAACCGCTTGTAGGAGTTCACGTTGGGTGCGTAGAACGGGCCCAGCTCGGGCAGGCCGGCGAGCAGACCCGCGATGGCATGCTGACCGACCTGGGACAGTTCGTGCTCGCTGCCGGGCTCGTGGAGTTGGCTGATGGCCTTCGACCACAGCGACACGTGCAGGTGCAGGCCGTTGGCTCGGCCGGTTTCCGGGGCTGCCATGAACGTGGGTGCCAGACCGGCGCGCGAGCCCAGGGTGCGCACGGCGTGCTTGAAGAGCGGGTGTCGGTCGCAGGCGGTGAGAGCGCCACCGTACGGGAAGGTCACCTCGACCTGGCCTGGGCCCGCTTCGCTCTTGATCGCTTCCACGGGCATCCCCGCCCCGGCGAGCGCCCTCTGAAGACGGCGCAAGTACCGGTCAGATACGGGGTCATGGTCGAGGGCGTAGTCCCGGTTCTCCGTCGTCAACGGCCGTAGACCCTGATAGCCGGCCTGTTCCGCGTCCGCGTACGTGCCCTTGTAGAGGACGAACTCGGTCTCGATCCCCACCTTGGGATGCAGCCCGTGCCGCGACAGTCGGGTCAACTGCTGGTGGAGGATCTGACGGGGCGCGATGTCGATCAGCGTCCCGTCGTGGTGCACCGCATCGCCGAGCACGGCAACGGTGCGCGGCAGCCACGGCACCACGCAGAGGGTCGACAGAGCCGGTTGCACGGACAGGTCCTGGTAGCCGGTCTCCCACGAGGTCAGGGCGAAGCCGTCCGCCGGGCTCATGTCGATGTCGGTGGCCAGGACGTAGGCGCACACCTCAGCGCCGTCATGCGCGACGCGCTTGAGGAAGTGGTTCGCGTCGTAACGCTTCCCCTTCAGCCTCCCCTGCAGATCAGGGACGGCGAGCAGCACCGTGTCGATGGCACCCGCCTTGACGAGGTTCCGCAGGTCGGACGGGGAGAGGCCCTTCCCGGAGCGCCCGCCCTGCTCAAGGACAGGTGCGGGGGCCAGTCGGGCCACCGTGCCGTTGCCGGTCGTGGTTCTCGTCATCACACGACCTCGTCTTCGTACGTAGTCGCCGAGCGGTCGAAGTTCTGGGCCGGCACTTCATAGGAGCTGCCCTGCTTCCGCCACCACCCCCAGGCGAGGGCTAGGACGGCGAGCAGTGCGATGGGCGCGTAGTTGAAGGTCTCCACGGAGACCAGGCCGCCGTCGGCGGGGCGTGTCTGCGGCAGACAGAACAGCACCGTCACGAACAGCACCCAGGCAACGGCGATCGTGCCGACGGCCACACCCCAGCTGCCGAGGTTCCAAGGACCGGGCCGGAAGCGGTCGCGGTTCTTGATGCGCAAGTAGATCGGGATCGCGTACGCCGGGGTGATCCCGACCACATTGATACTGGTGATCGCCGCGTACGCGACCGGGCTGTACAGGCTCGGCAAGGCCAGCACGGCGGCGCACACGACCGCCAGCAGCACGGCCAGGCGCGGGGTTCCAGTGCGGCGGTCGACCTGCCGCCACAGGTGCGAGCCCGGCAGCGCCCCGTCGCGCGAGAACGCGAACACCATCCGGCTGGCTGCGGCGGTCTCGGCGTTGCCACAGCACAACTGCGCGGTGATCACGACCAGGAGCAGTGCCTTCGCCCCCGCGACGCCCAGCGCGTCCAGGAAAATCTGCGCCGGCGGCACTCCCGTCGCCGTGCCCACAGTGCCCGCGTAGTCCTGGATCGCGAACGTGAGCCCGGCCAGCAGGACGAACCCGGCCAACCACGACCACCCGATCGCGTGGATGATCCCGCGAGATGCGGACACCTGTGCGTCGGTGGTCTCCTCGGACAGGTGCGCGGAGGCGTCGTAACCGCAGAACGTGTACTGGGCCAGCAGCAGGCCGAGCACAGCCACGTACAAGGGGCTGGACCAGCCGGTGTTGTTGACGAACTCACCGAACACGAAGTCCGCGGACTGGTGGTGAGAGGGCACGATCGCCAGTGCACCGACGATCACAGTGACGCCGCCCAGGTGCCACCAGACGCTGATGCTGTTGAGGATACTGACCAGCCGGACCCCGAACAGGTTCAGGGCGAGGTGCAGGGCGAGGATGCACAGGAAGATCACCATGATCCTGCCCGGCGTTGGCTCGAAGCCCCACTGCAGGTTTAACAGGGCGCCCGTGAACAGCGCGGCCCCGTAATCGATGCCGGCGATCGCGCCGAGCAGGCCCAACAAGTTGAGCCATCCTGTGTACCAGCCCCACTTCCGTCCGCCGAGCTGCTCTGCCTGGTAGTACAGGGCTCCGGAGGTCGGATAGGCGGAGGTCACCTCGGCGAGCGCGGCGCCGATGAACATCACCATGGCGCCGACGATCAGCCAACCCCACAGCATCACCGACGGGCCGCCGGTGTTCAGGCCGAAGCCATACAGGGTCATGCAGCCGGACAAGACGCTGATGACGCTGAACGAGATCGCGAAGTTCCCGAACGGCCCCATGCGCCGGGTCAGCACGGGCTCGTAGCCCAGCTCCCGCAGGTATGCGTCATCGGACTTCCGGGACGTCGCACGGTGGTTTGGACTCAAGCGAGACACAGGTCAGCCTCCAAAACTCGGGACATTTAGACAGGTTCATGCCAATGAATGCTTTAGCTGGCAGCGAATGCCGATCACGGGTGCGGCCCTGCGCGCGGCCTATGGTTGCGGGCGTACGAGAGGGACTCGGCGCGTGCTCGAAGGAGCAGCGCCTCGCCGGGGTCCGGCCCTGCGGCCCCGTCGTGCACTGACGCCCACGGCTCGCGAGCGGCGTACGGGCCCATCGCCTCGAACACCTCGGCGGCCTCCAGATACTGGGCTCCTGCCCACAACGCGTAGGCCAGGAGGTTCAGATCGGCCACCGAGTGCTGCCCGACGGGCGCCTTGTGGAACCAGTCGTGAAAGGCGGCCAGTGTGTAGTCGAGCGTCGACTCCTGCGCCCACTGCCGCCGCCACAGCGCATCGGCGCGCGATTGCCGACGCTGCTCGATCTGTGCGTACGCCGGCAGAAGCAGTAGAGGCGATCCGACGGGACGCTGTGAGGCCACGGATCGGCCGAAGTCGAAGACCGCGGCCAAAGAAGCGCCCCACGGCCCCTGAAGGGCGAGCAGGAACTGCAGCACCCGGTGGTAGGCCTCGCGGTTGTACGGATCACGCTGGTTGACCTCGTACAACAACCCCCACGGACCGCTGGGCAGCATCGGCTCGTTGGGCCTCATTCGGTGTTCCTGCCTCAGTTGCTGCGTGTCGATCTGCGCCAGCGCCACGAGGCACACCCACGGCACGGGATCGTGCGGCGCATGACGAGCTGCCAGGAGCGCGGCACGTCGCGCCCTCGTCTCGAACTCCAAGGTCCGAGGGTGTTGTTGACGGTGAGCACGCAGCGCCCTCTCGACGGCGACACGAACGGCCATCAGCTGGGCGTCGTAGCTGTCCGGCTCCTCGGCGAGCCAGACGTCGACCACGTCCGATCGGGCGGCTGCCACGGCCAGCAACTGAGTGCGTGACGTCCGCAATGGCCAGTGCGTGCCCGTCTCCCACAGCAGCTCCCGCGTCGGCTTCCAACGCCCCGCCTGCAGCTCGACCAGGGCCGTGCGTAGATCGTCGTCATGGCCAGCCGGGTGGTAGACGAGACGCATCAGAGTCCCTCGGAGTGGACCAGGCGCCGCTGGCGAACGGGATCGGGGCCGTTCGTCCGATGCGCGGGCACTGTGCGGCGGGACATGCTCTCCGAGCTGAACGTGGATGTCATCGAGGGCCTCAGGCAGGTTGGGGGAAGGGGCCGCGAAGTGGTTGGGGCGGACCGCCGGCCGAGCAGGGAAAGAACTCGGAAGGCATGTCGGGTTCCCTAGAAGCGAATCTGGCCGACCATGTCGGCGACGCCGGTCATGAACCGGTTGATGCTCGGGGCCACGGAAGTGCTCGACAGGAAGAACCCGAAGAGCACGCAGACGATCGCGGGGCCGGGTTTCACGGCCTTGCTACGGATCAGAAGGACCACGACAATGCCGAGCAACAGCACGAAGGAGATGCTCAGAGCCATCAGGAGGCTGCTTCCTCCGCGGGCCCTCGCCGCTCTCGTCGAGCCTGGCTCAGCGCGCGGCGTAGAGCATCGGGCCGCGTCAGCGATCGCGGGCCTTGGGGCAAGACGTGCCAGTGCATCCCCGGAGGCGTCGTGCTCTCCGCGGACGGCACGACCACGTGGCACTTCTGCCCCAGCGCAACCGTCCCCGGCTCCTCCCAGCGGGCCGCAGTACCCACGGGAACCAGGAAGTACAGCCGGGGCTCCGGGCCCTCGTGGTCCAGGATCACCGGGCCGACCAGTTCGCCACCCTCGTGGAGGATCTCGATCGCGCGCTGGCCCACAGCCTCCACAGCGCGTACGGCATCCCACCACTCGCCCGCCGAGCACAGCTCGGGCTCCTCGCCGATGGGCATCCAGCGCGGCGGGTTCGCGCGAGCTGTGGGATTGGGGTCGGACATGGAAAAGGCCTCCTCACCACTACGTGTGAGGAGACCATTCCATTCGGCAAGCTATTGTGCGCGGACAGACTGTCCGTGGGGTTCGCCTACCAAGGCCCTTGACACAACCTCAGGTTGTGCTAATGCCAGTCCAACTACCAAAAGCTGACAGCTCGTTGGACGGGTGCGCGTCCATCCTGAGCAGCGCCGAGGTGGTCTCGCGAACGGACGGGTGGAACCGCGTGTGGTTGGGCGCGACCTTCCGTGCGCGCTTGAGATCCGCGAAGGCACCAGCCCGGTCGCCCACAGCCAGCTTCGCGGAGGCCACGTCGATGAAGTGGTGGCTCGACCGCTCGCCGACGGTCGTACTGGGCGGCGCCCACTCGCCGCCGGAAACAGGAGACCATTCGGTCAGGCGGGCGAGAGCCTGCTCGGTGTCACCCATGTCGATCATCGCGTGCACCTCATGGATGCGGATGTTCGTCGGGCCAAACGACATCTCGTACGCCAGCGAATCGCGGTTACCTGCCATGCCCGCGACCTGCTCCGCCTCACGCAGATACGCGTCAGCACGATCAGAGTTGTTCTCACGGGCTTCGAGAACGGCCAGCTTCAGCAGCAGAGCGCCGTCGACAGCGAGCGCATCCTCCGTGAAGGAGCGTTCCGGCTGGAACCGCTCCAGCTCTGTCCGCAGCGCAAGGAGCTTGCGGCGTGCCGACGAGTACGCGCCCTGGCGAAGCATCGCTCCTGCGACGAGGTAGCCGGCGGTGAACTGCATCAGGGGGTCACCCGAGCGGTCTGCCGCCCAACGCACGCGCTCCAGCGCCGTGTTCGACAGGTCGTGGTGGCCCATCTTGTGGGCCAGGGAGTTCACGGCGCGGTAGGCGCGCGCCAGGTGCCAGAACGCCTTGCCCCGGTCGCCGTTGCCGCCACCGAGGGCCACGTGCGTCAGTTCGGTGATGATCGGCGGCAACAGGGGGCCCATCGGGGCGTACCGGGCGTCGCGGCGCAGGGCCGCCACCTGGTCAACCTCCGAGGCGAGCACAGGAAGCACCCGGGGAGCGATCTCCAGGTCGTCGGGGCTGTCGTAGCAGAGCAGGAGGCGGCGGAGCTCAGGAATGACAGCGTGGACGCCGTCCTCGGCCTCCGGCTCGCCGTAGTACGGCTGGCCCGTCAGAACCTCGGGGCCGAAGCGCAGCGCCTTGGCGAGCGCCAGCACCAGCGACGGTGAAGCCTTCCGCGCGCCGGACTCCAGCTTCTGCACGTAGCTCGGGGAGACAGCGACCTTCTGTGCCAGTTGGGCGGCAGACAGCTTCCGCGTCCTACGCGCTGTACGGAGACGGTCTCCCAGCGTCAGGTTTTCACTCATCGGTGGATCTGTCCCTTCGCGATGGAGCACTCGGATCAGGGTACGAAAAATGCCCTGACCCGCGCCCCTGGTCGCCAAGTGTTAACAGAGCTGGCAGCGCCGCGACCACAAAGTGAAGCCCGTGGCGCCGCTCCTGAGGCCTCCAGCGCACTCCTTCGAATCGAAGCAAATGAGGGCAAAGGTTGCGAACAGGGCAGAATCTGAGAGTCGTTGCCACTCGGTAGTCAAGAGTCGACAGGGAAGTACTTATGGACAAATTGTCCGCGCTTCTATTCCGCTACGTCGGCCAACGAGCCGCACTCCGCCACGGAGAGTGGCCGGGCGCGCTTCGCGGCGCGACTACACAAGCGGCGCTGCTCCATACTCTCGTGAAGTGTGGCGCCGGTGCCGCCTCGGGCGAAGAAGGAGGCAAGAGTGGCTGATACCAGACGCCCGCACGTCGATCCTCTCCGCAACATCCGACGCCGACATGATCACGACCTCAGCAGGTGCGTTCGCGTACTGGCCGCCGTCCACGAGCAGGACGGCTACCCGATGAACTGGCCTCACCACCCCGCCAGTTGGCTGGCTCGACCGTCTCTGCTAGCAGCCTGGGTAGTTGATCTGAACGGTCAAGTCGTCGGCCACGTCGGCCTGTCCCGTGGCACGATGGACGACGCGGCAGCTGCCCTTTGGAGCGCTCGCCAGGGCGAGATGCCTGACGTAACTGCCGTGGTCAGCAGGCTGTTTGTCGATCCAGCGGCGCGAGGGAACGGGCTGGGCGCCCTGCTGCTGGAGCAAGCGGTGGGAGAAGCGCGCAGTCGGGGTCTGCACCCGGTGCTCGACGTTGTCGCCTCGGACGTCTCGGCGATAGCCCTGTATGAGCGGCTGGGGTGGCAACTGCTGGGCACCGTTGAGCAACAGTGGGATCCGCAGCAGGTCGTGCCGCTCCGCTGCTACGCGGCGGGCACTTGATCAGCTAGGCCCAGCTTCACGTAACACGACGACCCACCAGGAATAGCGGACACCAATCGGACGAGCTCGCCAGAGCGCCCCCATGAACAGCGTTGCGCCGGCACCGCCCTGTCCGTAGTTGTGGAACACAGAAAGTCCGCTTCCCTGGACTTTTCCGGCCGCGATGCGGTGTCTAGGGCTATGACCTGCCGCGCAACATAGCGGACATGTTCGGGACGTTCGGGTGGCGGCATCCGTTTCACCACCAGATCGGGTGATGTCGCAGTGACAGGGCTCTGACGCCAGTAGCCTTGCGTCATGGACCTTGGGGTGAGGCGGCAGCCCGGGCGGAGCCTCGCCGTGCATGGGTTCTCGGCTGCTGATTCACTCTCCGTGCGTCAGGCGCGACGGATGATGAGGGTCCTCAACCAGGCCGACGCCGAGGCGATCCGTCGCGGCCGGAACGAACTCGCCCATGGCTCAAGCAGGGCTCTGGAAAGACACCCGCTCGCGGCCATGGAGCCCGAGGAGCGTGCTGAGCTCGTGCTCTCCGTGAGCCAACGACTTCCTGATGGGCCAGTCGCCGCCAGCTTTCGAAGGATCGCTGAAGACATCCGGGCCCTTGGGGATCGGCATACTGCAGCCAGCTGTCATCTCGCCGGCATGGTGCTGGAGGTGGTGTGGATTCTCTGGAGATCAGCGGAACGCATAGGTGACCTCGAAGCGGAACAACAGGAGCGAATCCGCCGGCACCCTCGCAGGATGCGGATGCTGGATTCCGCCGAGGTTCCGCTGTGGGTGCTCGGCGCCCTTCAGGGCATGTCCACTGCGGACCTCAGGACGTTGACGCCGGAAGCCCTCCTGGCGCTTGCGGGCCTTGAGGACGCCGACGGCCCGGACCGGCATGACGGCCGGCTGCTAAGCCAGGCCCGTGCTGCCCTTCGAGTTCTGCGACTGCTGGCGCTCCTGGGCGTCGAGCCTCCCTGCTTGAACGAACTGCTGGCGCTCTTGGTCGTCAGTATCCGTGGCCATGACGACACGTCGCCGACCGTCCAAGGTGTTCCGGTTCCTGTCCGGCCGTGCCATCCGCCGGGTGAACTTGTTTTGGCTGAGCCTCGAGTTCCCCGAGCGCCGGGATGTGCGGTCTTCCGTCGTTTCATCGACCGAGACCGCCACCAACTGCATAGATGCGGAGTGCGCGGACGGCGCTTGACCGCGTAGTTTGGTGCGAGGTCCTGCTTGATCCAAGAGGACCGACATGAACTCAGAAGATTTTGCCCTGTGGATCACGACTGTGGCCGCTGTTGGCTCGCTGGCACTGCAGGTGAGGGACGCGTGGCCGGAGAAACGCGGCGACGAGCCCGGTGACGGCAGTGGGGCCCCGGGCGGAGAACCGCTCGCCCCAGAAGACGGCCAGGGCTAGACCGAGTCTGGGCCGCCCCCCCCAAAGGGGGCGGGCCCCAA